>VSNT01000003.1 GCA_009774465.1 Lachnospiraceae bacterium
GATTATCGTCAGGGGTATAAAATTTTCCTTCTATATATATATATAATTTCAAATTGTTTTCCGTCAGCCTGCTTAAAAAAAAGTACCAGTCTCTGGCAGAACGCATAAGCCGGTCAATGGATTTAATCATCACAATATCAAACTTATCCTTTTCCATATCAGCCAAAAGTCTCTGGTACTCATTCCGCTTATATGCCACCGTGCCTGTTTCTGATTCTATGTACTGCACTGTCACCTGCCATCCCTTTTTTTCTGCAATTTCCCTGCTTTCCGCCGCCTGTGCCGCCAGGGCACTTCTCTGACTTTCTTCCTCCGTACTGCATCTGTTATAAATCCCAACCCGTTCCATTTTAACCCATGCCTTTCCGTCATGCCGCCTTTGGCGGCACAAACAATCTGTTGTGAAACTCAGATATTCCTGCGGGCGTACCTTGACCGCTTAGAAAATCTTTTCACACTTCCTCCTTCCAGATCATGTGCAGCACACACTCCTTCTCTTCCTCTGTAATAACCCCCGCTCTTTCCAGCAATTCCACTGCATTCCCCAGAATTTCCTTCTTTTTACCTTCCATATTTAATCTTTCAATTAGCGATTCCATGATAACTGTCCCCTACAGTTTTAGTTAAATATATGCAGCCCGCCGCTCTGCCCATTCACAGAAGATTATTGTTTACAGATATTTTAGATGACGCGAGGATAGAACTTCAATTCTTCGTCGCCACGCTCCCGCTCCATAAAAACGTAACAGTACTAAGCTCGCGAGCTGCTTGCAGCTCTTAACCTCGCTAAGTACTGACGTTTTTAAAGGGGCTCCTTAAGAATTGAAGTTCTATCCTCGCTCAGTTACAAAATATTAATAGCCAATCGTCTTAAAACTATGCCATGCCTAACAGGCTTGCCTGTGCGAACCCCCGCCAACCTGTAACTTTTTTAAGAAACAGGTTGACTTTAGCGCTTTAAACTAGTATAATCTGATACGCAGTGAATTATTTGCTGTAATATTTTATGGGAGGAACCATTATGAAAAAAATACTTGCATTACTTATGACCGTAGCTATGGTAGGAAGTCTTACCGCATGTGGAGGAAATGCGGATACACCAAATACTGCTGAAAGCACGGAAAACAGTCAGGAAGCTGCAAATGCTGCTGACACCGAAACCGCTGCCGCAGAAAATGAAGCTGCCGGCGATGATGAAACCTATGTTGTAGGCATCTGTCAATTGGTACAGCATGATGCGCTGGACGCTGCTACCCAGGGATTTATGGATGCTTTGACAGACGCACTTGGCGACAAGGTCACCTTTGACGTTCAAAATGCACAGGGTGATTCCAACACCTGTTCTACCATTATCAACAGCTTTGTTTCCAGTGATGTGGATCTGATCCTTGCAAACGCAACTCCTGCTCTTCAGGCTGCTGTTGCAGGAACCAATGAAATTCCGATCCTTGGAACCTCTGTTACCGAATATGGTGTGGCACTGGGTATTGACGGATTTGACGGTACAGTAGGGGGAAATGTTTCCGGTACCTCGGATCTTGCACCTCTTGACGGACAGGCAGATATGCTTCAGGAATTATTCCCTGACGCAAAAACAGTTGGTTTATTATATTGTTCTGCAGAAGCAAATTCTCAGTACCAGGTAGATACCATTAAGGCATTCCTTGAAGAAAAAGGCTATAGCTGTGAATATTACGCCTTTTCCGATTCCAACGACATTACTTCCGTTGTAACAAATGCAGCAGATACGGTTGACGTTATTTATGTCCCTACCGATAATACCGCTGCTTCCAACGCAGAACTTATTAATAATGTATGTGTTCCTGCCGGCGTACCTGTAGTTGCCGGTGAAGAAGGCATCTGTGCAGGCTGCGGCGTAGCTACCTTATCTATCAGCTATTATGATCTCGGTGTTGCTACCGGCAAGATGGCAGTAAGAATCCTGACTGAAGGCGCGGATATATCCACAATGCCCATTGAATATGCACCCAACTTTACAAAGAAATATCAGGCAGCAAACTGTGAAGCATTAAATATTACTGTTCCTGAAGGTTATGAAGCAATTGCAATTGAAGAATAGGCAGAATAAATAATTATCGTCATTTATGTAAAGTCAGCGGGAGAATTTTTCTCTCGCTGCTTTTCATCCTTTATTTTTTACTTATGTATTCTGGAGGAAATCAATGAACATCTTAAATTTATTAAATGCAATGCCCGGCGTATTTTCGCAGGGCTTAATCTGGGGAATCACCGCCATTGGCATTTACATTACTTATCGTGTCCTGGATATTGCCGACCTGACCGTTGACGGTTCCTTATGTACCGGCGGTGCTGTATGCATCATGATGATGCTTTCCGGCCACAATGTTTTCACTGCCATGATCGCTGCAACCCTGGCTGGTATGCTTACCGGACTGGTAACCGGACTTTTTCACACTTTTATGGGAATTCCCGCAATTTTAGCAGGTATTCTTTCCCAGCTTGGTCTTTATTCCGTTAATTTGAAAATCATGGGAAAAGCAAACCAGGCAATCAATGTAGACAAATATGACCTTCTGGTTTCATTGCGATATATTAAAGGAGTTGTTTTTTACAAAAATCCAATTTTTGTAGTTGCCATTACCATCCTTATTTTAGTTTTCATACTTTACTGGTTTTTTGGAACAGAACTGGGCTGTGCCCTTCGTGCCACCGGATGTAATGGAAATATGTCCAGAGCACAGGGCATCAATACTGACAGATCCAAGGTGCTTGGACTTATGATCTCTAACGGACTGGTAGGACTTTCCGGTGCACTGCTTTCCCAATATCAGGGATTTGCAGATATCAATATGGGGCGGGGCGCTATTGTAATCGGCCTTGCAGCAGTGATTATCGGGGAAGCTGTATTTGGAAAAATATTTAAAAACTTTGGTTTTAAACTGATCGGCGTGGTACTTGGCTCCATTATTTACTACATTGTTCTTCAGATTGTTATCTGGCTGAAAATCGTTGACACGGACAGCCTTAAATTATTATCTGCACTTATTGTTGCTGTGTTCCTTGCCATTCCTTTTTGGAAAAACAAATACTTCACCAAATCTGTCTTAAAGAAAGGAGGAAATAGCAATGCTTGAGCTTAAAAATGTAACGAAAGTATTTAATCCGGGAACTGTAAATGAAAAGCTTGCTCTGGATAATTTTTCTCTGACTCTTGAAGATGGTGATTTTGTTACTGTAATTGGTGGAAATGGCGCCGGAAAATCTACCATGATGAATGCAATTGCAGGAGTATGGCCGGTGGATGCCGGACAGATTCTGATTGACGGTGTTGATGTGACTAAACTTCCTGAACATAAGCGTGCAAAGTTCCTTGGCCGGGTTTTTCAGGATCCCATGACCGGAACTGCCGCATCTATGGGTATTGAAGAAAACCTTGCCCTGGCAAAGCGCCGCGGCCACACCCGTTTTCTCCGCCCCGGTATCACCAAAAGAGAAAGGGAAGAATATAAAGAACTTTTAAAAATCCTTGGCCTCGGCCTTGAAGAACGTCTGACTTCAAAGGTAGGACTTTTATCCGGCGGACAGCGCCAGGCGCTTACTCTTCTTATGGCAACCCTTCAAAAGCCGAAGCTATTGCTTTTAGACGAGCACACTGCTGCCTTAGATCCCAAAACTGCCGCAAAGGTTTTGGAAACCACAGAATATATTGTGAACAAGGATCATCTGACTACGCTGATGATCACCCACAATATGAAGGATGCTATTACCCACGGCAACCGTCTCATTATGTTGATGGATGGAAAAATCATTCTGGACATCAGAGGAGAAGAAAAGAAAAAGCTGACCGTCGAAGACCTGCTTCATAAATTTGAGGAAGCCAGCGGAGAAGAATTTGCCAATGATAAGGCGATTCTGGGATAACCTTATGTTAATTATACAGCTTCGGAAATTCCGAAGCTGTTATTTTGTTTCATGTTTCACTGCTCTCATATCCTATTTTGTAAACACCGGCTTACAGCTGTTCATAGTGGCCTGCACAAAATTTTCACTCCCATGTCCGGTGGTTTTGTGGCAGCGGATTCTTCTATCTTCCACCATAATATAGCCCGGGCAGGAAAACTGGTCCTCACAGGTTACCACACCGCTCTCCAGCCCGGCTGCCGCTGTGACGATCTTAAAGGTAGATCCCGGTTCATAGGTATCGCTGATACAACCATTCCGCCACATTTGATTTAATAATTCCTGCTTCGCCTCATCGCTTAAGCCTTCCGTATTTGTTCCTTCCGGCAGCTCATAAGGATGGTTTAAATCAAATTCCGGCACATCCACCATTGCCATAATCTCTCCGTTTTGGGGATTCATAACTAGAATAGACACCCGTTCCGCCTGTTTGGTCTCCATTACCTGCTTTGCCAGCTGCGTGGCATAGCTTTGAATATTCATATCAAGGCTTAAATAAAGGTCGTTTCCGGCAACAGGCTCTATTCTCTGTTCCCCTGCTTCATCAATTTCAACCCCTCTGGCATCTGTTACCGTAAGGATGGTTCCTTCCGTTCCTTTTAAATACTCTTCATACTTTACTTCCAGACCGATAATTCCCTGATTATCGCCTCCGGTAAATCCAAGCACCTTAGATGCAAGAGATCCGTAAGGATAATAACGCTTGTAATCCTCATCCACCTTAACCCCTTCCAGATTATATGCTCTAATTGCATCTCCTATTTCTTTGTCCACATTGCTTTTAATTCTTTCAATTGCAGAATATTTTTCCACTCTGCCACGGACATACTCTTCCGAAAGCCCCAGCTCCCTGCATAAAACCTCTACAATTTTATCCGGATCTTTTATCTGATTATGGATAACGGAAATGGTACATACCGTCTTATTATCTGCAATTACAGTTCCATTTGCATCCAGTATCCTTCCCCTTGCCGCTTTAATGCTTCTTTCTCTTTCATGAAGTTCCTGGGCTTTTTCCGTATAATATTCCGACTGAAACACCATAAGATAGACCAGCCTTCCGGTAAGCACCATAAAAATTGCCACACAGATAAAAAATACCGTAACGATCTTTTTTCTGTTCCAGGTTTTATTTTTTATCATAAAAAACCTCATAGAAAAGGTATTATTATAATTTATTACCAGTTCCATGAGGTTATTCTTGCTTATTGCCTCTTATTTTCTATCATTCCCAGTCTCTGTAAATATTCTGGGAATTATTCATATACCATTATGGCGAAGGTGATGCTGAACCTGCCGCGTCAGGATCTGGTGATGAAGATGCTGCCGGAGACTGTATGCCTGTCTGATAGCTTCCTCCCAGCACCGCACCGGTAACAGGATCTACATAATTGCCTGTATTAGGATCTACTGCATATCCGGTAACCGGATCAATGGGAAAGTCTTTCCATACCTCTCTATAGGGTTCTCCCTCCCCTTCCGTTCCGGTGCCTTCAGGATTTTCTCCCTCTCCGCCGCCATTTTGGCTGTCTTCACTGCCCTCACCGCTTCCGCCTTCTACTCCTTCTCCTCCTTCCGGTGTGTCTCCTTCTTCAGGCACAACCGGCGTCATAATTTCTATCTGCAGAGCTTCAAGTTCCTCTCTTTCTTTATCTGAAAGCTCTTCTGTCATGAAAATTCCCATGTAGGGGAGCACCTCTGTGAGAATATTTCTTACAATCTTTGTTGCAAACTTGGCGTCATCCATAATATTTCCCGGCACGTTAGGCCTGTCTACCACTACATATATCGCAATCTCCGGATTATCCGCCGGCGCATATCCCATGAAAGACACTACATATTCTTTATTGCCCCGAGGCAGAGTCTCGGCGGTTCCAGTCTTACCGCCAATCATATAACCTGCGGGCCTTGCAGTTTTTCCTGTTCCCTTCTCTCCTGTCACCACCAGATTACACATTTCGCGAATCCTTGCCGAAGTCACTTCCGATATGGTCTGCTTTAAGATTCTGGGTTCAATATTTTGTACGGTAGCGCCTGTAGGACTGATGATCTTGCTTACCAGATGGGGTTCATAGTAATATCCCCCATTGATCAGAGAACAAAAGCCTGCTATCATCTGAATCATCGTGGCATTGTACCCTTGCCCGAAACTGTTGGTTGCAAGTTCTGTAGGTCCCATCGTTTTTTTATCATAAACAAGACTGGCTGTTCTGGCCTCACCTGCAAGATCAATATTCGTCTTAAGACCAAGATTAAAAATATGCTGAAAATCAACATAAGTTTCTTTTCCCGTGGCATTTGCAACATTCATCAAAACCACATTGCAGGATCGCTCCACCCCTTCTGCCACTGTCAATGTTCCATCTCCCCAGGTATTATGACAACTTATTTCATAATCACCTATGGACAGCATACCATTACAGGTATAACTTTCATTTCCTGTAATGCTCCCACTTTCAATGGCTGCTGCTACGGTAAATGGTTTTGATACAGAGCCTGGTTCATAGGTATCATTAATACAGAAATTTTTCCACAGCGCATTTAAGTGCCTGTAAAACACATCAGGATCTTCAGTTATTGTACCTACATTTTCCACATTAATATATTCTCCGGTACGCTTATTTTCTTCATCCAGAATTGGCATTCCAATCAGCGCATCCGTATTTCTGGTATCATTCAAATCAAAATTGGGGTAACTTGCCATTGCAAGTATTTCGCCTGTATTTACTCTCATAATAATACAGCCTATATTATTTGCCCCATTTCCCTCATGAGCATTGTCTTTGTATTCCTCGTCAAATTTTTTTAAATATTTTTCTACAATACTTTGAATGTTTACATCAATAGTTGTTACAATCGAATTACCGTCCTCTGCCGGTATGGTTGTTCTCTCCAGGTTGGAATCATCGTTCAAATAACCATATTCTCTTCCCTGTGTTCCGGATAAAATATCGTTATAATATTCTTCCAGTCCATAAGAACCTACATTATCACTGGTAGTAAAGCCTATTACATCACAGGCAAGGGTATTTCCGGGATAAACTCTTTTATACTCCTCCTCGAACCAGATTCCCTGAATCAGGGAATTTTCCTCATTTTGCAGTTCTCTAAATGCCTCTATCTGTTCATATTCCAGCCGCCTTGCCAATACATAATAGCGGGAATAATCTTTATTTGCCGCTATATACTCGCGTACACCGGCAGTGTCAATTCCAAACTGGCTTCTAAGGGCATTTAAAGTAGGCTCTAAATACTCCTCTTTTTCCGATATGGCAACAGCATCCAAAATCACATTATAGACTTTTTCGCTGGAAGCTAAAACGCTTCCATTTGCATCCAATATGGAACCCCGCTTATAGGGGATTGTGGTGCTGTCATATCTTTGCTGGGATAACACCTGTTTTTTATATTGCTCGCCATTATCCCGTGTAATAGTAATGAGCCGGTAGGATAACCCTACAAAAGCCAGTAGTATTAAGAAAAATAATACTACCAGCTTCTTTTGCATTTTAATTGTGAATTTGTTCTGATTCTTTCTGTTCTCCAAATCTACACCTTCTTTAATCCGGTATGTCACCTGTCTGCCTTACATAATCGCTTCCTTCGCCATTAAAGGTTATGATCTGACCTTCCTCGGCATAGCGCATTCCCAGTTCCTGAATTGCAATTCGTCTTACCTCATCAAGATTTACACTGCTGGTTATTCTGCTGTAATTCTCGTCATTTGTCAGACGCATATAATTGAGCTGGCTTTCCAGCCTGGAAATATTCTTAATACTGTTAGTGATATCAGACTGCAGTGTTAAGTACCATGTAAGAATCAGTCCTGCCGCTACCATTGCCACTGCCATGAAAAGCACGGAGCCAACGTTCATATGCAGTGCTCTTTCTCTGTTTTTACGGGTTCTGTTGCTTATTTTTTTAACAGGTGTATTTTGTATATCAGGCACAGCCTGTAATCTTCTGGCAGCATTCCCCTGCACATAAACACTGTTTCTATATGCAGTTTTTCTCCTCTCTCTTGCATTCACTGCCATAACTAAAATCTCCTGAACTGTTAATTTTTCATTTTTTCTCAAAAATTCTCAGCTTTGCGCTTTTAGACCTTGAGTTTTCCCTTAGTTCCTCTTCTCCCGGTAAAATCGGCTTTCCCGTTATTACTTTTCCCCTGCTTACCTTTCCACAAACACACACCGGAAAGCTGGGAGGGCATGTACATGGGTTTGCTGCATTTTTAAAAGCAGTTTTTACAATCCGATCCTCTAAAGAATGAAAGGTTATCACACATAATCTTCCACCGGGATTTAAAATATCTATCAGTTCTTCAAGAGATTCTTTCAGCACTTCAAGTTCCCGATTGCATTCAATTCTTATGGCCTGAAAGGTACGCTTGGAAGGATGTCCTCCTTCTGCACGCATCTTTGCCGGAATTGCCGCTTTTATAATTTCATTTAATTCTCCTGTTGTTTCTATCTGCTTTTTCTGCCTTGCCATTACAATATGTCTGGCTATATTTTTAGCAAATTTATCTTCTCCATAATCACGAATCACCCGAAATAACTGCATCTCATCATATTCGTTGACTATTTCTTTGGCGGAGAAGCTTTGCCGCAGATCCATTCTCATATCAAGGGGCGTATCAAACCGATAGGAAAAACCTCTTTCTTTTGTGTCCAACTGGTAGGAAGATACCCCAAGATCCAACATCATTCCGTCTATTTGGGTAATTCCCATTGCAGATAATACTGCTTTGGTATTTCGATAATTACTTCTTACAATTGTTACTTTGTCCCCAAATTCCTTAAGATGCTCTCCTGCGGCTATGATGGCTGCTTCATCCTGATCAATTCCAATCAGTCTGCCGCCGCTTTCCAATCTTCTGGCAATTTCACCGGAATGACCGCCGCCGCCCAAAGTTCCATCCACATAAATTCCCTGGGGCTTTATGTTTAATCCTTCAATTGTCTCTTCAAGCAAAACAGATGTGTGAGAAAATGCCATTTCTGCTCCTTATCAAATATTACAGCTTTATTTATGGATGAACTGATTGTCAAATTCCAATTCCCAGTTCAATCATATGCCTGGAAATCTCCTCCATATCCTGATAGGTGACAGTACCTTCCCATCTATCCCTGCTCCAGATCTCGACTCTGCTTCCCACACCCACTAAAACCGCATCCTTTGTAATTCCTGCAAACTCCCGAAGGACTGCCGGCAAAAGAATTCTGCCCTGCTTGTCCACCTCTACACTGGCGGCGCCTGCCAGGAAAAAACGTGTAAACTGCCTTGCTTCCTTATCTATCATCGGTAAAGATCGTAATTTTTCTTCAAAAGCCTGCCACTCAGGATCGTCAAACACAAACAGACAGCCATCCATCCCTTTTGTCACCACAAATTCATCGCCTAATACTTCACGAAATTTGGAAGGAATGATCAGTCTGCCCTTGGCATCTATTGTATGGTTATACTCCCCCATAAACATATGCACTCACCCGCTTCCGATCCTGCCTTTGTCAAAAGTGCAATATGGTCTGTCGCAGAAAATTTCAGGTTATAGAAACCACTTTTTCCCACTTATATATCACTTTCTACCACTTTCCACCACTTTTATATCCATTCTACTCTAAAATAAGGGCAAGCGCAAGCAAAAAAATGCCCTGCAGTTTCCTGCAAGGCGCATAAACACTATATTTTCTTATGTTTTTTCCATATCTGGTGTTCTCATGTTTTTCCTTCACCATATCTTGTGATAAAAATAAATAAAAAATTTTAAATATTTTTTTTCTTTGATATCCTGATCCTTACCACAAGGTCACAAACAACAGCTCCAACAAATAAAATAATTGCAAGTACCTGTGAAACCGGAAGCCGGGTTCCCGGAATAAAAAGCTGATCTGTTCTGATTCCTTCAATCCATGCTCTTCCAAGACCATAGCCACCCAAATACAGCAAAGCAATCTCTCCTTCAAACTTTTTATGTTTCCAATAAAGCAACGCAAACACCAAAAGGCATAAATTCCACAAGCTTTCATAAAGAAATGTGGGATGAACCTGTATATAATTCACTCCATCCGTAATATGCGCCGCAATGGACTCTGAAATATCCGCTGCACGTACCGCCTGAATGGGAAGCCTCATGGCAAAGATATTGTTGGTGTATTCCCCAAACACTTCTCTGTTTGTAAAGTTCCCCCATCTTCCAATCACCTGTCCAAGAATCAAACCGATTACGCCGGTGTCCGCCATTCGAAATGCATTCTGCTTTTTTATCCTGGCGTAAATAAACAGTGTGGTAAATGCTGCAATCACACCGCCATAAATGGCAAGTCCCCCCTGACGAAGATTAAAGATGCTAAGCAGATTATCCTTATACAAATCCCATTCAAAAACCACATAATAAAGCCTTGCACCGATAATAGAAAAAATAACCGCGTAAATTGCAAAATCCCAGTATAAATCCGGATCCTGCCCTGTTCTTTTCGCCTGCCATGCGGCAATTAAAATTCCGGCAAGTACTCCCGTTCCTATAATTACTCCATATAGTGCAATTTCAAACCCAAATATGGTAAAACTTTTTGGTACATTTTCCAGATAAATTCCCATATTGGGAAAGGAAATATCCATCAAATCCATTCAGTCATCCTGCCTTTCTGTCTGTGCAAGGTCTTATGTCTTTTTATATCTTATATGAAACGTTAACTTTTATACATTAAACCGGAATAAAATCACATCTCCGTCCTTCACCACATATTCCTTGCCTTCCATACCGACCAGCCCTTTTTCTCTTGCCGCTGCCAGGGAGCCCTGCTCTAACAAATCCTTATAATTAACCACTTCGGCCTTGATAAATCCCCTTTCAAAATCGGTATGTATTTTTCCTGCTGCCTGGGGCGCCTTTGTTCCAACCTTAATTGTCCATGCTCTGGTCTCATCCTCACCCGCTGTTAAAAAGCTATGAAGCCCCAGCAGACGATAACTGGCTTTGATCAGTTTTTCAAGTCCCGATTCCACTAATCCCAAATCCTCAAGGAACATTGCCTTTTCTTCTTCATCCAGTTCAGAGATTTCCTGTTCAATCTGGGCGCAGATCACGAATACCTCGCTGCCCGTCTCCGCTGCAAAATCCCTTACCTTTTTTACACCTTCATTGTCTGCTCCGTCATTTGCCAGATCCTCTTCTCCCACATTGGCCGCAAAAATAACCGGCTTATAGGTTAACAGGTTATAAGAATTAAGAAGTGCCAGTTCGTCCTCATCCTCTGTGACATAGCTTCGTGCAAGTCTGCCTTCCTCCAGATGCGCTTTAAGCGCCTCCAAAAGTGCCGCCTCCTTTGCAAGAGACTTGTCCATTCTTGCAGCCTTGCCTGTCTTGGCAATTCTTCTCTCCAAAATTTCAATATCAGAAAAAATCAGCTCCAGATTAATGGTTTCAATGTCCCGCAGGGGATCTATGGTACCATCCACATGCACCACGTTGCTGTCCTCAAAGCAGCGTACCACATGCACTACCGCATCCACTTCCCTGATGTTGCTTAAGAACTGGTTTCCAAGGCCTTCCCCTTTAGAAGCGCCCTTTACCAGCCCGGCAATATCCACAAACTCAATCACTGCCGGAGTAACCTTTTTAGAATGATACATATCCCCTAAAAGCTTTAACCTCTCGTCAGGAACTGCCACCACACCCACATTGGGATCTATGGTGCAGAAAGGATAATTGGCAGATTCCGCACCTGCTTTTGTCAGTGAATTAAATAAAGTACTTTTGCCCACGTTGGGCAGACCTACGATGCCTAGTTTCATTTTATTTTAATCTCCTTATGCTTTTCATCTTCTGTCGTGCGAATATACAGATTCATGGTTGTTTTATCATACTGTTTAAATGATATGGGAAAAGCTCCCTCCAGCAAGAGCTTTAATGTCAAATATTCAGCAAGCTAAACATTGCTAGTATAGCATAGTAAGGCTCAAAAGTAAATTGCAGGATTTTATATCTTTTCCACATACAATACAATTGAATTAACAATCATTTGTTATGATTTCCAATCCTTTGCCAATCTTCTGTTTTAATCTTTCAGTTGCTGCTCAATTTCCGCAATCGTTGGCAAGGAACTCTTAAAATCTGCCGGATATACTTTCGACAACTCATACTCAGATATCCCAATCGGTTCACCAGCAGATTCCACTGCATATTGTGCCAAAACTTCATCCTTCTCCTTACATATGATCAATCCAATCGTAGGATTTTCCTGCTCTGTCTTTAAAATATGATTTACAGCAACTACATAAGTACCAACCTGTCCTATATCTGTTGGTTTAAATTTCTCAGTCTTAATCTCAATTACAACATAGCAATGTAAACGGATATTATAAAACAACAAATCTACAAACTGTTCTGTCTTACCTACTTCCAATCTATATTCGCGTCCAACGAAAGCAAAACCGTTGCCCAACTCCAGTAAAAATTTCACAATATTATCCGTTAAAGCATCCTTCAATTCTTTCTCATTATAACCCTCTGTCATTGTAAGAAAATCAAAATTATAGGGATCTTTTGTTAATTCATTGGCCAAATCTCCCTGTGCTATTGGAAGCTGTTTATCAAAATTTGTAATTGCTTTTCCCTGTCGTTCATATAAATCTGTATCGAGCCAGTTCAGTAAAACTGCCCTGGACCAATTATTTTCAATTGTCTTTCTAACATAAAAAAGTGCTTTCTCTGTCTCCCCTTTGCATTTGTCAATAATATATCTGTGGTGTCCCCAAGGAATAGAACATAATTTGTCCACAAGTTGTAGGCTGACTTCATCATTATTCAATTTTGCCACAGCCTGTGGCACAATTTTGCTATACATTTGATAAAATTGAGTCATATATCTGAGATTTCTTGGTGAAAAGCTTTTTTGTTCTGGCATCGCTGAAACCAAATCCTTACTCAGACTGTCGTAAAACTTACTTCCCCATCTGCTCTCTGCACGCATCTCAACCATATCTTTTCCCAAATACCAATAGAAACGCAGCATTTCCTGATTCACTTTCGTTGCCGCTTTTACCTGCATACTTTTGAATCTTGCTCCTACGCTTTGTATCCACTCCGCATATTCTTCATCTATTTTAATCAACTGACTCATTTTATATTACCCCACCTAAAAATATAATTTCTAGAACTATAATGACTTAATCAATGTAAGGCTTGAATCATACAATACAAGATTCAATCCCTATATAAATTGACGTTTCTTTTCAAATTTAAGAATGCCCCCTCTTTTTTGCATATCTTCTACGACTCATTACAGATATCCACCATACAGTGCTTCCTGCTCTAATTTACAATTATTCTCCAGCATATATTGAAGCACATCTCTGTAATCCCCATCTGTCATACTCTCTTTATGTTTATCATCCAACTTCTTCAATAAACTTTCAATGCGCCTTTTATCAGGTTGTGTTAATGTTTTTGTTTGAGAACTGTGCTTTTTTAAAGTTTCCACATCCATATGAAGTGTTCTGAATGGAATTCCGGTTTTGAATTTTAAATGCTCATAAATATAAAATCCACCAGCATCAATATCGCCAAAATGCATGTACTTTTTCTCCCTGTTCTGCTCATATAAGTATATCAAAAACTTTCGTTTTGTTGTATTATGAAAACCGCCCAGATAAATCACAAAATCTTCCGCACTGTTATAATCATGAAAGCTTGTAAGATTTTCGACCGTTACAACGCAGCCTCCAAAAATTTCAATTTTATCCAATTCTTTTAACGAAGACGTGGATAAAGCCATATCCCCATTCAGCTTTGAAAGGTCGATCATCTGACTTCCTAATGTTATTCTTCCATTTCCCTTTAAACATACATAAGTCGGCGTTTTAACAATACCACATTCCTCCAAAACAGAATCTCTGTCCTGATATTCACCATATTGATACATCAACGCCTGCGCTTTACCTGCCAGGATCTCTACTCTTTTTGAATCTGAAAAATATCTTACTGAAAAGTCCCTGATAAACTGTTCTTCTTCGTTTGTGCTGATAAGCTTTACAAGAGTTAACAAATCCAGAAACTCCTGTTTCTTTCCATCAAAATACTCTACCTTTTGATTCTTAGATATTTTTATTCTTTGCGCGTCAAAATAATTATCCAAAACCGCACATCCCTGAAATTGTCCCATTATTTCAAGAATCCAGTCACGCTCCTCTTTTCTGGATTCTCTGTTTACAAACTCATAGCATCGTTTCAATTTCGGCAAATTTAATTCCACCGATTTTATGATACCTGCTCTCTGATACTGTATGATAATAAGTTCTCTTTTTTGTAATTCTTCCAAAGCTTCATTCACATCACAGAAAAAATCATATTCGGCATCATCCTGGTACCTTGGAAACAATTCACTGATACGTCTCGAAAATTTCTGATTCACCTGATTTTCCCCAAGGAATGTTTTACTATTTTCATATTTATCCAGCAAACTGTGAATCGTCTTACTTTGTATATCATTCCGTCTCAAAAATCATACTCCTCCACAATACTACTCTGCCCAACTCGGATAGCAGTCAATACGGTATCTACCTTTTCGCCAATAATTTCAATTTTTGCCGGCGGTGTTGCCATAATCACCTGCAAATCCAATCCATTAAAGAATTCCATCATGGAGACAATTCTCTCATCATCCATTTTATCGAAAGCTTCATCCAGCAGCATAATTCTTACACTGTTACCATAACGATAAATCTGATAAAAGGATGCGGCAATAGCCACATAATAGGGAACCTGTGTTTCACTGCCACTCTTTTCTCCATAAATATCTGAAAACCGTTGTATGCTGCCATCTTTCTTTCGAATTTCGATATCATAATCCAAATAAGAGCGATAATCTGTATACTCTTCCACAATCTTCTGTCCGTTATCATCTTTTGTCATCAGCTTATCGAACAGCTCTGTCATTTCCTCTTTATACTGTTCTTCAAACGCAGTCGTCCACAGATTAATACCCTCCTGATTATTTTCAGAAGTAATCATTCGATACAGACCTTCTTTTTTCTTGTCGAAGCCAATCTTGAAATGATAACTGTCATCACCATAATAAATACTGTCCAGTGCCTTATTCAAATTACGAAATTCCATTTTTGCATTTTCAATCAGCTCTTTCATTTTTGACAGGAAATCACTCTTAAATATCTGTTCACAATCATCCTTTGCCTGACGAAGTTTTTCCTCATAACGTATCATTTCCACAGACCTCAGTTTGAATGCGGCTTCTCTATATTCTGCCATTCCGCTTACGCCCACTACAAAATCCTGTGTAAAATCTGTATTATAACGATACTGCAGTCCTTTCATACGATCTACCAGATTCATCTTCTCATTCTCAAATTGCGATTTCTGTGGTGCAAAATTCTCAGCAATCTTTTTGGCCGCTTTTGTTTTTCTGTTGAGATTATACTTTTCCAGCGCCTCCTGATACACAATACCGTCTAAATCAAGTTTTTCCTCCAAAGTCTTTATACTTTCAGCTAATGCTGTTTCCCTGCCCTGCTGAATCTGTTCAGCGGTTTCGATTTGATTCAAAAGTTTTGCATTCTCCTTATTTAGCTGCGTTTCATTTCCATCAATCCTTTTTTTCTCTTCTTTCTTTTCTCCCAGATCAATTTTCAACTGAATAAAAGATGGATCATTGGAAGCCTTTTTCAATTCCACCTTTTCATGGGCAAGCTGTCGCTGCAGCTCTGCTTTTTTTGCAGGTGCATTTATACAAAGCTTCAGCATTGTAAAATCAAATTTTTTCTCGCTCTCCAAAACATCACTATATAACTGAATTTCTTCACGTAATGTACTACGTTCCGTACTCTTTTCTTCAAGAAGCTTTCTGACATTTACTATCTGGGTTCTATAAGCATTTTGACCTATATAAGGATCTCTGTAATTTGCAGGATTAATATGTCTTACTACATATCCCTGGTATAGCATACACTGAGGCGTAATCGCTATGTCATGGTTTTCCAGCTCATTAACATTCTCACAACGCACTACTCTGCCCAGCAGATAGTTTGTATAAGCTCTGGCATATCTGTTTTCACTCTTAATCACATAAGCCAGTGAACCATTATTTACTTCATCCACAAGTGGAATCTTTTTGGTATTAATAATGCCTGCAGTATGTATCTGTTTACGTTTTCGCTCATAAACCTCCAATGCAACGTCATAATACTCCGGCTCCACAATCAAATAAAATTTCTGCTTATTAAAGTATCCCTCAACCGCATTTACCCATTTTTCATCAGTTATTTCCAAAAGTTCCGCAAGGATATAAACCGACGAATGAATATTGCGTCTCTCAAACTCCTTTTCTATAGCTTCTTTCAATGCTGCTGTCTGTTGAGGGAAACTGAGTTTTCTCTTTTCCAGTTCCTTTAACCGACCTTGCAAATCATTTATCGTTTCGCTTAGCTGATTCATATGATATTGAAGGTTCGCATGCTTATTTCGAATCATTTCCAGTTGACTGTCCTGAAACTCTTCAAGCTTCTCAATAATCTTGCTTTTTTCTTTGCTGTCTTTTTCGGATGCCAACAATAATACTTCTGAATCGGTAATCACCAAACATTGTATTTTTACCTGTATTTTTGATACACATTGCAAGTATATCCTTAGCTTTTTTATCTGTTCCTTTAGCTTTTGCTCCTGCTCATTGTGTGCAGAGATTTCTCCTTCTAGCTGTTGTATTCTTCTTTCGGCGTTCTCTATCATTTTATTGGAGGAATTGGATTGTATAGCTACATTGACTGCTATAATCTGTTTTTCCAAAGCAGTCTTTTTTTGTATCACCATTTCCAGTTCCTGACTATTCGATTCAACATATTGCTTTTTTAAGCGAATCTCCTTTTTAATATCTTTCAAATCCTGATGCAGCGCATCCTTATTTGCCAACATTAAAAGAATATCGTTTACCTGAATATCATGTTCCTTCTTTTCGATTCGCTCATAAGTCTCTAATATATTTTCCAATGCACTATATTGTTTTTGTGAACGTTCCAGCAAATATTCCAGTTCACTCAATGTCTCAATGTTTTCACGCAGGGATGCTACATCTATCTTTGTCTCGGATAATACAAATTTATTGATAAATTCTTTCACATTGTCCATAGGTTTAAATGCGAGAGATTTGGGTATAATATCAAAAAATTTATCTTCCAGATTACCCAGTCTTCTCTTAAATCTGTCTCTGGCGGCATTTTTCTGCTCAATATAACGAATATGCTTGCCGCTTATACGAAATTCATCTGACAAAGCAGGTCGATTATCTACTGTAAAAGACAAGTCCTCCAATCTACACTCTTCAGCATACCATTTCGTGGTCACCGCACTTTCTTCATCCTGAGACGTCATATGAACACCTATTACAAAGTATCTGTTTCCCTTTTCTTCATAGAACTCCAATGCCACATTGGCAGGTACTACGTTTTTTCGCAGATAGGTTTCTCCTACATTTCCCACCTTACAGCGCACATATCCCTTTAAGCTGCGATTTCCTTTCTCATTAGCTGCCACATTGAAACGACGTGTATTAGTCGTAAGCACAAGTTGTACAGCATCCAAAATCGTAGATTTTCCAGCCGTATTTTCCCCACTGATTAACGTGGAACCATTTACCGATATTCTTTCATTTTCAAAATAATGCCAGTTTACTAATTGAATTCTTGTTAATATCTTCTTCTGATTATCCATTTTTATTCTTCACTTTCTGACATTACATCCTTATTAACCGCATAATCCTTTAATTTCTGTTCTGTCATTTCATAGTAATCATTCACATTTTCAACTGTTACAGCCATAATGATGGAAGGATAAATAATAATTCTGGCATCTGCCTGATTTACATCTGTATCTATATTTTGTATCAAATTATACTTCCGAAACAATTTCACAAAACCACGTTCCATACCTTTTTCCAGATTTGGTTTTGTTTTAATTTTTAACATAGCATATTTTTCTCTTACCTCTTCCATAATGACGGTTACTTCTTCTGAAAAAGTTGCAAGTTCTTTTCGTTTTTCAATATAAAGAAGCCTCAGAATCAACAACAAGATACTTTCGTACTTGGTCAGCTCAAGCCTCCCCGTCCCAAATTGATTCACTAATCCGATTACTCCCTGATCTTCATTCACCTTCACATCATAACCCAGCAAATCAAAATATGGAACAAACATCTCTAAATTCTGTCTTACAAACATATAATCCTTTTTTGTATCTTCCTTCTTCTTCAGAAGAAAACATTGATTTAACAGCTTATTGGCTGCAATGCGAAACTTTTCTTTTTGTGCTACAGATTCATTTAGTATTTCAAACATGACTGCTCCTATCTTCTTATTATTTCAAATAGTGGGAATTCATAGCCTAAACGTTTTACCCTCTTATCAGTACGCTTTATTTCATAGTTGTTTGCATGATTTCCCGAATAAATACTGATATAAATTATTCGTATCAAATCCCTCTTAGTCTCGATGGGGATTTCTTCCACAGACATTTTCTCTTTTCCTTCCAACAGAGAAACCACATACTCATTTATATTTTTTCGAGAAAAACGAGTTCTGTTTTTCATTCTAAGTGCTTCTTTATACAACAGTCGTTCTTCTTTCGACATTGTAATATTTCCTGACATGTCATCCACAACACTATTCTTTTTCATTACCGGAATTGTCCGCAAAGATTCCGGTGAAATGTAGCTTTGGAAATATACACTGCAAGTTTCCGCTAATTCTTCCGAAACTTCTTCATTCATC
This sequence comes from Lachnospiraceae bacterium, assembly GCA_009774465.1. Lineage (GTDB taxonomy): Bacteria > Bacillota > Clostridia > Lachnospirales > Lachnospiraceae > Suilimivivens. The sequence goes on from VSNT01000003.1 coordinate 18,721, forward strand.
AAACTGTCTTTATTCATTTCCTCTGCTAATATATCTAAAACACGCGAAAGCTTCCCCTCCATATTGTTTCCGGTTGCCAGCTTAAACCGTGCACGCATTACCGCATTCTTCATATATTTAGTATGTTTTAAATCAATTTCCTCAACAATTTCATCCAACCTGTAAAACATTGACTTTACATCCAGCAAATCCCTTACAATAGCATCATATGCCTTATCAGAATCTGCTTCCTGTTCCACTTCCATATATCCTGCCACAGCCCGTTCCATAATACCCGTACTCTCCAGAATCTCGTCAATTTTCTCAATAATGGAACTTCGAAAATAAGAGATGTTATCACTGGTTTTCATACGCAAATACGCCTTCGAACCAATATTTTTATGGTACTCAAAAAAATGATCTATAATATCGGATGCGCTCATTTCATTCGTCTGCTTATCCATATGACGCTTAATACTTACATTAAGTTTCTTTAACTCAGAAATCAATCGTTCCGTATTTTCCTTTACACCTTTTATAATCAGTTCATAAGGTTTTGTGTACAAGTCTTTATTCTGAAGACTCGCATGAATCTGCGAAATAATCCCCTGATATTCAGCCTCCTCCTCGCGAATAATTCGATTCATGCTTTCAATAATCGGAATCGCGTACTCGCACAACACCACATTCAACTGATGATTCTTTTCCTGCTCGTATTCTATCCACCCACAAGCCTTTAGCGAAGCAATTATCGCATTGGCTTTTCCTCTGGCATCACGAATATATGTCTGTTCATCAAACGTCATCTCATTATCATCTGCTTCAAAATATTTTTCCAGCTCTTTAACCACAATTTCCCGATTTACACCATATGAAATTTCCGGTTTAAATGAATTAAATATCAATAAAATGCAATCAGCATATTCCATTTTGTATTTGCTTGTAAGTGGTTTAAAAAAATCCGTGGGTAAAGTTTGAAACAAATTTTTCATTGTATTTTATTCTCCAAAGAACACGGGCATGCCCGTCATACCAGAAAAGGCAGAGACTCAAATAGTCCCTGCCTCCTGTTAACTCGCTCATTTATAAGACTCAAACTAATGTTAGCTTTCAATACCTCTTTTTATTTTTCAATTCCTCATACAAAGCCACATAATTTTCATACCGGACTCTGCTGATTCTGCCTGCTGCAAGGGCATCCTTTACGCCGCAAACCGGCTCACTTATGTGTGCGCAGCCTCCAAACCGGCAGTTTTCTTCGAATTCAGCAAATTCAGGATAACATCCCTTTAAATCTTCCTTTTCCATATCATTAAGGTTTAAGGAGGTAAAGCCCGGCGTATCCATGATAAATGTATCTTCTGACAAAGCAAATAACTGGGCATGTCTGGTGGTATGTCTGCCCCGCTCAATCTTGCGGCTGATTTCCCCTGTTTCCATATTTGCTTCCGGATAAAGCGCATTGATAATCGTTGATTTTCCCACGCCGCTGGGGCCCGCCACCACAGTAGTTTTCCCACGCAGATGTTTTTCTATCTGATCAATTCCCTGCTTTTTTTCTCCGCTTACAAAAAGCACCTGATAGCCACACCTGTCATAGCTTCTTCTCAGTTCCTCCTGTTCTGTGTCGGTAGCAATATCCTTTTTATTAAAACAGATCACCACAGGAAGATTCTGCTGCTCCATACGAATCAGGAATCGATCCAGCAGGTTATAATTAGGATTCGGCTTCACAATTGCAAAAATCAAAAGCGCCTGATCAATGTTGGCAGAAGCGGGCCTTACTAACGCATTACTTCTTGGAAATATCTTTACGATATTCCCAAGAAGCTGTTCTTCATCCACAAATTCAATTTCAACATTGTCACCCACAAGGGGCTTTATTTTATCTTTCCTGAAAATCCCCTTAGCCTTGCATTCCACTAACCCTTTTGCGGTATGCACATAGTAAAAACCTGCAATTCCTTTTATGATCTTCCCCTGCATCCTCATCCTCTTGTTAACATCTATTCTGCTGCAAACTGTACGGGCCTTCTGAGTTCTTTATTTTCAGATGATGCCGGTATATCTGTTACCGTACCGTCTTCATTAGTTACAGTTGTTGCTTCTGTAGTGTTTACATACTGGTAAAGTATATAGCCGGTATTGCACTTGATTCCGGTAATACTCTGCTGCGGAATAGGAAATGCCGCTGTCTGGGTGCTTAAAAGCTGCGTTCCGTCATCCGCCATCAATGTAACTGTCACCAAAGTGCCGCCTCTGTATTTTGGATCTTCCTCCGGTGTGGGCGCTGAAATGCTGTCTGTAAATTTATAGGTTGCCTGAGCAGGCCCTAAACTGATACTGATATCCACCAGTGTTCCCGCATCCACATAAGAACCTACAGAATAGCTTTGATAACAAACCAGACCTGTTAATTCAGGATTTTCATTGTTCACTGTAGATACTACGCCAAGCTGCAGCCCTGCTTCTACCAGCATTGCCATTGCTTCTTCTTCACCTTTAGCCATCAAATCCGGCACTCTCACCTTGGCATTTTCCGGCCCTAAGCTGATGCGGATGGTTATGGTTGTTCCGCTGGGTGCTTTAGAACCAGCCTCCGGTGACTGGGTAATAATATTTCCTTCCTTGATATATTCATCATGGCCTTCCGTCTTATTTACGATAAATCCCTTCTGACTTAAAGCGGCCACTCCTTCTGCTTCCGACATTCCCTTTACGTCGGGCACCTCTACCCCTTCTGAACCGGCACTGACTGTAAGTATCACATTGCTGCCTTCATCTACTTTAGTTCCGGCCTCCACACTGGCTGACATGACTGTGCCCTGCTCATACTGAGTGCTTTCCTGATATTCAATCTCCGGTGTCAGACCTAAATTTAAAAGAGCAACTTTAACATCATCTATATTCTTTCCCACCACTTCAATCATTTCAACCTGCTCTTTTACTTCCTGCGTCTGTTCCTGATTCTGGTCTTCTCCCTTTCCAAAAAGATCAATTTCAAATAATCCTACTGCACTGCCCACCAGAAAAAGTACAATACAGCCTATTAAAATGGCAGCAATCACCGCAAGTGCTGTTGTAAGACGTTCTGCTTTCGGATTATAATCCTCCTCTTCCTCTTCATCATCCTCGTAGTATTCTTCCTCAATCTCCTCTTCTTCTTCGTCCTCTTCTTCCACTACATATCTCTTTTTAGCGTTTCTTTTTACATCCGCTTCCGTCCGGAGATGTATGGCCTCTTCCATACTGTCTCTGTGTTTTGACTGCTTTTTAATGCGGGCCATATCCCTGTCGCTGATCATTTTGGTAGAGCCTTCCTCATCAGAATTAACCACCTTGACAAAATCCTCATCCGGCGTCATCAGTGAGCGCTTTAAATCTGCCACCAGTTCTCCCATAGACTGATATCTCCGGTCAGGACTCTTCTGGCAGCATTTAAATACAATCTGCTCTACGCTAATCGGAATTTCGGAAACAAACTCACGTGGAGAAGGCATTTCCTCCTGAATATGTTTAATTGCAATGGCTACCGTTGTCTCTCCGTTAAAAGGAACCCTTCCTGTCAACATTTCAAACATGGTAACGCCAAGAGAATAAATATCGCTTTTTTCATCAGAATATCCGCCTCTTGCCTGTTCCGGAGAAGTATAGTGAACCGAACCCATCACATTTGACGTAATTGTATTGCTGGTAGCAGCTTTTGCAATGCCAAAATCTGTTACCTTTACCTTGCCTTCCTTGGAAATGATGATATTTTGCGGCTTAATATCTCTATGAATAATATGATTGTTATGAGCTGCCTCAATTCCCATACTAACCTGAATTGCAATGCTGACAGCTTCTTTTACGGAAAGTCTGGCCTTTTTTTCAATGTATTTTTTTAAGGTAATACCCTCTACCAGCTCCATAACAATAAAGTAGATTCCGTTTTCCTCCCCAACATCATATACATTTACAATATTGGGATGCATAAGACCTGCCGCTGCCTGGGCTTCGATCCTGAACTTGGAAACAAAATTGGCATTTTCACTGAATTCCTGTTTTAAAACCTTAACCGCTACCGGACGGTTTAGCTTGTGATCTTTGGCCTTGTACACATCAGACATGCCGCCTGTGCCAATCTTTTCCAGTATTTCATATCTATCACCGATTATCATTCCTATTTTAACCATTCTTTACCTCTTACATCATCATTCTTTGGCGAATACATCAATTAATATTACTGTAATGTTATCTTTTCCACCATTGTTATTGGCTGCTTCCACCAGCTTTTTCGTTCTCTCCTCAATTGAAATCTGCTCTTTTAAAATTTCACCGATTTCTTCATCCTCAAGCATGTTGGTAAGTCCATCCGAACACATTAAAACAATGTCCCCCGGATTTAACTCTTCATGGAAAAAGTCAATTTCCACTGTATCCATTCCGCCGATTGCTCTGGTAATAATATTTTTGTCCGGATGATTCCTTGCCGACTTCCGGTCAATTCCTCCCATCCGTATCATCTCTTCTACCAGAGAGTGATCCCGGGTAATCTGCCTGATTTCCTTATTGATGATATATAGTCTGCTGTCCCCCACATTGGCAACCTGCAGATAATGTCCCAGACAGGTTGCTGCCACAACAGTGGTTCCCATGCCATAGAGAGTTTCATCCTCTTTGGCTTTTCTCCTGATCTGATCATTGGCCACCCTGATTGCCTTGCTTAAGATTCTCACAGGATTCTTTTCAAAGCACCCTCTGATTTCCCGAACAATTGTTTCAACTGTGCATTTGGAAGCATAATCCCCCGCATTATGACCTCCCATGCCATCAGCCACAATAAACACATTAGGAAGATTTCCTACAGGCTCCTCCGATACATATACGAAATCCTGATTCAGTTTTCTCTTTTTTCCTATATCCGTCACAGAAAAGGATCGTAACACGTTTTACCTCCTATTGCAGTGCCTTTTGTCTTCTTCGCAATTGTCCGCATGCACCGTCAATATCTCTTCCCATTTCCCTTCTAATAGTAACATTTATTCCATTTTTTTCAAGTTTATTTTTAAAGGAAGCAATTTCTGTACCCTTTGACTGCACAAAATCCCTCTCTTTTATCGGATTTACCGGTATCAAATTTACATGGCAGTTTAAGTTTTTTGTAAGTGCTGCCAGCCTTTGGGCATCTTCCGGTTTATCATTGACACCGCCAACTAAAGAATATTCAAAAGTTATCCTTCTTCCCGTTTTTTCAAAATAATACCTGCATGCTTCCATCAGTTCTGCAATAGAATATTTATTGGCTACAGGCATCAGCTCTCTTCTCTTTTCATCAGAAGAAGCATGCAGCGACAAAGCCAGCGTAATTTGAAGCTGCTCATCAGCCATTTTTCTCATTTGCGGCACCAGGCCGCAGGTGGAAACGGCAAGATTTCTCTGGCTGATATGTAATCCGTTTTCATCTGTCAAAAGCCGGATAAAGCGCAGAAGATTATCATAATTATCCAAAGGCTCTCCTGTTCCCATTACTACCACATTGGAAACCCTCTCTCCGGTCAAAAGAGTAACTGCATAAACCTGATCCAGCATTTCCGATGGCGTCAGAGAACGTTCCAGACCTCCTATGGCTGATGCACAAAAAGCGCATCCCATGCGGCACCCTACCTGTGAAGAAATACAGACACTGTTGCCATGCTTATATTTCATCCATACACTTTCTACCAAAGAACCATCCTTTAGCTCAAATAAATACTTTCTGGTTCCATCTATGTCGGACTCCTGCATTTTCACTTCCTTAATGGAAGTATATTCATATTCCCTGCTGCACTTTTCTCTAAGTGAAAGAGGAAGATTTGTCATTTCATCAAAACTTCGGGCCAGCTTTTGATGCATCCACTGATAAAGCTGCTTTGCCCGAAATGATTTTTCCCCCAGCTTTTCCATTTCAGTTTTCAGTTCTTCTAAGGTAAACGATTTAATATCCTGCATAAAAACCTGCCTTTTTATCACAAATGTCTCAGCTTCGCCAGAAAAAATCCATCAGTTTCATGTATACCAGGAAAAAGCTGTATCATTCCGCTTTCTCCTTCTTTCTTCAACTCGTCCGGCAGATAAGGAGACAGACTTTCCAGTTTAAATGGATAATTTTGTGTAAACCACTCCGCCATCTTATGATTTTCTTCCGGATTTATGGTACAGGTACTGTAAATTAACAAGCCTCCCGGCTTTACATACTGCCAGATAACATTAAGCATCTTCCTTTGAAGGTCTTGAAGCTCCTTAAGCCGCTCTTTTGTTACTTTGTATTTAATATCTCTTTTCTTTCCTATAATGCCAAGTCCTGAACAGGGCAGATCCGCCAGCACCACATCCGCCTTTTCTCTCAGTTCTTCGTCAAAAATCAATGCATCATGTACAAATGCATCTATATTTTGATATTCCATTCTTTCTATATTATCTCTGATCAATGACACCTTATACTCTGTCAGATCCCTTGAAATTACTTTTCCTTTTTCCTGCAGTTTCTCAGCAAGGTGCATGGATTTTCCTCCCGGCGCTGCACATACATCCAGAGCTAAAAGTGGAATATCGCATGTTATCTTATCACCCGTAACATCTATTTCAGTCTGTCTCCCATCTGTTTTCTGCCTGTTTTCTCCTACTCCGCAGACTTCTGTAACCAGCATACTGCTCACATCCTGAACCATAAAATATCCTTCTTCATATCCAGGCAGATTTTGAATGCCATCTATATTAGACAGTTGAAAAGCATAGGATAAATACGGATGGCCATTTACAATAACACCTGTTTTTTCAAGCTGTTTTATCCATTCCTCTATCTGCCTGCTGCTTAATTCTTCTTTTATCCGCACCGACACAGGATGTTCCTTTAAAAGTCCCTCCAAAATGTGGGAGGTGGTTTCTTCTCCATATGCATCCATCCACATTTTTACCAGCCATTCCGGCATGGAATACCATACAGACAAAAACCTGCATTTTTCCTTCTCTCTGTCCGGATAAATGATTTTTGTCTTATTTCTGGCTATATTGCGAAGCAGACCATTTACAAATCCCGATAAGCCTTTAAATCCTCTTTTTCCTGCCAGCTTCACTGCCTCGTTACAGACTGCACTGTCAGGAATACTGTCCATATAAAGCATCTGGTATACGCTCATTCTCAGCAGATTTCTGATCAAAGGTTTCATCTTATCAACAGGCGTCCTGGAAAATTGGTTCAAAATATAATCCATCTGAATCAGTCTTTCCAGAGTTCCTTCTGTCACTCTTTTAATGAAAGCTTTCTCTCTGCTTTCCATATAATTATATTTATCCAGAACATCTCTGATTACCAAATGGCTGTAGTTTTCCTTTTCCAGAATTTCTATCAGCATATCCAGTATCAGTTCTCTCTTATTTTCCACGTTTCATTTCCTTTGCTAATCGTCTCTTCTTCTGCCTCCGGTTAAAAGAACAAGCCTTAAAAGCTGCAAAATCGAAGAGGCTGCCGCTGCCACATAAGTAAGAGCTGCTGCACTCAATACCCGCTTACAGTCCTTTACTTCTCCCTGATTCATAAGTCCGTAGCTTCCAAGCATATCCAATGCTCTTCCGGATGCGTCAAACTCCACCGGCAGCGTCACAATCTGAAATAACACTGCAAGGGCAAATATCCATACGCCAATCTGCGCCAGTGAAAAATATGCGCCTCCCGGCAATTCAAAACCAAATCCAAGAACCAGTCCAAGAATCACTATAGGCAGTCCTAATCTGGAGCCAATGTTTGCCGCAGGAACCAGTGCCGACCTGATTTTCAGGGGAAGGTAACCGTCTCTGTGCTGCAATGCATGTCCGCATTCATGGGCTGCAACCCCAATTGCTGCCACAGAGGGAGAGCCATATACGGAATCTGACAAATTTAGCACTTTTCTGGTTGGATCATAGTGATCTGTCAGGTCACCGGAAACGTGTTTCACCTGCACGTCATAAATACCTGACATCTGGAGTATCCTTCTTGCCGCTTCTGCCCCTGTCATCCCGCTGTAGCTGCGCACTTTGGCGTACTTGCGGTAAGTGCTGTTTACCCGTGAACTTGCAAAGATGCATAAAAGAGCTCCGATCAGTACTAAAATATAGGTAGGATCAAAGTAGTAGCCAAACATAGTATTATTTCTCCTTTCAAAAATAACAGGAAAGATTCAGACAAAGTTTTCAGTCTGTCTTATGAAATTCCCAGCTGAGTTCCTTCTTCCAGTTGATAACCTAAGAGGAAGTCTTTTACGGAAACGCGTTTTTTGCCCTCAAGCTGCAAAGAACGTATGCGCAAAAGGTCTTTTCCACATGCTACGTCAAAGAAATCTTTGCCAGCACTGCAAACAGTGCCTGGCAGCGCGGAAGAATCCCTTTCCGGTTCCGCCAAAATTACCTCTGCTTCCCATATTTTCAGGGTTTTCCCATGATAACAGGTAAATGCACTTGGCCAGGAATTTAACCCACGGATCAGTCTTTCTATTTCTATGGCATCTTTCTTCCAGTCAATCAGTCCCATCGCCTTTGTCAGTCTTGGGGCATAGGAGGATAAGGAATCATCCTGTTTTTCCGGCACCAGCTCTCCACGCTCCAGTTTAGGAATCGCTTCCACAATCAGCTTTGCGCCAATCTCCATCAATTTATCATGAAGACTTTCTCCCGTCTCTCCAGAATCTATATCCACTTCCGCCTTTAACAGCATATCGCCGGTATCAAGCCCTTTTTCCATCTGCATTATGGTAACGCCTGTCTTTTTTTCTCCGTTTAAAATCACCCATTGAATAGGCGCTGCTCCCCGATAGGCAGGAAGAAGAGAAGCGTGTATATTAATGCATCCAAACCGGGGCATATTTAAAATCTCCTCGGACAAAATCTGGCCAAAGGCCGCTATCACAAATAAATCCGCCGGATATTCCCGCAATTTTTCAACTGCTTCTTTTTCTTTTATTTTAACCGGCTGAAACACGGGTATACCATATTTTAAAGCGCATTCCTTTACCGGCGTCATCTGCACTTCTTTTCCCCGTCCTTTTTGCTTATCCGGCTGAGTAACCACCGCACTGATCTGATGGCCTGCCTGAATCAGAGCCTCTAAAGGCGCCACTGCAAAATCCGGAGTTCCCATATAAACTATTTTCATCACTCTTCGTCCTCATACACATCGGAGACATTCATAAGGTCTCCTTCTACTTTTTCCACATACAAATGTCCATCCAAATGTTCCAGTTCATGGCAGATTGCCCGGGCAAGAAGCTCTGTTCCTTCCAGTTCAAAAGGCTGCAGGTTCTCATCATATGCTTTTACCTTCACGTAATTAGGTCTTGTCACCATCCCTGTTTTCCCCGGAACACTAAGGCATCCCTCATTTCCGCTCTGTTCTCCGCTACTTTCCAGGATAACCGGATTAATCAGAAGATGAGGATCTTCACCTGTCACATCAATTACCGTAATCCTCTTTAAAATTCCCACCTGTGGCGCCGCAAGACCTACGCCGCCAGCCTCATACATGGTATCAAACATGTCATCAATCAATTCTCTGTTACGGTCTGTCATTTCTTTCACTTCCTTACAGACCTTATTTAAAACCGGATCACCTATTTCTCTTATGTTTCTGATTGCCATTTTTTTACCTCATTTCTGCACTGCATCTTCTATATAAATTGGCGTCGCAGTACTGACGCCTGTTTTGTTTAGTTTTAATTATAAAGTATTTACAGGATCAAAATCAAACTGCACATTTTCTTCTTTTAATGCCAGAGACTGTAAATACTGTTCTATTTTATCCTTAATTAAGATCAATTGTCCATAATCAAAAGCTTTACAGTAGATTACAAACCGGTAAATATCATTTATTTTTCCAATGGATGCCCTGGCCGGGCCTATGACTGCTGCCTTTGCCTTTTCTTCTTTCCATAAATCCTTTGCTAAAACTGCCAGCTGCCCGGCAAGCTTTTCTCCTTTTTCCTCCTGAGCAGCAGTGACTAAAACCGCCATCATGTGAGCTGCCGGCGGATAAGAGCCTAATTCCCGGTACAGAATTTCCTCTTCATAAAACGCTTCATAGTTCTGGCCTGCAGCCTTAACAATGCTGTAGTGATCCGGCCGATAGGTCTGAATCACCGCCACGCCTGCCTTTTCCCCTCTTCCGGCTCTTCCAACAGCCTGTGTCAAAAGCTGAAACGTTCTCTCTCCTGCCCGATAGTCATTATCATTTAAAGATAAATCCGCTGCCAGCACCCCTGCCAGCGTCACATTGGGGAAATCATGTCCTTTTACAATCATCTGGGTTCCCACCAGTACATCTGCCTCTCCTTCCGCAAAAGCCGAAAGGATTTTTTGATAACTGTCCTTTGTGCGGGTGGTGTCCCCATCCATACGCAGCACCCGTATGCCTGGAAACTGCTTATAAAGCTGCTGTTCAATCTGCTGGGTTCCCGCTTTAAATCCCAGCAGATAAGGAGAAGAACAGGAAGGACATTTTTCCGGCTGTCTTGTCTCATAGCCGCAATAATGACACACCATTTTTCCACCCATATGCTGGGATAATGATACATCACAGTGAGGGCACTTCATTACATAGCCGCAGGCCCGGCAGGATACAAATCCAGCGTAGCCTCTTCTGTTCAAAAAAAGCATAATCTGCTCTTTTTTCCGGAGTCGGTCCTCTATCAGCTCCTGTAACTTCCTGCTGAAAATGGAGCGGTTGCCGCTTTTCAGCTCCTGCCTTAAATCAACAACAGAAACCTCCGCCAATTTGCCGCCTGTAAGTCTTCTATTTAAAGTAAATAATTCATAATCTCCCTGTTTTGCCCGGTAATATGCCTCAAGAGAGGGCGTAGCAGATCCAAGCACCAGACTTGCCTGTTTCATTTGCGCAAGGTACCGGGCTGTCTCTCTTGCATGATACCTTGGCATAGTTTCGGACTTATAGCTGTTTTCATGCTCTTCATCCATAATAATCAGTCCTAAATCAGGAAAAGGTACAAACAGGGCCGAACGGGGACCGATAATCACATCCAGCTCTCCCTTCCTTGCCCGCTCCCACTGGTCAAATTTTTCTCCCACCGATAATGTGGAATTCATTACCGAAACTCTGTCTCCAAATCTTTTATAGAAGCGAAGCAATGTCTGATAAGTGAGAGCAATCTCCGGAATCAGCATAATACACTGTTTTCCTCTTTCTATCATGCCTTCTATCAAAGATAAATAAACTTCCGTTTTTCCACTTCCTGTAATTCCATGAATTAAATATGTTTTCCGCGTGCCCTGATCAAAATCCAGAAGAACCTTATCTTTTATATCCGCCTGCTCTTTGCTTAAAACAAGTCCTGCCTCTCTTGCAGTTTCCAGTTTAACCGGATTTCTGTAATAGCTTTCACTTTCTATGGAAATAATTCCCTGTGTCTGCAGGCTTTTTAAGGTTGCCGCCGCCACATTCAGGCGGCCTGTCACCAGTTCACAGGGAAGCACCGGTTCCCTGCAAAGCTCTGCTAAAACTCTGGCTTTTGCCCTCTGATGCTTTCTGATACATTCCCCCAGGACAGAACGGGTTTCCTCAACAGATAAAAGGCGTGTAATCTTCTTTTTCTCCCTGTGCTTCATAGTCTGTTTCACCGGAAGTACTGTTTTTAATGCGGCTATCATAGTGGAACCGTAATTTTCCTTCATCCATGCCGCAAGTTTAATGGCGTCTGTTTCCACAGACATACTTCCTGTTACAATTCCTGCCACTTCTTTTTGCTTTTCATCAGGGAATTCCGCTTTATCCGTAACTTCAATCACATACCCTTGCCTTAAATGGCTGCCTGCACCAAAGGGAATCTGCACACACATACCTGCTTCTATTTTCCCATCAAGTTCTTTTGGAATTTTATATTGAAAAGTTCTGTCTACTTTTTCGTGGGAAATATCTATTATAATATTTGCATATCTTCCCTGCGTCATCTTTTTGCTCTTTCTGCCTGTTCCTTTTATGCTTTACATGGCAATTTATCTTTATTTCTTTCCGGAAATGTCGTTTTCTTTTAAAATATCTGCAATCAGGTCTCTTTCATCCATTGGGTACTTTACCCCCTCTATTTCCTGATAATCCTCATGTCCCTTGCCGGCAAGCACAATAATATCTCCCTCCTGCCCGTTTAAAATGGCATAGGCAATTGCTTCCTTCCGGTCGCAGATTTCAATATATTTTCCATTTGTTTTTTGAATTCCTGTTTTGATATCTTCTATAATATCCTGGGGCTTTTCAAATCTTGGATTATCTGAAGTAATAATTGTCAAATCCGCATAATTTCCGCTTACCTCACCCATTTCATAGCGGCGGATTCTGGAACGGTTTCCGCCACAGCCAAATAAGCAGACCAGCCTTTTCGGCTCATATTCCTTAAGCGTTGTTAAAAGACTCTTAAGACTCATGGCGTTATGAGCGTAATCAATCAACAGGGTAAACCGTTCCGATACCGGAACCATCTCAATTCTTCCCCTTACATGAGCGCTTAAAAGAGCTTTTTGTATCTGGGATATTTCCACATTAAAATGCCTGCACACTGCAATTGCAGTAAGCGCATTGTAAACGCTGAACCTCCCCGGTGTGGGTACTTCTACCGTAAAATCTTCCATTTCTGTATTTTTAGTTTTCACCGTAAAGTCTATGCCCAGTTCTCCCGGTTTGTTGACCAGCTTTAAATCCTCTGCATAAAGATCTGCGGTTTTGTCAAAGCCATAGGTTTCAAGCTGACAGGTATGCCCCTCTAAAACCGCACTCATATGCGCATCATCTTTATTGACAATCCCTAACCTGCACTGTTTAAATAAAAGTCCCTTGCAAAACTGATATTCTTCAAAATCCGCATGTTCATTGGGACCGATATGATCCGGTTCCAAATTGGTAAAAATGCCAATTTCAAAAGTAAATCCCTGAGTTCTGTGAAGTTTCAGCCCCTGAGATGCCACCTCCATTACAACAATCTGGCACCCTTCTCTTTCCATTTCCATAAAATACTGCTGGAGAAGGAAAGACTCCGGTGTAGTATTGCTGGCCGGAATATGTCTGTCACCGATAATGGTTTCAATGGTTCCCACAAGACCTACCTTATAACCTGCTTTTTCCAGAATGGATTTAATCAAGTAGGTTGTTGTTGTTTTTCCTTTTGTACCGGTAATGCCGATTACTTTAAGCCGATCCGTCGGATGGCCAAAATAAGCTGCCGAAATAAACGCCATAGCATATCTGGTATCTTCTACCCGAATCACTGTAATATCACTATCCTGAGGTAGTTCCACCTCTTTCTGCACCACAATTGCGGCGGCGCCTTTCCGGGCAGCTTCCATTGCAAAGCTGTGTCCGTCCACATTATATCCGCAGATGCAGATAAACAGACATCCCTGTGACAATTTTCTTGAATCGTACACTACCTCTTTTATCTCACAGTCAACGCTTCCTTTTGTGCATTCGTAAGTAATGCCTTTTAGCAGCTCTTCACACTTCATTCTTATAACTCCTGTCCTGTTTCTTTTTGTTTCCAGAGGAAATGCTTTCTTTCCCCTTATATAAGATATCACGAATGTATGTTTTTTGCAATTCATGGGATTTTCATTAATTCTTCTTAATAATATGTTTAGATTGAATTTTCATATGCTTAACTTTTCTTTAAGAGTATTTTAGATTTTTATCATAAATCGGACACAGTTTATACACAATTAACCTGTATGATAAATATCAAGATAGTTGAACAACTCACTATCTCCCCCCTCATAAGAATACAAAAGCCTCCGGCACCCCCGGAGGCTTTTGTATGAATCAAAGATGGAAGCACAAAGCCTTCCATCCTTTTTTAACATGTATAATGCTGCATTACAATCTGTATACTTTCCCTTCCTGCATAACTGTTGATATCAGGATAATAGGCGATGGAAATAACCGCCTCTCCTGCCGATAATCTGCCTGTATACAATCCTTCCGCCAGCTGGACTCCAAACTGTTCTCTTAAAAATAAGTCAAACTGGTCCAAATCACCAAAATAAATCATTTCATACTGCCGGCCTTCTTCGTCTGCAATGGTATATTTCCCAACATTCTGACTTTTTCCTATCTTCCGCCCCGATAAAAGGCTGATCCCCTTTCTTGCAAACAAAGGCCTGGGATTTCCTGTACCGAAAGGCTCCAGCAAAGATAATTCCTTTATAAACTTCCGGTCTGCATAAGCTAAGGGCATAGGCACGTCAATATGTACAATCTCTTCAAAATCTTCTTTTGTCAGACGACAGTTTTCATTCAGCCTTTTTCTGAATTCCTCCACTGATTTTTCATCAGGAAGGGACAGCCCCGCCGCCATTTTATGTCCCCCATACCGGGTAAAAAGTTCTTTCACCGCAGTCATTTCTTCGTACATGTTATAGGCTTCAATAGATCTGCCGCTTCCCTTTATCCCATCTTCGGCTTTGGTCAGCACGAAGGCGGGCTTTCCAAACTTTTCCCGGACTCTGCCTGCAATAATCCCAGCCAGAGATTCATGGCACTCAGGAAGATAAACAATCAAGACTCTGTCCTTTGAAAGTTCTGTCCCCTCCACCTGCCTTACCGCTTCCTTTACCCCTTCCTCAGTCATCTGCTTCCGACTGTCATTTAACTGCTTTAAATCTTCCGCAATAGTAACCGCTTCCTTCCAGTCCTGTGCACGAAACAGCTCCAGCGCACGCAGAGCAGTGTCCAGACGCCCTGTAGCATTTAAGCAGGGGCCTATAATAAATCCGGCATGATAAGGACTAAGCGTCCTGCCTTCAATCCCATTTACCATAAGAAGCGCTTTCAGCCCAGGATTTGTGGTCTGGCTCATCAGCTCCAATCCTTTTTTTACGATAATCCGGTTTTCATCCCGGAGCTCCATCACATCACAGATAGTTGCAAGGGCAGCAAACGCAAGCAGTTCATCTAAAAGCTGCTGATGCCTGCGCCTGTCTTTACGGGGCATATCAAAAAGAAAAAAAAGAATTTGTATCAATTTAAAGGCCACCACACCGCCGCAGATCTGTTTAAAAGGGTACTGGCAGTCCGACTGTTTGGGATCTACCACCGCATCCCCATCCGGCAGAAGATACTTTCTCCCGCTTTCTCCATCCTCAAAGGGGACTTCATGGTGATCTGTTATAATCACCGTCATTCCTTTTTCCTTTGCAAGCTGTATCTGAGGTGCTGCCGCAATCCCGTTGTCACAGGTTAAAATCGTATCAATTCCATCTCTGGCCGCTTCCTCGATCAAATGATCATTCAGCCCGTATCCGTCCTTCATTCTATGAGGAATTACAATATCTACCCTGCCGCCAAGTTCCCTTAATCCGGTAAAAAGAATGTAGGAGGAACAGATACCGTCCACATCATAATCACCTATGATGCGGATACTCTTTCCCTCCTTTATTTTTGCCATAATAATTTCCGCTGCCCGCTCCATATCCTTCATAAGGAAAGGATCGTGCAAATCTTCCAGATCACCGTGAAGAAACTTTTCAATTTCTTCATCCCCTGTCACATCCCGGTTCCGCATAATTCTTGCAAGAACCGGGGTAATATGATATTTTTCCGCTATTTTATCAAAATCCGCCTTTTTGGCGGCTACCATCCATTTTGCCATACTTTTATCCTCATTTCAGCAAATCATTAAGAGAATATTCTCCTTTTGGAAGATTGGACACCCTCCTATATTCAAATATAGCATCTGTCAGCTTATCAATATCTGCAAAATATTTTTTCACATATTCATAACTTTTCACATTTTTATGCTTTAAATCTGCCTTGCAATATTCACTTGGTTTTTTCCCGGATTTTTTAAAATCATTATACCTATGTTCATTGCAAATGATCAACATTTCTATTTCGGGAGCGGTTATAATATTAATCACTTCAACTTTGTCCGCATACCCTTTGCTCAACTTGAAATTTTCTCTTCTCGAATCCAGGATACGCAATACGGTTATAGTATCAGAAAATCCCTTTCTCAAATATCTTTGTTCGAAAGTCCTTGCATCTCTACATCTGATTATTTTTCCATCAAGCAAATTCTCTTTAGTAAATTTTAGCCTGTCATTTTTCAAAAGTATATCCATAATCGCATGCTCAGCATTCCCTTCACATATGCAGGCAATATATCCTCTTAATGTCATACCGGTTTCCTCTTCTTATGAATTGATAAGGACATTTTTTAAATTGGCATATGCTTCGTATGCCGGAACTGTTCCCTGTAAAAAACCGCTTTGATAAGCTTCACTCTTTTTTATATCATTCCTTTTTAAAATGTTAGACAAGTTTTCTGTCGTAATCCCATTCCTGTTTCTTGCAATAAAAATACTGTCGTTCCTGTCAAACTCATCCATCAATTCTGAATAATGAGTTGAAAACAGCAGAACCGCTCCTTTACGATTTACCGTACAATCCATAAAAAATCTGATCAATGTAGCAACTATTTCTTTATTAAAATGATTTTCCAACTCATCTATAATCAGATATCCTCCTTTCTCAAACACGAACATTGCATTCATGAAAACACCGATTCCTTTAATTGTGCCGGAAGATAAATATCTGTTAAGCGTTACAGGACTGTTCAAAGAAATTTCTTCGCTTTCTCTAAATTTTAATCTGATATCAAAATCCTCTCCTTCCACATTTATTTTAAAGTACTCAATACTTGGATCCAGAAAGGCAATCAGTTCCTCCGGGAATTCACCTAAAAGGGATAAAATATTAAAATCTGTCCATTTTGACATATCCCTTAAGAAGAAACCAGTCTCATATTTTTTATTAAGCGCTATCATAATGCTGACATCTTCCATTAAAAATTCTTCATCCTTATTTCTAACCATTGTTGGAAGCATATGATTAAATTCCAGAAGATTTTTCTTTATCTTAACTGTCTTTATATCCTTTGACCACAATTTTTCATCTTCTATAAAATATTTATTATCTTCCTCTCCCTGTCCTGCTTTCTTTTTGATGACAGTTTTAAGCTTGTTAATTGTTTGATTTTCACAATAAAAATAAGTTTCAAAACAAACACCCTGTTCCGAATTCATTCCCTCTAAAATTTCATTGGAAGTAATATTATTAACAGGTTTATTGTTCAACAAATTAAGTATAAACGAAAGGGTTTTTAATATTGTCGTTTTTCCTGATGCATTGATTCCCATAATTGCTATTGCATTATTGAGATATATATTAGAAAATAAGTGATGCATTGTTTCATTTTTTTCTGATTCAACGCGCTGTCTGGCAAAGAAATCCATTTCAAAAACATCTTTATAAAGAGGCAGTCCTATAACTTTGATTTTAAGAAGCTTCATTTTATTATCCTCGCATTTAACGTTTTTATTTTAAATTATACGCGTTGTTTTCTATTTTATCAATATTTTCAAAGTTTTATTTACATTTTTTCTGTTTTTATACTCAAAACGGGCGGAAAATCCGCCCGTAACTATACCAAATATCTGATTTTCAAACTTTTTCTTACGCCTGCTTCTTCTGGGGAAAAACTTTCCGAAGTACCAGCCACAGGGCACCTGTAATGCATACGGAAGAATAGGTTCCGCAAAGGATTCCTGCCATTAAGGGAAGCGCAAACTCCTTGACGGATGACACACCGAAAATATACAGGGCTGTTACCATAATAAAAGTGGTTAGGGAAGTAAAAATACTTCTGGAAAGCGTCTGGGTAATACTTGCATCCACCATATCCGCCAATTCTTCTTTTCTTCCCATATTTGCCTTGTTTTCACGAATACGGTCGAAAATTACGATAGTTGCATTGACAGAGTAACCTACAATTGTAAGCATACATGCAATAAAGGTAGTTCCCACAGATATTTTCACAATCGCATAAAAGGCAAGTACTACAAGCACATCATGAATCAGCGCCAAAACCGAACTTGCTCCAAAACGGATATCCTTAAACCGAAGCCAGATATAAACCAGCATAAACAAAGTTGCCACAATAACAGCTACAACTGCGTCTGTTTTCATCTCACTGCTGACCGTAGAACTGATGGTTTCCGTAGTAATCTTTTCCGCATCTACCTGGAAATTCTCTACCATAGCTGTCTTAAAGCTTTCTCTTTCAGTAGTATTTAAGGAACGGGTTTTGAAGATCACCTCATTGCTTCCTTCTACCTTCTGTGTCTGCACATTTCCATCTCCGGTAATTGCTTCAATCATTGGTACCACATTTGTATCAATATCGGCAAGGGCCATATCCTCATTGAATGTCACGTTAGTGGACGTACCGCCTACAAATTCCAGACTGTAATTTAATGCACCGCCTGTCTGCGCTTTATTTACTCCCATAAATACAAACCCTGCCACAATTGCAGCAATGGATATTCCAAAGAAAATCTTCCTTTTGGAGGTAAATTTAATGGTCTTTCTCTCTTTTGCAGTTCCATACCACTTTGCATTCTGGATGCCAATTGCATAGAACGCCTTCATCAGCAGTCTTGTCACCACCATTGCGGTAAACATGGAAAGGGCAATACCAAGAGCCAGCGTATAGGCAAATCCCTTTACTGTGCCTGAACCAAGCACGCCTAAAACTGCTGCTGCAATTAAGGTGGTTACGTTACCGTCTACAATTGCGGAAGTCGCCTTTTTGTAACCGATGTCAATTGCGGATTTCACAGTTTTACCCTTGGCGATTTCTTCCCTGATACGGGCAAAAATAATTACGTTTGCATCCACTGCCATTCCTATGGAAAGAATAATACCTGCAATTCCAGGGAGCGTCAAAGTAATCTCGAATGCATCAAGTAAAATAACGATCAGTTCCACATAAAGAGCAAGTGCAAGGCTGGCCGCAAAACCGGATACATAATATACTGCAATCATAAAAATCACAATAATTGCAAAGCCGACCGCTGCCGCTTTAATACTTGTGGAGATTGCCGCTTCACCAAGCTGTGCTCCCACAATCTTGGAATGAAGTTCCTCAAGCTCCAGCTTAAGACCGCCAATACGGATGGTGGAAGCAAGCTGCTGAGCTTCCTCATAAGTAAAGGAACCTTCAATCTGAGCCTGTCCATTTGTAATGGAAGCATTTACGTTTGGCGCACTTATTATTTCGCCATCATAATAAATTGCAAGAGTTTCATGATTGGCATATGCAGTCGCAGTTGCATCTGCAAACTTGGTGGTTCCCTCTTCTGTCATGGTCAGGCTGACCACATACTGGCTGTTATTCATCATGCTGTCCGTACCGGAAGCGGCCTGTGCATCCTTTACGTCTGTTCCCACCAGTTTCACAGAACCATTTGCCTGCAAAGCCTCAATGGTATTATACATGGCATAAACCAGCTTGCCATTTTCATCTGTTCCCACTGCCTGATAGTTCAAGTTGCCCTCAGAATCATACTGGGAGATAAAGTACAAGGCTCCCGGCTTTCCAAGATCCTCTAAAATTGTATTTGCGTCTGACACGCCGGGAATCTCAATATTGATCCGATCTTCCCCTTCCTGATATACCACTGCTTCCGTGCTGTAGTTTTCCACACGCTGCTGAAGCTTATAAATGGTATCAGCCATATCGTCCTTATCCGGCTTTTCGTCACCGACTACCTGATAGGTAATGCTGACGCCGCCTTCCAGATCAAGGCCTAAATTAATACTGGCTGCTGATCCGGAGCCCTCCGTTCCAAGCCCCACTGCTGCAGTATATCCGAACACTCCAAGAAGCAGTACGAAAACCAGCAGCGTAATAATTGCTTTATTTTTCTTCATTTTCCTCTTCTCCTTCTGCCTCGGCCAAAGCCGCTTTTATCATAATTGCACACTCAATGCGCTTTCTTTGCAGTTCACATCCCAAGTCATAAGCATCATTGATCTTTCCATGAAAATTGTAGGAATTCGCCGCGCATCCGCCGCTGCAATAAAACTTTGCAAAACAGTTCCTGCACTTTTCCTTGGCGTAAACATTACAGGTTTTAAATTCATCTCTGATGTCGGTTCTTGTAATGCCTTCTTCCACATTCCCCATAAGGAATTCTTCCCTGCCTACAAACTGATGACAGGGATATAAGTCTCCCCAGGGTGTTACCGCAAGATACTCTGTTCCCGAGCCGCAGCCGGAAAGCCTCTTGGCAACACAGGGCCCACCTTCCAAGTCTATCATAAAATGAAAGAAATTAACACCTTTTCCTTCTTTTCTTCTATTTAAAAGCTCCACAGCCAGCTTGTCATACTCTGCAAGCAGCACCGGAAGATCTTCTTCCCTAAGCGCATAGTCGTCTGTGGGAGCCGCCACCACAGGCTCCACCGAAATCTGCTGAAAACCAAGATCGGCCAGATGCATTACATCCTTTGAAAAATCAAGATTATTTCTGGTAAAGGTTCCCCTTACATAATAATTCATCTGGTTCCTGCTTTTTGCTGCCTTCTGAAACTTGGGGACAATGGTATCATAGCTTCCCTGTCCGCCTCTGTAGGGGCGCATCAGATCATTGATTTCCTTTCTCCCGTCAATGCTGAGAACAATATTTGACATCTCCTTATTGACAAACTCCATAATCTCGTCATTTAATAAAATTCCATTGGTAGTCAGGGTAAAACGGAATTTTTTATGATGAGGCTCTTCAAGGCTTCTTCCATAAGCCACTAAATCCTTTACCACCTGCCAGTTCATCAACGGCTCGCCGCCAAAGAAATCAACCTCTAAATTAACCCGGTTTCCTGAGTTCGCAACCAGAAAGTCAAGGGCCTTTTTTCCTACTTCAAAGCTCATAAGGGCACGTCGTCCATGATACTCTCCTTCTTCTGCAAAACAATACTTACAGGCAAGATTACAGTCATGGGCAATGTGGAGACACAATGCTTTCACTACCGTTTCCCGCTTTTTAAAATCTGTTATATAATTCTCGTAAATATCAGGTGCAAACAGCGTCCCCGCATTTTTCAATTCCAAAACCTGAGCCAGCGCATCTTCTATCTCTTCCACTGCACAGGTTTTTCCAAGCGCTGCAAGTACCTTTTCTTTAATTGCATTTTCATCACAGTTGTTATTTAACCCCTCTTCCACGACAGGGATCAAATCATATACCACATCATCCACTACATGAACAGAACCGCTGTTCACATCAAGAACAATGTTGTAACTATTATTTTTATACTGATGTATCACCTTATCAATCCTTCCGTTTTTACAAGGAATAAGCAGCGGCTTACGTCGCTGCTTACATTCACTATCCTGTTTTATTCCCGTGAGCAACAAGCCAAAGTCATGCCTGCACACCTTGGCGACTGCCGCGAGGGTGAAATACCCCGCAGCCTGCTGTGGGGTATTTCACTTAACCTTTTCGCAGCTCTGATTTCCTACTGTACAGGATGTCTTGCAAGCTGACTGGCAGGATGTCTGGCATTCACCACAGCCACCCTTTTTCATGGATTCTTTTAAATCTCTTGTAGCTAATGTTTTAATTCGCTTCATAATAATATCTCCTTTTACTGTGCCTGTATTTGTATAGTATAGCATAGTTACTGATTTTGGAAAAGCATTTTTTCGTCATTTTCCTCCCTGTCAGAGGCTTCTTCCTCTTTCCCCGCCGGATCAGGCTCTTTCTCCGGAAGCGTCATCAAAACTTTTACCACTCTGTTTTGATTAACTCCCTGAACTTTCAAAGTAATATTCTGATCTGTGACAATGGTCTCTCCATCCTCCGGAAGTCTGTCCAAATTCTCTATAATAAGTCCTCCAATAGAATCATAATCCTCCGATTCAAGCATAGTACCCAGCTCATCATTAATATCGCTCAGCTTCATGCCTCCTTCTACCAGATAAGTGCGCTCATCAACCTGCTTAATAAACTCCTCCTCATCCTCATCATACTCATCACGGATTTCACCTACGATCTCCTCCAAAAGATCTTCCAATGTAATCATTCCCACAGCAGCGCCATATTCATTTAAAACAATAGACACGTTAACACACTTTTCACGCATCTCAATCAAAAGATCCGCTGTCTTTTTAAATTCATAAGTGTAATAAATATTCCTCATAATATCACTGATTTTAAACTGCTCCTTATCCTTGACCAGAATAAAATCCTTGATATTAATCATGCCTATAATATTATCCTTATCTTCTTTAAATACCGGAAGCCTGGTATACATGCATTCTGCAAATAAATCCAGCACTTCTTCATATTCCGCATCCTCGCTGACCGTCGCCATATCAATTCTGGGAATCATAATGTCCTTTGCCACTGCGTCGCTAAAGTCAAACACATTATAAATCATCTCACGCTCTTCTGACTCAATGACGCCATCCTCATGGCTGACTTCCACATAAGTGCGCAATTCTGTTTCCGTCATAGCTGTTCTCTTGCCTGCATCAATATGTAACAGCTTCATCAAAGCGCCTGCCAGCTTGTCAATCAGAAAAATAACAGGTGTCATTATTTTCATAAGTCCCGAAATGATTGAAGCATAAAAAAGCGCCATTTTTTCTGAATAGACCATTGCCACATTCTTGGGTATAATCTCACCAAACAATAAGATCACCACTGTTAAGATTCCCGTTGCAATTCCTACAGCCAGACCAATTTTAAGGGCCAGCGTTGTTGCCAGTGAGGAAGCCACGATATTGACGATATTATTCCCTATCAAAATGGCACTCAGCATTTTTCCGTACTTTTCAAGCACGTCAAGGGCTGTCTGCGCCCGTTTATTTCCCTCATCCGCAAGGGCTTTCAGCCTGACTTTGTTTGCTGTGGTAAGGGACGTCTCCGCAGAGGAAAAGAACCCTGATAAAAACACTAAAATCAATATTGCCACCAATTGCATGACACCATCGGTATCCAAAATAAACTCACTCCTTATTTTTGTAATTTGAAAACTGTAATCAGACAGCATATGCAAATATTACAATATAGGGCATTCCCTGTCAAGTTCCTACATATAATATAACAATTCAATCAATGATGTGGAAAGTCTGCCATATCAACTTTATTAATTATCCCCAGGAGGCACTATGTTAAAGAAATTCAATCTAAGTTCAAGAATTACTTTTCTGCTAAAAGCACTGCTTATCTCCTACCTGCTCACCACTGGTCTTTTACTGCTTCTTGCATTGTTTCTATACCGTTTTGAGCTTTCAGAAAAAATTGTGTCCATCAGCATTATTATCATTTACATAATCGTTACATTTTTAGCGGGATTCATTGCCGGGAAAAGAGAAGGGAATAAAAAATTTTTGTGGGGACTATTAATGGGCGTCCTTTATTTTGCTATTCTGATAGTGGTTTCACTGATCGTAAACCACGGAATGAATGAAGTTTCCGGAAACTTTTTTACGGTGCTTTTACTGTGCGGCGGCAGTGGAATGTTAGGTGGTATGATAAGCTAGTTCGAAAAAACACCAAAAAAGGGGTATCCAAAAAGTCTTCACAACTTTAGGATACCCCTTTAAAACATCCTGATAATTAATCTCTTGGTAAAAGCGTCAACTCCTGTGTCCACTTTAATATTTCATGGATATGTGTTAACTGTGTGGGTGTAAAACCTTCCAAAATATCTACAATCTTATCAGGAACTTTCTGGATATCATTACCGGTCAGCAAATAATCATTACTTACACATAATGCCTTTGAAATCTTATATAATATTTCCACCGAAAATCCTTTCTTTCCCATTTCAATCTCATACAGAAATTTAGTTGAAATTTCAATTTTCTCTGCAAATGCATCTCTTGTAAAATCATTTGCCTCACGCAGAGTGCGTACTCTCAATCCTATATCCTTGTACGGGATATCAATTGTTGATTTAGACTTACCGGTTCTTCCCATTTTCGTCCTCCATTCTGACAGCCTTTCTCTTAGGCTGTCAACTCTAAATTTTCAGTTCCTGCTACCACATGGCATATCCATTAATGTTTGATAAAGTATAACATTTATTAGCCTAAATATGAGGAATTCAACCAAATAACAGGATTTTTAAACTAATTTCCATTTTTTTACATAATTCGACTTATTTTTCACTGTTTAAAGTAAAAAACATACGATTCAGTCATTTTTTTAAATATACATTGCTTTTTCACATATAATGGCTTTAATTTTAAAGGGATTTTTTTTAGAAAGGAATTGGTTTTTATGCATGAACTTTTGAAAGAGCAATATGAATTCAGTGATTATCAAATTGCTCAGCTTGAATACCTTGGAAAAACTTTTCTTTCCGAATTCAGCAAGCTTTTCATTATGGGAATTTTTTTCAGAAAACAACTTAGCATTTATTTTTTCGCAGTAGTTGTAATGGTGCTTTTGAGAACAGCAACCGGAGGAATCCACTGTAAGAAATATGTTTCCTGTTTCTGTGTAACGTTCTCATATTTGTTTCTTGCCCTGACCGTACTGCCGGTTATACCAGTTAATAAAGTCTTTCAATTGGTATTGTTGTTTTTGTGTATGCTTTGCAATTATTATATAGGCCCTGTCACCTCTCAGGTACATGCCGCTTTAAAGGATCAACTGGTAAAGCGGGTAAAGATTCAGGCCTTTTTAGTGATTTTCTTTTACCTTACACTTACGTATATAATCCCAGAGAGTCCCTACATATCTGCCGGGTTCTGGATCATTATATTACACACTCTGCAGCTTACCGCTGCAAGGATTATAAAGAAAGGAGCCCCTTATGAGAGAGAAACTTGTGAAATTTTCTAAGCCTTTGCTGCTTGCATGCACTGCTTTAGAAGTGTGGATTACCATTGGTATTGCAAGCACATTCTTTTTTGGAGAATATGAGCCTCCAAAAAAGCCTGTAGAAGAATAAAAAAGACTGTTAAAAAATACACCCTTTTATAATAAGCAGATATAAATTCAATCTGTTGATTATAAAAGGGTGTATTTTTGTGATGGAGAGCAACAATAAAACCTGAAGCTTATTCTTCAACTTCCAACTCATTCAATTATGCCTTATGCTTCTGACTCCACAACGCGCCTTTCTGCTGCTTTTTCATTTTTGAGAATCCTGAAAGATATCCAATTCCGGTTGTCTATTGTCTCACAGATGCTTGATACATAAAATCCATACTCATCGCAGGTGCTTTTCATATTATATAATCCAAGTCCCCTGTTCTCACCTTTCTGACTATAGCCTTTCTTATAGAACAGAGCAATTTCATCAGGCGCAAAATATCTGCTTGTATTTCTCACTTCAATTTCAAATTCATCATCATATTCCACCATCAGGACAAAAATCTTCTTTTCACCATCCTGAGCTTTTTCCAGTGCCTCTACTGCATTTCTAATCAGGTTGCCAACCACTTCTACCACTTTATAAGCAGGCATTCCAATATCGAATTCGCTAATGCTTATCTTGAAAGAAAGGTCAATTCCCAGCTTTTCGATTTCCATGAATTTTGCATATAAGAATCCTATAATCACCGGATTTCCTGTTTTCAGCAGCTTGTTAAATCGGCTCTCGCCTTTGATGGCTTCATAGTAATCCGCCTGTGCATTTACCAGTTCTTCATAGGTATTATACATATAGCAAAAGCCCTTCATTGTATTTATGTGGTTATTAAATTCATGCTGGCGCATTCTGATGTTATCAATCATGCTTTGAATGGAATCAGCATATAATTTGTGCATCTTTAGTTCTGTTTCAATTTCCTTGGCCTTTACTTTAGATTTCCCAAGCTGATATACAAGAAAACAGATAAATATAAAACTTGCAAACAATATAGCATTTTGAAAAAGCCCTACGCTATCCATTCTCTTATACACTACCAAGCAATATCCTGCTACGACAATACTTATACATAATGCAACAATATAAATTCTATCCTTATCCTGCAAGAAGGAGGAAAACTTGTCCAGCCTACACATTGGAAGAATAACAAGTACTATAATAAATGCAATTCCATTTACCATCAAAGAACCAACAGGACCAATCACTTGTGCTCTGAAAATCATATAAAATACAAATAATACTATAAATTGTACACTACTTGTAATCGCTACATTAAGAATATAATTTACTACAAGTGGCTTGATTTTAAACCCAAATTTTGCTCCACAATATACAGCAATAACCGGATAAGTTATCAAGGTATAGGTTTGGGGCAGACTATAATAATTTACTGCTGTCAGTATGATCATATGTATCGCCAAATAGCTAACTGTCTTAATATCCAGTGTAACTTTTTCTCCATACAGATGGTGCAGGCAAAATACAATAGATAAAATTTCAAGCAACAAACAAATATTTGTAATCATAACCCAAACTCCGCCAATACCTTTTTCTTATAGGTAATACCGATCTCAATCTGCTCCTCAATGTCCTTCAGCGTAATATATCTGTTTGCTGTATCCACGCAGGTAATGTGGTTTTTATTGACAATCACATTTCTGCTGCATCTGATCAGACAATCCGTATCGCAATAACCGGATAAGTTATCAAGGTATAGGTTTGGGGCAGACTATAATAATTTACTGCTGTCAGTATGATCATATGTATCGCCAAATAGCTAACTGTCTTAATATCCAGTGTAACTTTTTCTCCATACAGATGGTGCAGGCAAAATACAATAGATAAAATTTCAAGCAACAAACAAATATTTGTAATCATAACCCAAACTCCGCCAATACCTTTTTCTTATAGGTAATACCGATCTCAATCTGCTCCTCAATGTCCTTCAGCGTAATATATCTGTTTGCTGTATCCACGCAGGTAATGTGGTTTTTATTGACAATCACATTTCTGCTGCATCTGATCAGACAATCCGTATCAAGCTCCTCAAGGATATTTTTGCAGGGTTTGTAAGGAACCGTCAAGGTTCCTTCATTTACCAGATGTATTGTAACCACATGGTTCAGGCTTTCTATGTACAAAATATCCCGGACCTTGATTGGATACAAAATTCCATCCTTCCTGAAACAAAAAGTCGCATCCTGATTCCTGGCAGTAGCAAAATTCAGTGCCCTCTCTACCAGCGCTTTCACTGTATCTGGATTAAAAGGCTTTTCCACATAGCCTATACAATTCAAGTCTGTATAGGCGTAATTAGTGGTATCTTCCAGTGATGTGACAAATAAAACAGGTGTGAACAAATATTTGGATATGCCTCTGATATTTTCGACCAGCTTGATACCTGAAATATCTCCAGGTTTAGCAGTATCCAGTATAATATCCACCAAAAATACATCAATTGTATTCTCAAGAAGAGTCTGATATGCTGTACTTACATCTCCGGCAGTATAAACTACTGCACCAGGATTCACCTCCTGAACAATCTTTTTTAACATTTCCATTTGAATTTTATTATCTTCTACTATCAATACGTGTTTTTCCATAATCTTCCCTTACATCTTTAGAAACCAGAGTATCTGCTCAGATAACATAAGTATCTTTTTTTGAGCTGAATACTCGATCTGCTGCCACAAATCATCAATAATTACATTGTCAACATTGCCTAAGTCAATCAACAGACTTGGTTTGCATCCGGTTACTTCATAAATGCGGAGTAAAAGCTCTGCATCCGGATCTGCCTTTCTCTTCTCCAGCATTCGGTACTTTTTGATATTTACACCCAGTTTTTCAGCCATTGGAATTTGAGCAATCCCCGCTATTTTTCTTATTTCATACAAAACAGATTCCGGATGATAACCGCCTGCCCGAATTTTTAAAACCTCCAATTCGCATTTAGTTTCAAAACTTATGTCAGAATTGTTTCTGTATATTCCCTGCTCCAAAAGCCATGCAACTGCATATAAAAGCTCCGGTCTGTGTTCGTCCTCGGCATTTTTAATCAGGACGGCAAGTTCTGACTCCTTTCGTCCGAACTCCTTTCCCGTCATAAGAAAATCAATATCCCACCCTTCTTTCATAAGACTTTTAAGACTTTTGTAAGGCACTATCGTTTTCCCCAGTTCCATTTTGCTAAACTGACTTTGAGTAATTCCAAGTACACTGCCGATTTCTTCCTGAGTCATATTTAAGTACAATCTATATTGACTTAGCCTATGTAAAAATTCTTCATAACTCCTACGCATGAATAAATTTCCCCGCGAATTATCTTTAGTACTATGAATCATTTTACGCAATTGTACTCTGCCTATCTAAGACCTATATTTGACTATCTATCATTGTATCCCATGCGTCAATACCATATTTGGTTCGTAGATATTAATCTATTTATTAACTTTATTTTGCATTTTTTTATAAAAGCCTCCTTTTCCGCATAATCATTTCATCTATTTTGTCAATGTAGAGACTCACATCTTTCACATTATCACACCGCTCAATTTTTCCATCCCCAAAAACCCTTTTAGTTATACTTCCAGTGCCCAATGCTGCGATAGTTTGTTTCTCCTCCATGATCAAAATATTGTATATGCCAAATTTTCCATCTCTGGCATAACCCACATTTTCAAAATTTCCGGCCATATTCTTCTGGCGGTACAGGTAATAGGGAACCATTCCCATGTCTGCTGCACCATTTGCTGTAATTTCCATCATTTCGTCCGTATTATTTAGCGCTGAAATACCGTTTTCCTCTATCCACCTGTTCAACCCTGAAGCACGTTTAACAGCCAGTGAATGCACTGTTAAGCTGTCCGGATTTAATCTTAGCACCTCCTCCATTGTGTTTTTCACATCTTCCTTTGTCTCCCCAGGCAATCCTAAAATCAGATCCATATTTATATTGGTAAATCCAGCCTGCCTTGCAAGGGCAAATGCCTCCTTCACCTGAGTAACCGTATGTTTTCTTCCAATGATGTCCAGTGTCTGCTGCTTCATGGTCTGGGGATTAACAGAAATACGTGTAACGCCGCCCTCCTTCAGCGCTTTCAGCTTTTCTATTGTAATGCTGTCGGCCCGCCCTGCCTCCACTGTAAACTCCTTTAAATGAGAAAGATCAAAACTGTCATTTATTTTTTTAAGCAGCCTTGAAAGCTCTCCTGCCTCCAAAGTGGTAGGTGTTCCCCCGCCAATATAAATGGTATCCAGAACTTTATCTTTATAGTAATCTGCCACAAAGGTAATTTCCTTATCCAAAGCATCCAGATATTCGTTTATCCTTTTTTTCCATGAAAAAATAGGATAAGAGGTAAAGGAACAGTATAGACAGGTAGTAGGACAAAAGGGAATTCCAATATACAGACTGTATCCGTCCTCATAGTGCAGGGTGTCCAGCAATGCTTTTTCTCTTTTGGCAATCTGAATTGCCAGCTCCCCTTTCTTCTCGCTGATGAAGTAAGTATCTTTCATGTATTTCAAAATGTCAACATCCGTCCGCCCCTCTTCCAACATACTCATTGGAATTTTAGTAGGACGAATGCCGGTCAGAGTTCCCCAGGGAAGAGCTTTTCCGGTATGTTCGGAAAGTCCTGCATAAATAAGCTGCTTTAAACAGTTTTTTACCTGCGGCCTTGGCATGTCCCCGGTAATACTGATTTTTTTTACACCAAAAGAAGCCCTTCCATTTCCTCCATTTAGCAGAGAAAGTAAAATAGCATCTTTGGCAAATTCAATATTCAAATCCGGAAGCCCCGGACTTGAACTGTCATTTTCAATATTTTCTTTATTTTCTGTATCCGGAGATACGGATACTTTCACATCACAGGCAGGATAAAAAGCTTTCACCAATGAGTGAATATCATACTCAAATCCTGCCTCATTTACAGTGACCACAACATAATTTTCGTGTTTCATTCTGTCATTGTTCCCTTACTTTTCATTCTGTATATTATTTATTTTATTCTACTGTTACCACCTTTGCAAGGTTTCTGGGTTTATCCACATCCAGTCCCTTATCCAGCGACACATAATAAGCAATCAACTGCAGAACTACAGATGCAGGCATTACCATAAAAGGATCTTCCATTACAGGAAGTCTGTATACGCAGCTCCACTGCTCGCCCTCATTCAGCGTCTCGCCTTCTTTCATAAGCAATACCACTCTTGCACCTCTTGACTGAACCTCCCTGATATTGGAAAGTTCTTTGCTTTTCAACTTTTCCTGAGTGACCATCGCAATCACCGGCGTATCCTCGGTAATCAGCGCAATCGTGCCATGTTTTAATTCTCCTGACGCGTAAGCCTCTGAATGTATATAGGAAACCTCTTTCAGTTTTAAGGAGCCTTCCAGCAAAATGGAATAGTCAAGCCCCCTGCCTATCATAAACACATCCCTTGCATTAATAATACACCCTGCAAGACGGTGGATTTCTTCTTTTGTCTCAAGCACTCGTTCGATCACCCCGGGAACCCGCAGCAGCTCTTCCATAAAGGCTTTTGCTTTCTGCTCATCCCAGATGCCTCTTGCCAGTGCCATCCGCGCTGTAATCAAGTATAACACAGCAAGCTGTGTTGTATAGGCCTTTGTGCTTGCCACTGCGATTTCCGGCCCTGCGTTGGTATAGATCACATATTCACTGGCACGCGCAATAGACGCTCCCTTTACATTTACAATTGAAATGCTGGGAGAACCACATTTTCTGGCAAATTTAAGCGCCTCAAGAGTATCGATGGTTTCACCTGACTGAGAAATTGCAATCACCAGTGTATCTTTATCAACCACCGGATCATTATACATGAACTCAGATGCCATCACTACATCCACATGAATGCCAATCACCCACTGAATCAGACTTTTTCCCACCAATCCGGCATGCATGGCTGTTCCACATGCAATCACACAGATACGCTTACAGTCAGCAAAAACAGGATCTGGAATACCTTCCTCTGAAAAATCAGGCATCCCTTCCTTCACCCGGGGTAATATGGTTTCCCCGATTACCTGGGGCTGCTCCATGATTTCCTTTTCCATATAAAAAGGATATCCCCCTTTTCCGCTGCGGCTTACATCCCAGTCGACTTTAAGCCAGTCGATCTTCGCATGATCCCCTGACAAATCATACATTTCAATCTTATCAGGTTTTAAACATACTACATGGAGTTCAGGCATCACGAAATAATCTGTTGTAAAAGGTACAATTGCCGCCACATCAGAAGATAAAATAGCACCGTCCGCCGTGGCAGCCACCACAATAGGGCTTACATTTCTAACTGCAAATATCTGATCAGGCTGATCATCAAACATGATTGCAAGCGCAAAAGTACCTTTAAGTTTCAACACGGTTCTTCGAATTGCCGAATAAGGATCCCCCTGATAAAAATGCTGAAGCACTGCTGCCACTACCTCACTGTCTGTTTCAGAGATAAGGCTGCCTTCCAGCTCATATTTGTCTATCAGTTCCCTGTAATTTTCTATAATGCCGTTATGTATCAGCGTCACACTGCCAAACCGGTGAGGATGTGCATTTTCATCACACACGCCTCCATGCGTTGCCCATCTGGTATGACCGATTCCGCATTGTCCCTCCGGATTTATCCGGGCGCACAGATTCCTTAAATCCTTAACTCTTCCCGCACGCTTTATCATTTGCGTCCTTCCATCCTTTAAGAGAGCAATTCCTGCGCTGTCATATCCTCTGTATTCCAAAAGCTCCAGTGCATCCAGCATAATCTCTTTCGCGTCACCTTTTCCTGTATATCCAATAATTCCACACATTGTTGTTTCCCTCATCTTTCCATATCTATATTTTATGCCCTGTGCAGCATCCTGTGCACCCCAGGCTGTTCATTATATTTTTATCTTAATCCCCATGCATATCGCAGGCATTGTCTGCGATACTGCTTAAGTACGAAGTGTGAAAATTTATTTTCACACCTGGACTCCGTTATACCGTATTTGTTTTGCAGTTACCCGCATATTTGCCGGTATATCTCGCACCGGAGCGGTACGAAAGAGCATCCGCCGAATTTTCGATCACTCTTTTCCTCGTCAACCTTTTATTCCAAAAGGTCATGGCGCTAGACAGGGAAACAATGACAGTATCATTATTTTATTTGGTTTTCAATGTTCAGAAACACTTATATTATTGTATCCACAAATGCTATTATACACAAAACACCTGTGATTGTAAACCACAGGTGTTTTTTTCGCTTCTCTCCGCCTTATATTATTTATAATCTACAAATTCGCCATATTCTTCCCAAATATTGCAAATCCAGGTTTTACCCTGATTAAAGATGATCTCTTCCCCGTTCTGGTCGTAGAATTTAGCCGGTGTTGCATCTCCATCATACCGCTCCCATCTTCCCTTAATGACCTTTCCGCCGGTAAAAACAATGGCATCCCCTTCTCCGTGAACCCCGAATGCAAGATAATCATGGGAATCTCTTACCTCGCCATGACAGTACTGAAAAACTACGTTAGACACAGCAAGCTGGCTTCCATCCATCTCATCTATCTGCTCTTTCCCGTTTTGGAATCTGTAATATAAGTGATCCTTTTCATCATATTCAAAGTAAGGAGTGTAGGCGCCATATCCTCCCTGATTTCCGCTTTGTCCGCCGGGATAAATGGCTGTTGCCTCTTTTGCATTTTCATAATTATCTTCTGCCCTTACCCCCTCATCTGCAAAGGTAAAAGGCGGCACATAATCTTTATCATACTCCCAATCGTATTTCAGCCTTTCCGCAGCCTTAAGCATTCCTTCTATAAATAGATAGCCGGTAAATTCTGTGGCATATCCGGGACGCTTCACTCTGTCAAAGGCTTCATGCGCAGGGTTATATATGCCTTCTACAGCGGCACTGATGTTTTGAACCGTATCTCTGTTAATCAGCTCTTCCACATAGGGCCTTGCCAGTCCCCAGTTGCAGTAAACTGCCTCATACCCCATAGCAACATACAAAAAGTAATCTCTGCTGCTTCTTACCGGCCCAATGCGCTCCAAATCATCAAAATCTTCAACTACAGCCATCAGCCTTGTAATACGTCCCTCTACCGGAGCCTCATAAATAATACTTGCTTTTGAGATGCCATACTGGGGCATTGCAGGAGAATTGTTTGGAATCATTACTGCAATAGGACGTCTTGTAACAACGCTTTCATCTTTCCATTCACCGGTTAAATAACTCTGCATCTGTCCGTCAACCACTTCTCTGTCTGAAACCACCGGAAATCCCTCCGGTGTTGGTGATGGCGACGCTTCCGGTACCGGCGTTGGAGAAAGTGCTTCTACTTTTGGCTCCTCCAGTTCTTCTTTACTTCCACATGCCGCACAAACCATGCACAGTACCATTCCAACAATCAACAGTATTCCTTTTCTTTTCATTTTCACTCCTTTCACAAAAACGGGTTGTATTCTTTTTCGTATCCAATGCTTGTAGCCTCTCCATGTCCGGGATATACCTTAACGTCCTCCGGAAGAGGCAACAGCTTTTCCTTAATTGAATGCACCAGCGTACTCATACTTCCTGTCGGCAGATCCGTTCTTCCTACCGACTCCTGAAATAAAGTGTCTCCACTGATCAAAAGCTTTGCATCTTCGAAATAATAACAGCAGCTTCCCTTAGTGTGCCCAGGCGTGGCAATCAGCTTAAGCTTCATTCCGGCCGCTGTAATTTCTTCTCCATCTTTTACATATACATCAGCCTTGACCAGGCAGGGCCTTCCTGTATCCTGTGAAACATTCAGCGCAGGACTTTCACAAACCTCCTGTTCACCTTCATATGCATAGACGTTTGCCCCTGAAAGCTCCTTTAATGCCTCCACCCCCCAGATATGGTCAAAATGGCCATGCGTTAAGAATATTGCCTTTACGGAAAACCCCTTATCCTTTAATCCGTTATAAATATACTCTCCTTTATCAGCAGGATCAAAAACAATTGCCTCCTGCTTTCCTTCCTCATACACAAAATAACAATTGGTCTGGCATACGCCCAAAACGATTCTTCCTATCTTTATATCCGCCATAATAACAGCTCCTTCTTCTGCAAACTTTAGCTTGTGGTTCTTTCAATATCGATCACGCTCTCAATGGATCTGATCTTATCTATGATGTGGTTCAGCTCCTCCCTGTTGCTGATTTCAAAGGAAGTGGCCATTGTTGCAAGTCCCTGTTTGTTCACTCTTGTATTAAGGGAAATAATATCAATATTCTTTTCCGTAAGCGCTTTGGTAATATCCGCAAGAAGTCCATTTCGATTATTTGCAAATATCTTTATCTCTGCAAGATACTTTTCACCTGAAACCTCATCCGGTGAGCCTTCCCATTCTGCATCTATAAGACGCTCCCTTTCTTCTTCCGGCAGATTAATCATATTGATGCAGTC
Source organism: Lachnospiraceae bacterium (assembly GCA_009774465.1). Lineage (GTDB taxonomy): Bacteria > Bacillota > Clostridia > Lachnospirales > Lachnospiraceae > Suilimivivens. The sequence goes on from VSNT01000003.1 coordinate 52,856, forward strand.
CGTTCTGTGAACGGAAATTCCCCGTCCTCTGGTAATAAAACCTACAATCTCATCTCCCGGCACCGGAGAACAGCATTTGGAAAAACGAACAGCCAGATCATGAATCCCTCTTACCACGATTCCACTCTTTGATTTAATGTGGACTGCCTTTCTCATTGCTTCATTTTCTGCAACTGCTGCCAAGATTTCCTGATCGGTCATTTCCTTTTTATGGGCCTTTTCATAAAGCTCCATCATCCGGTTAATGATCTGACCTTCTTTTAAACCGCCATGTCCTACTGCCGCAAGTACAGACTCCCAGTCCCTGAACCCATACTTGTTTTTAATGGCTTCCATATATTCAGTCTTCATCAGTTCTGAAATATTAATGCCCTTTGCCCGGCAGTACAGATTTAAAAGATCTTTGCCCTTAACAATATTTTCTTCTTTAAATTCATTTTTAAACCATTGATTGATTTTATTTTTTGCCTGAGTGCTTTTCACTACATTCAGCCAGTCTCTGCTGGGGCCTTTTGAATTTTGAGAAGTCATGATCTCAATGCGGTCACCGTTTTTAATCTCATAATCAATGGTCACCAGTTTTCCGTTTACTCTGGCGCCGATCATCTTATTTCCCACTGCACTGTGAATGTTGTAGGCAAAATCAATGGGCGTAGAGCCTGCCGGAAGATTTTTCACTTCTCCCGTAGGGGTAAAGCAGTATACACTGTCTGAAAAAAGGTCCAGATCACTTTTTAAAAGATTCATAAATTCCTTATTGTCAGACATATCCTGCTGCCATTCCAAAATCTGGCGCAGCCATGAAAGTTTTTCTTCCTCTGAGTCTTCTATTTTCTTTCCGTCAGAAGCAACCTTATATTTCCAGTGGGCGGCAATCCCGTACTCCGCCGCCTTATGCATCTCGTAAGTCCGGATCTGTATCTCAAAGGGCTGCCCGCTGTTTCCGATCAATGTGGTGTGAAGGGACTGGTACATATTCGCCTTGGGCATGGCGATATAATCCTTAAACCGTCCAGGTATGGGCTTATACATTTCATGGATTACCCCCAGAGCGGCATAACAATCCTTTACCGTATCCACAATAATTCTGACTGCAAACAAATCATAAATCTGATCAATGGTTTTATTCTGATTTTTCATTTTCTTATAAATACTGAAAAAATGTTTTACACGTCCATCAATCTGTGCCTTAATACCTGCATTTTTGATGTGCACACTGACCTCGTCCACAATATTCTGGATATATTTTTCACGAACGCTTTTGCGCACGGCAATTTTATCTACGAGATCATAATAGGCTTCCGGCTCCAAATATTTTAAGGATAAATCATCCAATTCCACCTTAATCTTTGAAATTCCAAGCCTCTGGGCAATGGGTGAATAGATCTCCATCGTCTCTTTTGCAATTCTCTGCTGGCTCTCCAGGCTCTTATATTTCAAGGTCCGCATATTATGGAGGCGGTCGGCCAGCTTAATAATAATCACACGGATATCCCTGGCCATAGCCAGAAACATCTTACGCAGGTTTTCCGCCTGCATTTCAAAGCGGTCCAGGGCTTTATCCCCATTTTCATTTGCAAACTGCAATTGCTCTAACTTCGTCACCCCGTCAACCAAAAGAGCCACATCACTGCCGAACTGCTCTTTGATCTCATCTTCGGTCATAATGGTGTCTTCTATCACATCATGTAAAAGCCCTGCTGCAATCGTTTCCTTATCCATCTCCAAATCCGCCAGAATAATTGACACACATAATGGATGAATAATATAGGGTTCTCCTGATTTGCGCACCTGATCCTTATGGGCCCGCTCTGCCAGATGGTATGCCTTTTCAATCAATGTAATATCATCAGAAGGATGATATTTATGGACACGCAAAATCAAGTCCCTGTATAATTGCTGGGGACTTTGAAATTCCTGAATGGCTTCTATCCTGCCATCATCAAATACCACTTCATTTTTTGTCTGTTTCGTATCTTTTTCTTCCGTCATGTTCTCACACCTTTAGATGCATTCAGTATACGCTTTTATTCATATATTATGATATTATATATTTTTTTGTATATTTCGTCAACGAAAGCTCATACAAGTTTTTCCAATCAATGTCCGCCGGGCTTTGCTGCAGGCCTCCTGTGCAGCAAAACAGGTATGCAAAATTTTTGCATACCTGTTTAAAACACTCTCTTATTAAGATTTGGGAATTACATCATACCGCCCATTCCGCCGCCTGCAGGCATTGCAGGTGCATCTTCTTTAATGTTTGCAACAACAGATTCTGTGGTAAGAAGGGTGGAAGCAACGCTGGTTGCATTCTGCAGCGCACTTCTTGTAACCTTGGCAGGATCGAGAATACCTGCGGTTACCATATCCACATATTCTTCCTTCAAAGCGTCAAATCCAACGCCAACCTCAGATTCGCTTACCTTATTGATGATTACGCTGCCTTCAAGACCTGCGTTTGCAACAATGTGATATAAAGGAGCTTCCAGTGCCTTTAAGACAATCTGTGCACCTGTCTTTTCATCACCTTCCAATGTATCCGCCATTTTTACAACTTCTTTAGCTGCATGAACATAAGCGGAACCGCCGCCGCAGATAATACCTTCTTCTACTGCTGCCCTGGTAGCTGCAAGGGCATCCTCCAGACGAAGCTTTGCTTCTTTCATTTCAGTTTCAGTTGCAGCACCTACGCGGATAACAGCTACACCGCCTGCCAGCTTTGCAAGTCTTTCCTGTAATTTTTCTCTGTCAAAATCAGATGTGGTTTCTTCAATCTGTCCTTTAATCTGATTGATTCTTGCTGTAATTGCAGCCTTATCGCCTTCTCCATCAACGATAACGGTATTTTCTTTCTGAACCTTAACAGATTTTGCACGTCCCAACTGATCCATTGTGGTTTCCTTTAAGTCAAGACCAAGTTCTTCACTGATTACCTGGCCGCCTGTAAGGATTGCAATGTCTTCCAGCATGGCTTTTCTTCTGTCGCCATAACCGGGAGCCTTAACAGCTACCACGTTGAATGTGCCGCGCAGTTTATTTACAATCAATGTAGTAAGGGCTTCACCTTCCACATCCTCGGCAATAATCAGAAGCTTTGCACCGGATTGAACGATCTGCTCTAACAAAGGCAGAATCTCCTGAATATTGGAAATCTTCTTGTCTGTAATCAAAATATAGGGATTCTCAAGAACAGCTTCCATTTTATCCATATCTGTAGCCATGTATGCGGAAATATATCCTCTGTCAAACTGCATACCTTCTACCAGATCAAGCTCTGTCTGCATGGTCTTGCTTTCTTCAATGGTAATAACACCGTCTCCGGATACCTTTTCCATTGCATCTGCAACCAACTGTCCTACTTCATCATCCCCTGCTGAAATTGCAGCCACTCTTGCAATATGCTCTTTTCCATTTACCTTTGAGCTCATCTTTGCAATTGCTTCCACAGCAACGTCAGTTGCTTTCTTCATTCCTTTTCTTAAGATAATGGGATTAGCGCCTGCTGCCAGGTTCTTCATACCTGCATTTACCATTGCCTGTGCAAGTACGGTTGCTGTAGTGGTACCGTCACCAGCCACATCATTTGTCTTGGTTGCAACTTCCTTTACAAGCTGTGCGCCCATGTTTTCAAAAGCATCTTCCAGCTCGATTTCCTTTGCAATGGTAACACCGTCATTTGTAATAAGGGGAGCGCCAAAGGACTTATCCAAAACTACGTTTCTTCCCTTCGGTCCTAATGTTACTCTAACGGTGTCTGCCAGTTGATTTACACCTGATTCAAGTGCTGCACGCGCTTCTGCGCCATATTTGATTTCTTTTGCCATTGTTATCTGCCTCCTGATATATTCTGATATATTTTCTATTATTTACTGATACTGTTTTCTTTTCCCAAAGCCTGTTACTGAATGACTGCAAGAATATCACTCTGCTTTACAATAATAAACTCTTCTTCATCGATCTTAACATCTGTTCCGGCATATTTGGAGTAAATAACCTGATCTCCTGCCTTAACTTCCATTTTGATCTCTTTTCCGTCTACCACACCGCCGGGGCCTACTGCAATTACTTCTGCCTGCTGGGGTTTTTCCTTATTTTGTCCAGGTAAAACAATGCCTGATTTAGTAGTTTCTTCTGCAACTAACTGCTTTAATACAACTCTGTCTGCTAATGGTACTAACTTCATTTTAAATGCCTCCTTTATTTTTTGCTCCATGATTTTCTTTCGCTTTTTCTTCCTTGTTAGCACTCATATGTATTGAGTGCTAATCACTAAAACATATATTAGTTTTATATGCACAGCTTTGCAAATGGTATTACAGCCACATTTTATTAGCTTTTCTTTTATTTTCTCTTCATATCTCTTTTTTTCTTTCATTATCTCATTTTTGCCTTATGCACACGATTTAATAATTTGTTTATTTTTTTAAAAAAGAGAACCGGTTCCGGTTCTCTTAATTAATTCCTTTTCTGAGCCGCTCCTGATACCCGGGAGCATTTTTAACCTCAAATTTATTATTAAACATTTCATACTCTGCATCTGAGAGCTTTTCTTCCAGTGATTCCTCCGTATTGGTCTTATACACCACGCCTATTGCCACTGAGGGGGCTAATTTAGGATCTTCATAGGTATCGCAGCTTCTCCGCAGGCGCTCTACAAAGTCTTCCACTTCTCCGTCCTCCGGCATAGGCACCAGAACACCAAACACATCCCCGTCAATTCTTCCTGTCACATATTCCGGTTTGGCTTCTTTCCTTATAAGATCCGCCACTATCTTTATCAGTCTGTCGCTTTCCTCATCCCCAAAATGATCATTGACAAACTTCCAGTCATTAATATTCACATTAATCACGGCAACCGGAACCACCAGCGACCTGTCTATAATATTCATCCTGTTTTCAAAATAAATTTTATTGTACACTCCGGTAAGTATGTCGTCCCGTTCATTCTGGCTGCTTACACGCCGCTTATCCTCCAACTGCTTTTCCAGCTCTTCCACATAAATACTGCTTTCCCTGTGAAGGTATACTTCCCTTCCCAGATTCATAAAAAGCTCCAGAGTACCGTCTATCATTTCATTCAAAAGCTGTTCATCTCCATCACTGCCCAGCTTCTTTATGTAAAGATGACCAACCGTATGATTCTGGATGCGTATTTTACGCCCCGGTTCCTTAGCTGTATTGGGGTGGAAACCTAAAAAGCTGTCGCCAATTACAATTTCCTTTTCTCCATGACGATTGGTAAGCAGAAGATTTATCTCCAGCATTTCGGCCAGATTCGTCAGATATTTTTTAATCATTTCCATATCGTATAGATTGGATAACGTATAATTTCTGATATTTTCCTTGATTCTTTTATCGTAAGATACCGCCTCGTAACCCATAGCCCTCTCCCCAAAAATCCTTTCTCTGTAATAAGTTAAGTATACCGTTTCCAAAGAGGTTTATCAAGCATTTATTCATCTTTTGGAATGCCTGTTCCCTGTTTTTCCAATATACCTTTTTTCTGATAAGTCAGGTTCTCATTCAGGCGGCAGTATGCACCTGTTTTACTGTAAGAATCCATTAAATGAGTATCCTTTATCTCAACAGAAGGAATAAATTCCGCATTCATTCTGGTTCCTTTTTCCTTATGCTCAGGAGGCTTCCTGTCTCCTTCCTTCCGCCCTGTAAAGCTCTCTTTCGGATCAGTAAGGGCAGTGAAAGCCTCTTCTTTTTTTCCTAAACGTTTCAGGATGCTTCTCGTTCCTGCCTTTATTTTTTCTTTGATATTTTCCAGATTATTTATCATCCCATAAGGTATGATCAGTCTGGCCACTGAGGATAACGCAGCCGCTGTCTTCACCCCGATGCGCCGGACAGGAGATAAAGACGTTTTCTGACCGCTCTGCGCTGTCTCATCTCCCATAGCATCCCAGATTCCCTTAAAGAAACCTGTGCCCTTTCCATCCCCTTCGGTAAGTTTCCTTGCTGTCTCGTAAAGATTAAGAGGTTCCTGCTCAGCCTCCTGCCTGGTGCTCTGCATGGAAAGGGTATCGTTTTTCATACCTGCTGCCGCTGTCTGCTGCCTCTCATGCTGTTCTTCATGCAGACATTTCGTGATATGGTGTGTATGTTTATGTTCATAAGTATTATTTGAATAGGAATAATCTCCCTGAATCTGCATGATAATCTCCTTTTACAGGTTTTCTATTTCATTGCTGCTCCATATTTCTTATTACAGATTCTTTTTAATGTCAAAAAGCGCCCACAGCATTTCTTCTGCATGCAGCGGCTTCTTTAAATGTCCGTTCATTCCAGCCTCTTTTGTCTCTTTAATGTCTTCCTCATACACATCTGCAGTCATCGCCAAAATCGGTATCCGGGCTGCATCCGGCCGCTCCATCGCCCGGATTGTCCTTGCCGCCTTAAGACCATCCATAACCGGCATATGCACATCCATCAAAATTGCATCAAATGTGCCTTCCGGATTGTTACTGAAAAGCTCTACTACTTCTTTGCCATTTGCAGCTGTTGTAACAACCGTATTCCACTCCTCTAAAATAGTTTTGGCAATTTCCAGATTCAAATCAACATCATCCGCCAGCAAGATTTTCATTCCGGCAAGCTTTGCTTCTTTCAATTCTTTTCCGGAAGCAGAATAAAAACCGGCCAAAGTTTTTAATACAACATCCACATCAATGGGCTTTGACAGATGCGCATTCATTCCGGCCTCACGCGTTTTGCGAATGTCCTCATCATAGGCATTGGCCGTCATCGCTACGATGGGTATGGTTTTTGCATCCGGGCGTTCCATCCCTCTGATTACTTTTGTAGCTGTTATGCCATCCATCACAGGCATCATAATATCCATGATAATAATGTCAAAAGTTCCTTCGGGATTGTCCGAAAAAGCATCCACTGCCTCCTGCCCGTTCATTGCCGGCGTCACCACAACGCCTTCTTCCTCCAATATACACTTTGCAATCTCCATGTTCAGTTCAATGTCCTCCACCAGCAGAACTTTCATACCGGTCAAATCAATTTGCACATCTGCTTTGGAATCATTGATCTTTACATTTTCATCCACATCCATCCAGAGCTCAATAACAAATTTCGTTCCAACATTATACTTGCTTTTAACTTCTATTGTACCACCCATCAGGTCAATAAACTTTTTGGTGATAGACATTCCCAGCCCGGTACCTTTGTATGTGGTTCTCATACCGTCATCTTCCTGCGCAAAGGGATCAAACAGATGGGGAAGAAATTCCTCCTTCATTCCAATTCCCGTATCAGCCAGTTCAAACTGGAAAAGTGCTTTTTTGTCTGCAAACGCCACTTCCCTGGCCTTAAAATATATTTTCCCGCCATCCTGTGTAAATTTAACTGAATTTCCAAGAATGTTAATGAAAACCTGCCTTAAATGCAGTTCGTCGCCAATCAAATGAGGATGTTTAAATTCCTCTACTTCCTTAATCAGCTCTATATCCCGGGTTACAAGCTGACCTCCAATAATGGAAGCACAATTATCAATGCACATTCTGATATCAAAGCTTTCATGATTTACCTTTGTTTTTCCCGATTCAATACGGCTCATATCAAGCACGTCATTGATCAGTCCCAGCAAATGCTGGGAAGAACCGCTGATCTTATTCAGGCAGTCCAGAACCTTACCCTGATTATCAATATTCTTTAACGCAATATCCGTCATTCCCATTATCCCGTTAATAGGCGTCCGGATATCATGACTCATATGGGAAAGGAAATCACTTTTAGCCTGATTAGCGCTTTTGGCTTCCTCCGCCGCCATCAGCAGCATTTTATTTGCTTCATCCTTCTGATACATTAATTTCTTATCTGCTCTTGAAATCATGGTAACTACAATGATAATTACTACCAGTGCAAGAAATACCATTGAAACAAAAATAAAAAAGCTTAAGGTTCTCTCAAGCAGCAGGCTGGAGCTTGCCCCTAATACACTGGTAGGCATAAACAGCAAAATATGCCCTTTTACAGAGGTAATGGCAGCATTTGCCACAAACCAGTTTTCCCTTTTTCCTGCCTTATTTTCATAAACAAATTCCAGAGCCGATGAATTTCCCTGTTTCAGCTCCTCTAAAAAAATCTCGTAAGTTCCCCCATTTACCACCTTAAGATTACCAAATGAATTTAAAACATTATCCCCTTCTATAAAACTGTCTTCATAACTGTATTCATAAAGTCTGCTTCCATCCTCTTTTACCAGATAGGCATAACTGCTGTCTCCAAATCCTTTTACGGAAAATTTCTTCTTCATGCTCTCAATATCCACTGCAATTGCAAGATGAGTGATCTCCTGACTGCCGCTGTGAATCAGTATGGGGTTTTCCAGCTTTTTTAAGCAAAGGAAATAAAACATATCTGTTTTATGAGGCACTTTGACCGCCATTAACTGCATCTTATCCGCCTCTGTTTCCAATTGCTCTTTGTATGTCCAGCTTCCTGTTTCCTTATCAGAAGAATAGTATTGTGCATTTTTATCAATTGCAATTACAAGAGAATTGTTCTCATCAATAAAATCTGAAGTAGATGCAAGCACTTCAAGTAATTCCTCTCCTGATGCGATTTCTTCCATATTAAGAACATGTTCACATGCCAAAACCTGCTGCCATGAGCTTACAATGACTCCATCCATGATTTCCGCAGTTTTTTCGGTAAACTCTTCTATATAGTTTTTCCGTTCTTCAAAAAGCTGTGTCTCTAAAAAGGAAAAATAATTTCCGGACACAACCCCTAAAATGACCACTGCTGCCACAAATGTAAGCACCGGCCAGATTTTAAATTTTTTTCTCCTCTTTTCCATAACAATCCCTCAAACCAATATGTTTCATTGATAAATTGTCAAAATATTAACGTGATTTGCCCAACTTGTTCAAACGACGCCCTGGTGAAAAGTGAAGACACTTTTCAGGACAGGCCTCCACGCATCTGCCGCATCGAATACATTCCGCCGAATGTGATATCTCTGTTTTTGACAATGCCACCGGACATGATCTTTCACATGCACCACAGGAAATACACTTATCTTTTTCCCATTGAATCTGTACAAGACTGAATCGGTTAAATAATCCATAAACTGCCCCCAGGGGACATAAATACTGACAGAAAGGCCGGAAGCATTTCACGGAAAGAATCAAAATAAAGAGCATGAATGCTGCTTTCCAGAAAAACAAACCGCCAATCTGACTGCGCAGAGATTCGTTTACAGCAAGAAGCGGCAAAGCCCCAAAAAATGTTCCGGAAGGACATATATACTTACAAAATGCCGGAACCTTGGCAAAACCGTCAAATAAAAACATTGAGCCGATTCCTGCAAACAAAACAAGAACCGCATACTTTCCATATTTCAGTACATGATGAAAAGGCAGCCTTTTTCTTTTATAAAAAACAGGAATTTTATGCAAAAGATCCTGCACCAGTCCAAAAGGACACAGCCATCCACATACAAAGCGCCCAAAAATACTGCCAAACAAAAAGAAAAAGCCAAGTACACCAAAGGGTATCTGAAATCCTCTTTGATTTAACAGTGCCTGCAGCGCACCAATTGGACAGGAAGCCACTGCTCCGGGACAGGAATAGCAGTTCAGTCCGGGCACGCAAACATGCTTAAGGCTTCCTTTAAATATTTTCCCATTAAGGAAGCCATACATATAACCATTTGTAATTATTGTAAAAAGAAGCTGCACTCCAAGACGTGTTTTTTTCATCTTTTACCCTATTCCAATACATTCCATACAAATCATCACAGCCTTTTTCCAGATAATGGAAAACTGTCCGTTCACAGCTCCAAGATACAGACAAAGTATTCCTGCCGCCACACCAACAATCCAAAAATGCTGTCTATTCCTTCTCCAAAAGCTCATTGATTTTTTCCTCCCACCGGGATCGGTCCATTGCACCCAGCACCGTGTCTAAAACCACACCGTTTTCATCAATAAAAAAGGTGGTTGGAACTACGTTTACATCAGTTAAAAGGGCAAAATATACAGACTCATTTAAAAGCAGATGAGGATATCCGGCCTTAGTCTGTGTAATCAGGTCTTTCGCCATATCAATGGTTTTCTGATCTGCAGTATCCATCACATCACTGATAATTCCAATCACCTGAAATTCTTCCTTTTCATAAACGCCGGCCAGTTCCCCCAGCCCGGGCATTTCACTTAAACAAGGGTTGCAGTAGGTCGCCCACACATTAACCATAGTAAGCTTTGACTGAGAAAAAATATCAGATGAAATCTCATTTCCTTCTATATCCTGTCCGGTAAATATGATCTGCCTGACTGATTCTTCCGCCGCTGTATCTGAATTTTCCACACTTTCTGCCGCCCTGTCAGCGTCTGCTTCTTCTCTTCCTTTTTCTCCGCAGCCAGCCAGTAAAATTATTAACATAAAAACCAGCAGCAATTTCAATTTATTTTTCATCGTAAACTCCTTTTCAATTATCATACTAATGTTGAAATTATAGCATACAACCAGTTACATTACAATCATGTGATAAGTCTGTGTGATAAGACAGTTGCCTGTCTGGAAACTTTTTTAACTACAGTTGCCTTAACATCCATTGTATTTCTCTCACCCTCTGCCTATAATAATCTTAAAATATAAATTCCTGGAAAGGAACGGTATCTGCTATGAAGGAAATTAATATCGGCCGCATTCTTCTGGAAAACCGCCGCAGGCGAAATATCACTCAGGATGAACTGGCGGCACATATGGGCGTTTCCAAAGCCTGTGTTTCCAAATGGGAAACCGGAACTACTTACCCTGACATCACACTTCTGCCCCGGCTGGCTGCTTTTTTTAATATCAGTATTGACGAATTAATGGGCTATGAACCCCAAATGACAGTCACAGAAATCCGCAGACTGTATCAGCAGCTTTCCTGTGACTTTTCTCAAAAGCCTTTTGAACAGGTAATGACGCATTGCAGGGAAATTACAAAAAAATATTTTTCCTGTATGCCCTTACTGTTTCAGATAGGCGCTTTATATGTAAATCATTGCGCCCTTGCCGGAACTTCTGAAAAAATATCTGTCATTATGGAAGAAGCAATGGGATTGTTTCAGAGGATAAAAGAAGAAAGTAATGACACTTCCCTTAAGGAACAGGCACTTAATATGGAAGCTTTTTGTTTGCTGCGCCTGGGACAGGGAGAAGAAGTAATCCGGCTTTTAACCAATTCCATCCCCTTAAAAATGGCATCGGAACCTTTACTGGCTGCCGCCTTTCAAATGACAGGCAGCACACAAAAAGCAATGCAGATTCTTCAGGCCGGAATCTATCAAAACGTATTAGAGCTTGTTAACTTTCTGCTCTCTTATTTAAAATTGTGTTCCAATGATGATTCTGCCTTTGAAGAAACCTACAGGCGCATCCTGTCCATTGCAGACAGCTTTCATCTTGAAACCCTGCATCCGGCAATTTTACTGACCACATATTTTTCTCTGGCACAGGAATATATGCTCCATGAAAAAGAGGAAGAAGCACTTGACATGCTTGAAAAATACTGCCGGCTTGCAGTTTCTGATATCTATCCTTTAAAGCTTCACGGAGACGCTTACTTTACCCTCCTTGACGACTGGCTGAAAGAAAATCTCACTCTGGGCAGTCATCTGCCAAGAGAAGAAACTTTTGTTCGAAAAGAAATTATATCTGCCCTTACAGATACGCAAATATTTGCCGGTCTTTCGGAGCATGTAAAATTTCAGGAAATTATCCGCAGATTAAAAAGAGAGGCAGGAACCCGCTTATGAATGCAATAACACTGACAGAATTATCCAAAACTTATCCAAATGGGAAAAAAGCTGTTGATTCAGTTAATATCAGTTTATCTCCCGGTGAAGTGTTCGGATTTCTCGGCCCCAACGGCGCCGGAAAAACCACAACCGTAAAACTTCTCGGCGGTATGCTGACTCCCACGCATGGCAGCTGCAGCGTATTTGCCATTAATCCGGCAAAAGAACCTGAAAAAGCACATGCTCTGTGCGGCGTTGTCACAGAGCACGCCCAAATGTACGATTCCCTGACAGGTATTCAAAATCTGATATTTTATGGCTCTGTTTACGGACTTTCTTCATCTGAAAGTCAAAAACGGGGATTGGAGCTTTTAAATCAGCTGGAGTTATCCGATGCAAAAGACCAGAAGCTTTCCGCTTATTCAACAGGAATGAGACAGCGCCTGTCTTTAGCCCGTGCACTGATTCACCAGCCTGAAATTTTGTTTCTGGATGAACCTACTTCGGGACTTGATCCTGAAAGTGCACAGAATGTTCACAATATGATACGCCATCTGGCCAGAGAAAATGGCATCACCGTCTTTCTCTGCACCCATCAGCTCCGTTACGCACAGGAAATCTGCACCAGGTACGGACTTATGGAAAAAGGATGTCTGCTGGCTGAGGGAACATTAGAGCAGCTTCGCGCTAAAGTATGTTCCGGTATGACCATGAAAATAAAAGCAACAAATATCCCAAAGGAATTATCCCGCCATCTGAATTCGGAGGGCATATTGGAAATCCCTGTTCAATCAGAAGAAGAGGTTCCCAAAACTGCCCGCAGGATTATAGAATCCGGCGGAAACATTTATCACATTTCCACCAAAATACCCTCTTTAGAAGATATTTATTTTCATCTTACCGACAGAAAGGAGAAAACAGATGAACACACAAATGGCCGCTGTCATTAAAAAAGATATAAAAAGCATAACCTCCAACAAACGAATGTTTACCACTTTACTTATCGTTCCTGTTGTACTGACTATATTCCTGCCTTCCGTTTTCATACTAATCCTCTATTTTGTGCCGGAGGAAGGAGAAGAACTTCTGGAACTTTTAGAAACCCTGCCTCTGTCTATGCAAAGCGGAACCTTCCTGCAAAATATCATATGGCTTATACTGAATTTCCTTCTCCCCGGATTTTTTCTAATGATTCCAATTATGGCCTCTTCCGTTATGTCGGCCACTTCTTTTGTTGGAGAAAAAGAAAAACGTACTTTAGAAACGCTTTTATACTGCCCCTTATCCCTGAAACAGATTTTCCGTTCCAAAGTCATTGCTTCTTTCCTGATCAGCATGATCGTTTCCGGCATTTCCTTTGGGGCAATGCTTATTGTAGTAGAAACACTTTCTTATTACCTGGCCGGCGGCTTCGTATTTCCGGATATGAAATGGTTCTTCATTCTGTTTTTAATTGCCCCTGCTGTTTCATTGATTGCAATTACGTTAATCGTTCGAATGTCTGCAAAAGCCCAAAGCGTGGAGGATGCCCAGCAGGGTGCTGTTTTCCTGCTGATACCGGTGCTGTTTTTGATCATCGGACAATTTACGGGGCTTTTTTTAATCAGCACATGGCTTTTGCTTGTAATAGGCGCCTTATGCTCATTAGCCGCTGCTTTTCTTCTCAGGACATCAATGAATCATTTTCAATATGAGACATTATTAAAAAATTGAAGCCTTTTAATATTTATACCTGCTTCTATATTTTAAAAACATAAAAGCGGACAAACCAAGCGCCATCAGCTCTGCTGCAGGTGTTGCCAGCCATATTCCGTTTACACCGAAAAGCACAGGCAATACAAGCATTGTAATCAGCATAAACACAAAAGACCTTGAAAAAGCCAAAACTGCTGAAATAATACCATTGGACAGCGCAGTAAACATTCCGCTGGCGAATATATTAAATCCTATGAAAAAAAGAGCTATGGTGCATATTCTGTTTCCTGTCACTGCCAGATCAAACACCGGATTATCCGGACGGGCAAATACGGATACCAAGGGTTTGGTAAATGCAAAAGATGCCGCCACTGTAACCAGGGAAATAACCCCAATCACCCTTAAACTGGTGTGAACCAATTTTTTCAGCTTCTCATGATTCTGTTCCCCATAATAAAAACTGAGCATGGGCGCTACCCCATAGGAATAGCCTGCATACAGGGAACTTGCAAACATCAGTACATACATAATAATCGTAACTGCCGCAACACCATCCTCACCCACATACTTAAGCATGGTCCAGTTGAACATCATGGTAATGATTCCGGTAACCAGCGCGGTGGCCATTTCCGAACAGCCATTTGTGGCTGCATTTAAAAGAACCTTAAAGCGGAATACCGGCTTTTTAAAGTGCAGGAGATTTTTTCTCTGGCAAAATACCACAAGTCCTGCTACCGCTGTAACCGAATATCCCATACCTGTTGCAATTGCCGCACCACTGATTCCCATATGAAATCCGGCAATAAACACGTAATCAAGCACCATGTTCAAAACACCGCCCGCTACGGAACAGATTAAAGAAAGCGTCGCTTTCTCACTGGCAATCATATATAAAGTAAAATTGTTCATCAACAGAATAGGAACCGTAAACAGCAGATAATAACTTAAATAAGATATGCAGTAGTTCTCCACATCCGCTGTTAGATTCATCCCTGCAAAAATCTGATCCATCACCCTGTACCCTATCCCGCACATGAAAAGCCCAACTATAACATTTACCAAAATCAGAAATGTAAAATCTTCCCTTGCCTCCTCCTTTTTCTGCTCTCCCATTTTTTTCATAATTACTGCGCTTCCTCCGGTAGCAAGCATGGTGGAAATGGCAGTAACAAGCTGTATAATGGGTGCAGTCAGATTAATTGCTGACAATGCGCTGGTACCAATTAAATTTGACACAAAAAGTCCGTCAACCATTGTATAAAAAGACATAAATACCGTCATTGCAATCGTTGGGACAGCAAATTTTAAAATGTTTTTCAGTGTAACAGGTTTTAAATATACATTTTGATTTTCCAAAATTTTTCTCCTCTCAACTTGTATTTGGTTTCTGTATGTAGTATCATAATCCATACAGTAACTGTACAGTCAACAGGGAAATAAAAAATTAATTTTTATAAATTGGAAGAAGCTTCCAAACAGAAAAAGCCCAGGCTGGAAAGACATGGAGGAAATAATGGAAAAAAAAGATAAGCTGCTCACCATCGGCCAGTTTGCGGCTCTGCATGGCATCAACAAAAAAACTCTGATGTGGTATGACGAGATCGGACTTTTTCGCCCAGCCGCCATCAATCCGGAAAACGGATACCGGTGCTATAGCTACCGCCAGAGTCTCATTCTGGAAATCATACTGCTGCTCCGGGAATTGGATGTCTCCATTATGGAAATACAGGATTTTATGAAAAACCGCTCTGCAGAAAATTTGAAAAACCTTTTGGATGAAAAAATCGAAAACCTGGATTTACAGCTCATGCACCTGCAGGCAGTCAGAAAAACCCTGTGCAGCCACCGGCAGGATATGAACACCCTGCTTACCATGAATTTATCGGAAATCAGCATAATTGAAAAAGAAGAACACTGCCTTGTAACTGTGGATATAGACAAAAGCACTTCTTTTGAAAAAGAAGTGGAACTGATCACAGCCGAAACCAGCCGGTATCAATTAGGACGTCTCCATGACGCTTCCTATGGTTCCATGATTCCTGTTGACAGCCTGCTTACGGGCAATTTTGACAACTATACAAAGCTGTTTATTGAAATTCCTTTTTTAAAAAACAAAAAAGGGCTGCATACACAGCCCAAAGGTAACTATATAAAAGCTTTTTACAAAGGAACCTGGGAGAAAATCCCTCAAAAATATCAGGAAATCCTGGAATTTGCCCATTCCCACAATCTAACCTTATCCGGCTTTTCTTACGAAAAAGGAATTAACGAAATTGTCATTGACCGGATTGAGGATTATATTGTACAAATTGAAATCCCTATTTTAGAGTAAATCTAACCAACCTTTTGCGCAATAAGCGTGTCCATACAATGTTTATGAGGTATGCCGCCGCTGTTACAGTCAAATATTTCCTCCCGGCAGATATGAAACATCCAGTCATGGTAATATTCAAACAGCTCGCCCGAATACCACAAATGTCTTTTTTCTTCATCCTTTGTAGAATCCGGCGCGCACTTAATAAAAGGTTTTTGGACAAATACGTTTAAAGCATTTATACCGCCATTTGCAGTATACTTTTTCATACTTTCACACAGTTCTTTTCTCTTTGTCTGCGGAAGAAAGTGAAGCAGTCCGCTGCTGAATATAATGTCATATTCCATATCAAAACTGTAGTCAAAAACATCTGCTTTAAAAAGCCTTACTTCCACTTTATTATGTTCTGCCAGTTTTTTCGCCTTTTCAATCCCCTGCTCTGATAAGTCAAATGCAGTCACCGCGTATCCGCATTTTGCAAAAAAAACCGCATCTTTCCCCTCTCCGCAGCCGATATCCAGCACGCGGTAAGGTTTGATCGGCGGAAGAATTTTCATTATGTCATAGCAAATGCGATTAGGCATAAGCCCCCAATAATATCCATCTGTATTATACCGGCTGTCATAATCTGCTGACACGCTGCTGTATCCAAGCAGCGCATCAACCGTTGTATTTAGTTCTGCTGCAAGACGCGGGAGCATTTCTATATCAGGATATGCCATACCGTTTTCCCATTTTGACACTGCCTGGAAAGAAATGTTTAAGGACTTTGCAAGCTGATTCTGCGTCAATCCCAGTTCTTTACGTCTTTTACTGATTACTTCTCCTGTCTTTAACTGATCCATTCCTGCCATATGACTCCTTTCCAAATATTATCGAATCGTATCTGTCTTTATCTTAGTATAATCAAATGACAGCCGCAATAACGTAAGGATAGAATCATGTGTAATAATTCATCTGACAGTTGAATCATTTCTTAAGAATAAAAAAAGAAATATTTTGTCAAAATATGGAAATATTATGATACAATAACAATGTTTCTGTTGTTCATGCAGCTTGGGGAGGACTTGCTTATGATGGTAAAAAGCTATGAAGCAAAAAGCGTTTATGAGGCTGTGCAGGAGCGCTTTCACTATTTGTTTCATGAATTCGAAAACATCTATGTATCATTCAGCGGCGGCAAGGACAGCGGTGTTTTACTGAATCTCCTGCTGGATTTTAAGCGTAAATACTATCCCACACGCAGAATCGGCGTCTTTCATCAGGACTTTGAAGCACAATACAGCGTAACCACAGAATATATTACAAGAACCTTCAGGGCATTGGAACAGGAATGCGACCTATATTGGGTTTGTCTGCCAATGGCAACCAGAACAGCTCTCAGCAGTTATGAAATGTACTGGTATCCCTGGGACGATAAAAAAGAGGAACTGTGGGTTCGTCCAAGACCGGATTATCCATATGTAATCACCATAGACAAGCCTTTTAATCATTACCGCTATCAAATGCATCAGGAGGACCTGGCAAAACAGTTTGGACGGTTTTATAAAGAATCACATGACAACAAAAAGACCGTATGTCTGCTTGGCATCCGCGCAGACGAATCTCTCCAGAGGTATAGTGGAATTTTAAATAAAAAATACGGATACAAAGGAGAATGCTGGATTTCCAGACAATTTAAGGATGTATGGTGCGCTTCGCCCCTCTATGACTGGTCCAATCAGGATGTATGGGTGGCTAACTACCGGTTTCATTACGATTACAATGCCTTATATGATCTATATTATAAAGCCGGTCTTAAAATAAACCAGATGCGTGTGGCATCCCCCTTTAACGATTATTCCAAGGATGCCTTAAATCTGTACAGAGTAATTGATCCTGAAATCTGGACAAAACTTGTAGGGCGTGTCCGCGGCGCAAACTTTGCCTGCATCTATGGAAAAACCAAGGCAATGGGATACCGCAATATTACACTGCCCAAAGGCCATACCTGGGAATCCTATACAAAGTTTCTATTAGACACACTGCCAGCACGGCTTCGCAATAATTATGTGAAAAAGTTCAATACTTCTATTGAGTTTTGGCATAAAACCGGCGGCGGACTTGCAGAAAATGTCATACAGGAATTGCTTGACCATGAATACCATATCCGTCTGAACGGTGTATCGAACTATACACTGATGAAAAATTCCAGAGTTATTTTTATTGGAAATATTCCTGACAATACAGACGATATCAAGTCCACAAAGGATATTCCAAGCTGGAAACGAATGTGCTACTGCATTTTGAAAAATGATCATACCTGCCGCTTTATGGGGTTTGGCTTAACACGTCAGGAACAATTACGAATTGATAAAATCAAGCGAAAATATGGAGAACTCATTCATGACAAATAATACATTTAAAAGTCCGGTATATAATGTAATTGCAGTTCCTTTTGAAAAAATCGTGCCAAATACATACAATCCAAACAATGTTGCGCCTCCTGAAATGAAGCTGCTCTATGACAGTATCAAAGAAGATGGTTATACAATGCCTATCGTATGTTATTACTCTCAGCAGCAGGATTTATATGCAATTGTAGACGGTTTTCACCGCTGGCGTGTAATGAAGGAGTATCCTGATATTTATGAACGCGAGCAGGGAATGATGCCTGTCACCGTAATTAACAAATCTTTGTCCAATCGGATGGCAAGCACCATCAGACACAACCGCGCCCGCGGCTCCCATAATGTGGATTTGATGAGCAATATCATTAAAGAACTGCATGAACTGGGCAGAAGCGACGCATGGATTGCCAAACATCTGGGTATGGACAAGGATGAAATCCTGAGACTGAAACAAATAAGCGGCCTTGCTGCACTGTTTAAAGATGTTAACTTTGGACAGGCATGGAAACCGGTTGAAATGGAAGAAGAAAAAACCCTGCAGAAATAAATTCTGCAAGGTTTTTTATTTTGTTTAACTGTTGTCCATGCAGAAGAAGTTTTTTCCGATGGCAGATTATAAATTATCCTCCTCCCTTCCCATCCATTTCCCAAAAAGA
>VSNT01000030.1 GCA_009774465.1 Lachnospiraceae bacterium
GAGTAATATTAATACTAATTAAATTTTTAGATAAGTAATTAATTAGATCTTTGGCCCCTGTTTTATCAATTTCAATATAAAGTGACCTTTTTAATTTCTTCGTTAATCTAACCATTTACCTCCTCCTTAACTCAATGGGACATGAATGTTTTTAATAACTTTAAAACCACTACTATTCATTCTAGACTGTAAAAATTCAAAATGAACGTGTGGGGTATTAGGAACTATTGGATTACCAATTCCATGCATACCTAAATAATCATCTGGTTTAACCCTAAACTGCCTTAATCCGTCCAAGCTTCTCCATTTTCCAGCATCTATTTTAACATAATCATCTCCCAAAAATAATCTTCTCTCATTGCCAATGTCATTTCGATTAATACTACGCCTCCATTCAGTATATTGCTGAGTATAGTTTCCGCTTCTATCTTTTCCAAATAAATTTGTACTCCTTGAATCACTTTGATAACCGACCTTATTATAACGAGCATTAGGAGAGCTCTTTTCAATCACATATTCCATGTGATTTCTGCTCTTAATACTCTCCTTCAAAGCACTAACAGCCCTTCCAGCTCCATAGAACGTCGCCCCTGCCATTCCTCCGGTTACTGCTCCTGTCAGCATCTCCTTCATAAAGTCACAAAGGCTGAAACCTCTCCTGTTCTGACTCTCTTCTCCTGATACAGGTACATTATACTGGTAGCCATAATCCTTTCCAAACCTAAGGCTTCCTATGCTCGGATCGCTTGGAACGCATCCTCTCTTGGGATCTCTCGGTCTGAGCATTCCATCTGCTCCGCCCTGATACTGTATTCCAAGGCTCCTTCTGGCTGTAGGCTGTGGTCCTGTTACATCTGCAAGGTAATTGATTCCTGATGTAAGTGCTCCTGAAGCTGCTCCTTTTACTGCCGCTTCCCCTAAGCTCTTTAGAGTGTCATTTCCGTAAATAAGACCGTTTACTGCATTAGTCAGGCCTCCGGCTATGCTCTTTCCTGCATCAACTACTCCTTCACTGATTCCCTGTTCCACTGCACTTCCTATGGTTCCTGCTGCAAAGTCTGCGGCTATTGCAAGAGGTAAACCAACACCGGAACCTGCCACTGCTCCCTTTACTGCTCCTACTATCGCTCCGTTGGCTGCTGCTCCCCATGCTTTTCCGGAATCAAAGCCTTTTCCACTCATCAGCTGGGATACTGCGGAATTGGCGTAACCAAATACTCCTCCTACCAGAAAGCCTATGGCGCCTCCAGCAAGCACATTAGCCACTTCTCCTGTGGGATCAACGCAGTTGACAGGATCATTGCTGCAGTAGGGATATCCGTTTATATCTCTCTTTATTGGATCTTTGGAAAGCATTCTTCCCTGGCGGCTGTCGTAAAATCTGGCCCGGGCGAAGTATTTTCCTATTACCGGATCGTAGGCGTAGCTGGTAAAGCGTAAGCTGTCTTGTATGCCGGATATGTTTAAGTCGTTATGTACAGGAAGTCTTAGGCTGCCCCAGATGTTTCTTTCTGCATAGCGCAGCACCTGTCCCTGTTCGTTGGATGCAAGCAGCGGGCTTCCGTAGATATCGGGCTGGAAGTAGGTCTTTCCTATCACTTCTGTGCCGATCAGTGTTTCGGGCGTCGCTGCTCCTGCACTTGTGCAGACTGGCGGCATTCCCTGCGGAATAGCTGTGCCTGCAGCATTTTCTGCTCTCGTAATGCTTCCAGTACCAGCACCATTTCCTGCTTCTCCTTCACCAGCTTCAAATGCTGTTACTTTCTGACTCAGGCGGGTGTAGCCATTTCCGTAGATGGTTCGGGTAATGCCGAAGCCCTGTTCGTAAGTCATCAGGTCGTTGGCTGTGCCGCTTAGGTAGTCGGGCAGGTAGGAAATTTCTCTTGTCTTGAAGGCATCTTTTCCAAGAAGTGTCTGGGTGAGGTTTGTCCTCATGCCTAAGGCGTTGTAGGTGTAGCTGGTTTTTTCTCCGTTTTCAAGGTTCTTTCCTGACACCATATGGTTTGCTGCGTCGTAGGCGTAGCGGCGGATGGGGATGCCGGCTTTCTGCTCTTCGGTTAAGTTGCCTCTTCTGTCGTAGCGGTAGGTATAGGCAGTTCCGTCAGGCGTAAGGGCTGGCTGGCCGCTGTATTCGGTCAGGGCGGTGAGCTGGCTGGCCTCATTGTAGGTGCAGGCGGTTTTAAGGATGTGGTTTACTTTTTTTGCCGTCCTGTTGCCTGCGGCGTCATAGGTATAACTTTCCTTCACTCCTGCCTGGGTGCAGGACAGCAGGCGCCCTGCCGGATCGTAGGTGTAGGCGGCAGCTGCGGCCAGAGTTGGGCTGCTTCCGGTTCTTTCTGCGGAAGTGATGCGCCCCATTGCATCATAGGCAAGCTGTTCCTCTAAGATGGTTCCGTCCTCAAGCCGGTATCCTGCGCGGATGGGCAGGCCTGCTGCGTTGTATGCATAGCTGCTGCGGCTTCCCGGCTGTGTCAGGGCGGTGATCCTGCCTGCGGCGTCATAAGCGTACCGGGCTGTTTTTCCTTCTGCGTCCGTCACCTGGGTAAGGCGCCGGTTCCTGTCATAGGCATAGGATGCCGCGCTTCCGTCAGGATAGATGGTCTGTGACAGGTTTCCGGCGGCGTCATAGGCATAGCCGGTGGTGCGTCCCTGGGGATCTGTCACCTTCGTAAGCCTCCCCAGCAGGTCTCTCTCCATAAGGGCGGTTCCGGTCCAGTCTCTGATCTCCACCAGCTCTCCCCGCTTATTATAGCGGAAGGCGGCTTCCCTTCCGTCGCTGCAGCCCATAAATACCGGACGGCTGTTTAAGTCGTAGCGGATGGTGGTCTGGTTCTGGTCTTCATCCAGAATGGAGATCAGGTTTCCGTTTCCGTCATAGGCGTAGGTTTTTTCCTCCTTAAGGGGGCTGATCTCCTTAATCCGCTGTCCTTTTTTGTCATACTGGTAAAGGGTGGCGCAGGCCTGCTCTCCGGATACGTTAAGGCATTCCTTAAGCTGGTTGTTCATGGCGTCGTACTCGTACTCCGTCACTGTTCCCAGCGGATCCTCTCTCCGGATCAGGTTTCCGCAGGCGTCATAGGTATAACGGGTGGTTCCTCCCTCTGCATTGGCCACCGTCTCAATCTGGCCGGTCGGAGTGTAGGTAAATGAGGTCTTTCCTCCCAGCGCATCCGTAATCCCGGTCGTCCGCCCCAGCGCGTCATATTCATAGGACTCTGTATTTCCCAGGGCATCCTTTTTCGTCAGCACCCGGCCTGCCCCGTCATAAGTATAGCTGGTGGTTCCTCCCTCCGGCTCTTTCACCTGGAGCAGGTTTCCGGAAGGGGAGTACTCATATTCTGTAGTGTTTCCAAGGGCGTCTGTCCTTGTAAGCATCCTTCCAAGGCTGTCATAGGTAAAGCTTTCGCTGTTTCCAAGGGCGTCGGACAAACCGGTGAGTCTTCCTGCCCCGTCGTAGGCGTAGCTGGTCTGCGCACCTTCTTTATCCGTCACTTTGGAAAGCCTGCCTGCCGGAGTGTATTCATAGGTAAGGGCGTCCTCATTCTGGTCCTCTGCGCTGGCCAGCTGCCCACGGGCGTCGTAAGCAAAGGTCCATGTGTTTCCGGCAGCATCTGTATAAGCGGTCAGGTTTCCGGCTGCATCATAGGCATAGCTGCTCTGGTTTCCTTCCTCGTCGGTACGCTTTGTAAGGCGCCCCGCGCTGTCGTATTCATAAGCCTTCACGCTTCCAAGGGGATTGGTTTCTTTTGTCAGGTTTCCGTTTCCGTCATAGGCAAACTCTGTTTTCCCGCCTCTGGCATCTGTGATGGAAATTAACTGCCCTCTGGCGTCATAGGCATAAAGGGTTTCCCTTTTCAGGGGATCCGCCACTTTTGTCAGGCGGTTGTCTGCATCATAGGCGTAAGCGTATTCATTTCCTTCCCCATCTGTGACTTTGGTGCAGTTGCCGTTCTGGTCGTAAGCATAGGCGGTCCTGCCTCCATCCGGCGCTGTTTTCTCCGACAGGCGTCCCGAATGATCATATACATAGGTGGTCTGGCGGCCTTCCTTATCTGTCAGTGACGTAAGGATGCCGTCCCCGTCATAACCTGCTTCTTCCCTGTTTCCTTCGCTGTCCAGCACACAGACAAGCCTTCCCAGCTTGTCATAGGCAAAGCTGGTGGTTCCGGCCTCATTCCTGATAGAGAGAAGCCTGTTTTCCTTATCATAGGCATAGAACGTAACTGCTCCGTCTTCATCCGTCTTTGTCAGCAGATTTCCCGCCGGATCGTAAGTATAGCTTACGCTGTGGCCAAGGGGATCGGTAACTTCTGTGATGCGCCCTGCCTGGTCACAGGCATAGACGGTCTGGTTATCCAGTGGATCGGTAACTGTTTTCACCCGCCCCATAGTGTCATAGGCATAGCTTACGGTTCCCCCTGCCCCATTCCGGACTTCGGCCAGCCGGCCGGCCCCGTCATAGGCATAGCTGGTGGTTCCTCCGTTTTTATCCGTAAGGGAAATGCATCTGCCCAGAGCGTCATAGGCATAGCTTATGCTGAATCCAAGGGGATCGGTCTCTTTCACCAGCCTGCCCTTTTCATCATAGGCATAACGGTATTCCTCCCCCATAAAGCCGGTTGACAGGATGGGCTGCCCCATTTCATTATAAACAAAGCTGGCGCTGTTTCCTCTTTTGTCCGTGATGCCGGCAGGGTTTCCATTGCTGTCGTAAGTATAGCGGATGGTTCCCTCTGCATCTGTGATGCACAGCAGGCTCCCGGCATCAGAATACTCATAGGAGGTGGTACGCCCTTCCGGGCTGGTGTAGGAAGTCAGCCTTCCCGCCCTGTCATGGCTGTAGCGGCAGATATTTCCTTCCGGATCATGCGTCTGTTTTAAGTAATTATTTTCATCATAGGCATACTGCCAGAGGTTTCCTTCCCTGTCTGTATAGGAAATAAGGTTGTCCCTGTCATCATAGGCGTAGGTGCAGGCATCTCCTTTTTCGTTCTGTGCACAGGTCAGGTTGTTTCTCTCATCATAGGCATAAAGGCTTTCCCTTCCTTCCCTGTCTGTGATGCCGGCAGGGTATCCGGCCTCATTGTAGGTGATCTGCTCCCTTGTCCCGTCAGGATAGATGACGCAGTTCATCCGTCCCTGTTTATCATATAACATTTGGGTGGTATTGCCAAGGGCGTCTGTCTGCTGTGCCAGCTGTCCCTTTTCATTCCAGCTGTTCCGGATGCATGTCCCCGCCTGCTCCACCTTTGTAATGTGCCGGTTTTCGTCGTAGTAATACTTTGTTTCATTCCCCAGCTCGTCTGTAAAGGCTGTACACCTGTTTTCCGTGTCATAGGATGCGGTACTCTCTCCCCTTCCTGCAATGCTCTGGGATGCCACCCTGCCGGATGCGTCGTAACGGTTGGCCAGGTAGGCGCTGCCGGATGCATCCGTAATGCCTCTCAGCCAGTCATGGCTGTCATAGGCAAAGGAGATGCTGTTTCCTTCCGGATCTGCTGCTGCGGCAAGCCTGCCCTCCTCATAGGTAAAATGGATGGTATTCCCCGAAGCGTCGGACGCGCTGGAAATCCGGTCATTTTCATAAATAAATGTAAGGATTCCCCCATGCTTTCCTTCTATCAGGATAATCCTTCCTTCTTCATCTGCATGGAACTGGTAAGTAATAAGCCCTCCTTCCATGATTTTGGAGAGAGCCAGGCTTTCATCAAAGAGATATTCTGTCCCGTCCGGCTCGCTGACCTGCCAGGTTCCGTCTTCCTTCCTGTTCAGGGAATATCCGGATGGCGCTCCCTGTACCGGCTGGAAGCTGTCTTCTGCTCCTTCCCTTATAAAGGAAATGAATTCTCCATAGGGCGTTCCAAAGTATGCTTTCTCCTCTCTCATATAGAGGTAATAGTGGAAGGCATGTGTCCATTTCTTTCCCATGATTTCCACGGGAACCTCTCCCTGGGAGTTGTACATCATGGTAAAGTGCAGCGCTTCCTTTCCATAAGATTCTAAAAGCGTATGGCTCCACAGGAAAGCGCCGGTTACAGGATCCACCGGATCAAGTCCTGTATTGGGAAGTTTTCCTGCCGGGTAAGTCTTATTGAATTTTCCTGCAGGAAGAGTGCTTTCTGCGCTGCTGCATGTGCGGATGGTGCCAAGGGGGCTGTATTCGCTGAATCCTCCCTGATTGCCTGCCCGGACGCAGTAGGTATGCTCCGTATCCGGCTTTAGGCCGAAAAAGGTTTTGGCCATGCGGGAGGATTGCTGCCGGGTGGGTTGTGATGGGGATTTTGCGGCGCGCAATTTCCGAGGCTCTTCTGTTACCGGAATATTTTTTCCGTCAAACTGGATCTCATAAGTTTCTGCATCATCAGCTATATCCCAACTGACTGTAACACTGGTCAGGGTGGATGTGGCTGTCACGTTCTCAGGTACCTTCGGTACTTGTATTTTTGTACAAATTTTTTGAATTGGGCTATACTCACTTGTAACAATTGCATTTTTTGCCTGTACTGAAAAAGCATACTCTGTTTCAGGTATGAGCCCGCTAAATTCTTTTGTTGTACTGTTTACTTCATAAACACTTCCATCAAAGTTAATATTATACCCTTCAGCACCATTAACTTCATCCCACATTAACAAAACTGTGTCTGACGTGGATTCTGCCTGAATATTTTCAGGTACAGGTAAAAGTGTCCTCACTGTCTTCGTGTTGCTGTAAGCACTGGTTCCAATTGCATTTTTAGCTCGAATGGCATATTCATAATCTGTATTTGCCTCTAATCCTGTTATTGTTTTGGATGTATCCGATACATCATAAACTACATTATTAAAAAGAATATCATAGCCGGCGGCATAGTTTACTGCATCCCAACTGATTGCAACACTATTTGTCGTAGGAATAGTCTCAATATTTTGAGGCACTTGCGGCACTGGTATCATAGTGCGAATCTTCCGCTCACTGCTGTATTCACTTGCCACAAAATTATTTCTTGCGCGAATCGAAAAGGTATATTCCGTATCAGGGTTTACCTCTGTAAACTCTTTATATGTATTATTTGTCTCATAAGTGCTTCCATCAAACACAATATCATAGCCAGATGCCCCGGCCACTTCATCCCAGCTTAGCAGTACCATTTCAGATGTAGCTATGGCCTGAATGTTTTCAGGTATGGGCAGAAGTGTTCTTACCGTTTTTGTACTGCTGTAAGAGCTGATCCCTACTGAATTTTTTGCCCTGACAGCATAGGAATAAACAGTATCCGCCTGAAGCGCTGTTATGGTTCTGGATGTACTTGTCACATTGTAAACCGTATCATTAAACAGAACATCATAGCTGGCAGCTCCTCCTACTCTTTTCCAGCTCACTGTTACAGAATCAGCCTTTGCTGATGCACTTACATTTAATGGCACCGGCGGAACTGTAGGAACAGTCTGGATTGTCTTAGAAGCGCTGTAGGCACTGGCTCCTCCTGCATTTCTTGCCCGCACCGCATAAGTATAGTTGGTGCCCATTTCAAGTCCGGTGAAGGTCTTTGAGGTGCCTGTGGTCACTCTATAGGTGCCTCCATCAAATGAAATATCATAGCTGTCTGCCCTGCTCACTCCGCTCCAGCTTACAGTAACAGTGTTCGTGGTAGATGTGGCACTCACGTTAGAAGGAACTGCCGGCGGCGCCACTAAAGTCTTAATGCTCTGAGCCTGGGAATAAGCGCTTGTTCCAGCCGAATTTTTAGCCCTCACCTGGTAAGTATAACTGCTGTCCGCAGACAGTCCGCTTTTTGTGAAATAGGTACCCGTCGTATTATAGGTGCTCCCCCCTATAAGAACATCATAACTGGACGCCCATGTTGTTGAATTCCACATTACTGTAACAGTGTACGAAGTAGATGTTGCACGTACATTTACAGGAGTTTCCGGAACTTTTTCCAGCGTCTTTATGGTCTGGCTGGCAGAATAGGAGCTGGTGCCGCCTGTATTTTTAGCGCACACCCTGTAGGTATAGCTTGTATTTGCTGTAAGCCCGGTTATTGTAATAGATGGTGTCTCAGTTGAATAAGTCTTATTGTTAAACAACACCTCATAGCGGTCTGCGCCCGATACTGCATTCCAGGTAACCGTAGCGGATTCTGCTGTGGCGGCTGCTTTGATATTTGTCGGTGTCGTGGGTGCAGTTGGAATGGTTCGCAGTGTCTGCATCTCAGAATATTCACTACTGTTTGATGCACTTAGTGCTCTTATCGCAAAAGTATAATTTGTTCCCGGAGTCAGGTCTAAAAATGTTTTGCTGGTTCCATATATAATGCTGGTAGTTCCATTAAATGACACTTCATATCTGTTTGCTCCACTTACAGAACCCCACTTTGCTGTAATGCTATACATGTTAACAGTAAGATTGATAATTTTCGGTATTGCCAGCATCGTGGTAATCCTTTGAGATGCAGTATATGCACTGGTACCGCCTGGATTTTTAGCACGCACCTGATAGGTATAACTGGCATTCGAAGACAATCCTGTAATCGTCGTTTCTGTGCCAGTGGCATCATAAACGTTGCCGCCAAGATAAACATCATATCCTGTTGCTCTTTCTGCTGCACTCCAGCTAAGTGTAACTGAATTTGCAGCGGCGCTTGCCTTCACATTTGCAGGCATTCCCGGTGCATCCGGAATTGTTGTTACTGTTGCTGTCGGACTGTACGCACTGGAAGTTAATGAATTCCTTGCACATATTGAATAACTATAGGTAGTGCCCTTAGTCAGACCAGTAACGGTATAGGAAGTAGTCTTTATGCCAAAGGTAGTTTTTCCATTAAACAATACATCATAGCTGATAGCTCCCAAAGATGCACTCCAGCTAATTGTAACTGAATTTTTTGTGGCTGTGGTTGTGATATTATCCGGAGCCTTCATCAACGTTCTGATTTTCTCAGCAACAGAATATGAACCCACACCTCCTGCATTTTTGGCACGCACTTGGCACGTATATTCGGTATAAGGTTTTAATCCACTTATGGTGATCGTTGTTCCTGTTGCTTCGTAAATTGTGCTTCCAAGTAATATTTCATAGCTGTCAGCCCTGGGGACTGCTCCCCATGTGATACTTACCGATTCTGTATCCGCTCTGGCACTGACACCGCCTACTCTTCCCGGCGCCTCTGGAATCGTAGATACTGTTTTAGGCTCGCTGTAAGAGCTGGAACCGTCTGCGTTGTTTGCCCTGATCTGATAGGAATAG
The DNA here is from genome assembly GCA_009774465.1 of Lachnospiraceae bacterium. Lineage (GTDB taxonomy): Bacteria > Bacillota > Clostridia > Lachnospirales > Lachnospiraceae > Suilimivivens. The sequence goes on from VSNT01000030.1 coordinate 9,227, forward strand.
CTTTGCCCTGCCGAAAGTCCTTCAATGGTCTTGGATGTTCCTGTAACTCTATAGGTAGTTCCATTAAACAAAATGTCATAGCTGACTGCTCCCGGAACAGCGCTCCAGCTAATCGTAATTGAATTTTTTGTGGCTGATTCATTTGGCGCAGCCGGTGTTGTCGGCGCTGTTTTTACTGTTTTCGCCGGTCCATATTCACTGGAACCGTTGGCATTGTTTGCCCGTACCCGATAGGTATAACTGGTATTAGGCGCCAGACTGTTAATGGTTATTGTATTTCTTGTTACATGGTAAGTCTGTCCGTCAAATATAATGTCATAGCTGGTAGCCCCGTTTACTGCATTCCAGTTAAGCGTAACTGAATTTTCCGTAGAAGTCTGCGTCGCTTCTTCGGGCATTGACGGTCCGGGCGGCGTGGTCTTCGCCGTCATCTCAGAACTGTACGGGCTCCTTCCATCTGCACTGCTCGCACATACTTTATAGGTGTATGACGTGTTGGGTGTTAAGTTTGTAAATGTTGTACTGGTGTCTGTACCCTGCACAGCAATCTCCTGATCCCTGAAATAAACGAAATAACTCGTCGCGCCCTGCACAGCATTCCAGTTAATCGTAATCGTAGTGTCTGTACTTACTGCGCTGATTCCTGTGGGAACCTGTGGTGCGGTGGTGGCCGTCATTTCATGGGTATAGATTCCATCCGCATCTGAATTTACACCACGAATTTTAAAAGGATAGCTTGTGCCCGGGTATAATCCGGTAAAGGTTCTTGATGTAGCTCCTATGGTATACTTCGTCCCATTAAATACAATGTCATACATTGTTGCTGTCTGCACCGGATTCCAGCTTATAGTCACAGAGTTTTGCGTAACTGACTTTGTAATTCCTGTAGGCGCTGCTGGACTTACTGCCGGGGTAGTAAACGTTCTTGTCTGACTATACTCTCCCGTTTTGGTACTGTTTTTTGCACGTACAGCATAGGAATAATTTGTTTTCGGCGTAAGGCCGCTGATTGTTTTAGTTATCCTGCCAAGGTTACTTGTAATACTATAGATAGTCCCATCTAAAAGAATATCGTATCCACTGGCTCTTACCACTTTGTCAAAACTTATATCTACAGACACAGGGCCTGCAGCTGCATTTATATTTTGAGGAATATCCAGAGGGACATTGTTGTAAAAATCTGATGGCAGCAATATTCTTACCCCATCTGATATCGGCACGTTAGAAAGAGCATATGTTGTCACTACTATTCTATAAATCGTATTTGCTTCCAGATTCGACCGACTTGTATAAGATGTAACTGTTAAGTGTTTTTCATAATAAATCACGCCTCCATTTTCTGCATACATATATGCGCTATATTCCACCGCATTAGGTATACTATCCCAGCTGGCTGTGATTGAACCATCACTGTTTATTGTGTATCTTAAATTTAATTGTTCCATAAATTTTACCCATTCCTTTCTTATTTTTTTGAGCAGCAGTTCAAGGTCAGATTTGCCTGACCTTGAAGGCTGTCGCAAATGTTGTAAATCTTCTTATTCACAAACTTTTTTAATTAATAGATTTTTATTCTGTAAACTGATTTCCCGACAAATCCTGTCCTGTCAAGTATGCAAGGGTATCCATTTCCTTTGGCAGCTGGCCGCTTAAATTGTTATCCGCCAAATACAAATACCTTAACTGATAAAGTTCTCCAATGGCCGAAGGTATCTGTCCACTGATTCCCCGATCTGAAAGATTCAGTGCATATATCGCAGAAAAATCGTCTTTGGAACTTACTGTACAGATAGATTTTCCTTTCTGGTTCAGCAGATTTTCCACTTCGTCTATAAACCATGTCTGCCCTTCACATTTTGCCAAAAACCCTCCAGCATAATCTGTTTGAGGCTCCAGTTCATATATCTTTTCCACAATCGGGCTGCTTATCAGTTCTCCGCCATCTGCAAGGAGTGCTCTAACTGAAATCACATAAGGCACGTCGTTATTTAATTCTGTCAGTGTGCATGTATTTGTATCTGTCAATATGACGTTATCACCATAAATCACTTCATACCCTTGCGCTTCGGCAATCTGATCCCAAGTAAGGGTAATAGAATTCTCTTCCTTGTGCGTACTGTGAAAACCTTTGACAGCAGATATCTTTCTGGTCCTTAAATTTAAGATTTTGGATGTTACCTGAATCGAATCATCCAACTTTGCTATGATTTTTAATTCATAGTCTGTGTCAGGGAGAAGATCTTCTATGAACACTTCCGGCTCAGAAAGCTTTCTGACCTCTCCATTAAAGTGCAGTTCATATTCTGCAGCACCTGAGATAGCTGCCCATCTAACGATTACGGAATGCCAGGTTCGGTTATGAACTTGTAATTCAAAAAGCTGATTCTTCAGGAACTCTATTTTTCTTAACAGAGGATATGCGCCTTCCTCATGTTCCCAAATGCTTTCCATATCCCAGCCTGTATAGGTATCCTTACTGAACATTTGCTGGGTTGTTCTCGCCTGACTGGCTGGAGATGTTTTTCCGGCAATGTCGCTGTCAAAGAAGGAGTTTTGGATTGTAGTGAAAGAATAAACGTAGGCTAATCCCTGACCATTGCTGCTTATCTGCGCTGATGCGTAGCTGTTTTTAATGGTTGATGACTTGCTGTATCCTGCAATTCCGCCAATAGTATTTTTCCCAGTTTTCGATGCTACTTTTCCTATTGCATAGCTATCTTCCACTCTCCCCATCAATTCTCCTACAAGTCCTCCCACATTTTCAGTTCCCTCCACGTCTGTTCTTGCAAAACAACTAAAAATATTTCCACTAGTCAAGTTTCCCGTAAGTCCTCCTGCATTAGCTCCTCCTCTTACAATTCCTTCCCAGCTGCATCCCTGTAGCTTTCCGCTATTTCCCGTCAAAATTCCTAAAATTCCTCCAGTATAAGAGCTTCCTATTAATTCTCCCAATACTTGGCATCCTATGATATTACCCCCACTTGCATACCCGGCAATTCCTCCAACATATTCTTTCCCTGATACACTTCCCTGTACGTTACACCGAAGGACATTTCCTCCTGATAGATATCCTGCAAGGATTCCGACATAGCTTTTCGTGGATTCTACTTCCGCTTCTTCTATCGTCAGATCCTTAAACGCCGCACCGCTGGCTTTTCCAAACAGCCCTGCATAACCTTCCGCTGCCACCTTCAGCCCTCTTACTGCATGTCCATCCCCGTCAAGGGTTCCGCTGAAATATAATGAAGAGGTTCCTATCGGCGTAAATGTCTCTCCCATAAGGTCTATGTCATTCACCATCAGATACTTCCCTGAAAGCTCATACGTAATGCTCTTAAGGCCTCCGCCTGTTCCGATCCGGTACGGATTTCCTTCCGTCCCGTCTCCTCCCATAATCTCTCCAATGTCCGCCTTCCTCTTTCCGCTTTCTCCTTCCCACTTAAGGTACGGGTAGCTCTCCCCTTCCTCTACTTCCCAGACTTCCTCAAAATCCCAGGCCTTTAAAAATCCTCTTCTCATAAAGGCCGAAGTCAGCTTCCCTTTATTATACGAATCGTCTTTTCCCTCTCCCGCCAGCTGGCTGTCATAGTAGGAGTTTGTTACGGTATCATATGATGCATGATTCATCAGCCCCTTCGCTTTCCCGCTCATCCGGCAGGCCGCATAACAGTTTGTGAGGGTTCCATATGTGCGGTAGCCTACAAGTCCTCCTGCATACCCGTCCCTTCCGCTGGCGGACACGCTTCCTGACGCATAGCTGTTTTCAATGGCTGTGTACCCTTCCATCTTTCCTATAAGGCCTCCCACACAGCTGCTTCCCTGGATCTCTCCGGATGCGCTGCACTCCTTTAAGGTTCCGCTTTTTCCCGATATCCACCCGGCGAAGCCTCCTACATTCTCATAGCCTGACACATTCCCTGAAACACGGCACTTTTCCGCTTCTGCCTTTCCTGACACCTTTCCGAAAAATCCTCCAGTGTTTCCTGACGCCCTGACGCTTCCCTCCATGCAGCATTCCTGCACCTTTACATTTCCTGACGCTTCCCCCGCATAGCCTCCGGTTAAGTCCTTCCCTGCAAGCGTTCCTGACACGCTGCATCCTGTGATGCTTCCTCCGTTTATGCTTCCTGCAAGGATTCCGGCATAGCTTTTCGTGGACTCTACTTCCGCCTCTTCTATTCTCAGATCCTTAAACGCCGCACCGCTGGCTTTTCCAAACAGCCCTGCATAGCCGTCCGCCGCCACTTTCAGTCCTTTCACTGCATGGCCTCCCCCGTCAAGGGTTCCGCTGAAATATAATGAAGAGGTTCCTATCGGCGTAAATGTCTCTCCCATAAGGTCTATGTCATTCACCATCAGATACTTCCCTGAAAGCTCATACGTAATGCTCTTAAGGCCTCCGCCTGTTCCGATCCGGTACGGATTTCCTTCCGTCCCGTCTCCTCCCATAATCTCTCCAATGTCCGCCTTCCTCTTTCCGCTTTCTCCTTCCCACTTAAGGTACGGGTAGCTCTCCCCTTCCTCTACTTCCCAGACTTCCTCAAAATCCCAGGCCTTTAAAAATCCTCTTCTCATAAAGGCCGAAGTCAGCTTCCCTTTATTATACGAATCGTCTTTTCCCTCTCCCGCCAGCTGGCTGTCATAGTAGGAGTTTGTTACGGTATCATATGATGCATGATTCATCAGCCCCTTCGCTTTCCCGCTCATCCGGCAGGCCGCATAACAGTTTGTGAGGGTTCCATATGTGCGGTAGCCTACAAGTCCTCCTGCATACCCGTCCCTTCCGCTGGCGGACACGCTTCCTGACGCATAGCTGTTTTCAATGGCTGTGTACCCTTCCATCTTTCCTATAAGGCCTCCCACACAGCTGCTTCCCTGGATCTCTCCGGATGCGCTGCACTCCTTTAAGGTTCCGCTTTTTCCCGATATCCACCCGGCGAAGCCTCCTACATTCTCATAGCCTGACACATTCCCTGAAACACGGCACTTTTCCGCTTCTGCCTTTCCTGACACCTTTCCGAAAAATCCTCCAGTGTTTCCTGACGCCCTGACGCTTCCCTCCATGCAGCATTCCTGCACCTTTACATTTCCTGACGCTTCCCCCGCATAGCCTCCGGTTAAGTCCTTCCCTGCAAGCGTTCCTGACACGCTGCATCCTGTGATGCTTCCTCCGTTTATGCTTCCTGCAAGGATTCCGGCATAGCTTTTCGTGGACTCTACTTCCGCCTCTTCTATTCTCAGATCCTTAAACGCCGCACCGCTGGCTTTTCCAAACAGCCCTGCATAGCCGTCCGCCGCCACTTTCAGTCCCCTCACTGCATGGCCTCCCCCGTCAAGGGTTCCGCTGAAATATAATGAAGAGGTCCCTATCGGCGTAAACTCCTCTCCCAAAAGATCAATATCCGCCCCCAGCTTATAGTGGGCAGATAAATTATCAGAAACAGCTTCAAGCCCGCTCCTGTCTAAAATAATAAAGGGATTTTCCGCTGTACCATCTCCCGCTGTAAAAATTACCCTGTTTTCCTCTAAATTTGTATCCATATCATTACCCTTCCTTTCCATAATTTTGCCGGCTATATAGTAAAGAGGTAATAATAAGATATTTGTAAATATCAAATCAAAAAAATTAAACAAAAATAAAAAGCAATGCGTATCACCAGATATCACACTGCCTTTTATATATAATCCTCAAAATCCATTAAATCATGGATTTTATCCACCAATTTATTCAATACTCTGCTTATTTTTTAATTTCCCAAACATTGTCATTTTCTAATACTGCTTTCATAGAATAAACATCCGGTTCAAAAGTAATTTCTGCTGTATTAGTTAAAGACTCAATATCCAGGACTTCACCCTTTTCATAGTTTCCTAATGCTACCCAGTATTTGGGATGCGGCAGGAAAGTGAAGTTATAATTCGGTGTTGCAGATACTGCAAATGCACCGCTGCCGGACATACCAATGCCGACAGATGCTTCGCCATGAGGAACAGTCTGATCTGTATAAATGCCAAGTCTTCCTGCTTTTGTTGTTCTGTTTGTCTCTACAAAACGGTACGTACCTGACTCCTTTGTAAAGCCGATGGAATTCTTTGTAATATCAGAAGGCCCCGCATCAATCGTCTGGGATGCATTAAAAGTAGCGCCGGGAGCTAATTCGCCCTCATGGGACCATATGAAACTGTAATCAGTGTTCCAGTCAAATTCCACTGTAGTACCAGGATGCGCAGGCTTGCTGAACCATACAAGACTGGCCATATTTTCCGGTTGGTTCGGCAGCGTCTGGAACACACATATATTTCCAAAAGAGTTTGAATTGTTGGTTACACTAAGTGAATACTTCTGCATAAAAATTCCTCCATTTTCTTATATATGAAATTTCTATTTCCTCGTCTTTGGCTGACGCACAAATAAATTTCTATTGACAAAATTTTAACATACTCTTTTGGCAAAAACAATTTACTTATAATACATGTTCACAAAAACAGCGCCGCATCCCAGATGCCGCGCTGCTTTTTTCCTATCAAAATGTTCTTAAAACCGCTCCATTAAAGCTTCATAATAAAACAACTTGTGCCTGCTGCCTTTTTTGCTGTAATGATCCATCAAATACTGCAGGGCGTCCAGGTAAAGCATATCAAACTTTCCTTCTTTATCCATGATCCACTCATATCCCTCTTCTTCAAAAAGCGTTCCCTGATAAAGTGGAATTACCGATTCCAATGCTTTGATATTTTCCCTGTCGCGTATGCCGCGGGTAAATTCCGTCAAATCACTACACACATTATCCAGATGCAGCTGAATGATATTGCGTCTGCATTCCAGATGAAAAGGAATCGGCATGTCACGAATTTTATCCACCAGCTTATACAGGCTGTCTGCACTGTGTTTGGGATCGTGGTCGCTCCAAAGAGCATCACAGACTGTTGTCTTTTTCACAGACTTTCCTTCATAGGTCATTAAAAATGCAATCAGTTCTCTTGCTTTTTCCGAATTCATCTCACTGCCCATTTCTCTGCTTCCCATCTTAATGGACAACTTACCAAAGCAGTCTATTGTAATTTTATCATCTTTCATTTATTTTTGGTTCTCCATAAGCCAATGCCCGAATAACACTGCTATTCGGGCATTTGAAAACTTAAGCAGCTTATCTTTTTACTTCCCATGTATTGTCATTTTTTAAGATTGCTTTCATGGAATAAACATCCGGTTCAAAAATAATTTCTGCTGTATTGGTAAGCGCTTCAATATCCATAACTTCACCCTTTTCATAGGTTCCAAATACCACCCAGTATTTAGGGTGAGGTGTGAAGGTAAAGTTATAATTCGGAGTTGCAGTTACTGCAAATGTGCCGCTGCCGGACATACCAACGCCGACAGACGCTTCTCCATGAGGAACGGTCTGATCCGTATAAATGCCAAGGGTTCCTGATTTTGTTGTTCTGTTTGTTCCCATAAATCGATATGCGCCTGACTCCTTTGTAAAGCCAATGGAATTCTTCGTAATATCAGAAGGCTCCGTATCAATTGTCTGGGATGCCTTAAAGGTAACTCCGGGAATCAGTTCGCCCTGACGGGACCATACGAAATTGTAAATAATGCTCCAGTCAAATTCCACTGTAGTCCCCGGATGGGCAGGTTCGCTGAACCACGCAAGGCTGACCATGTTTTCCGGCTGATTCGGCAAGGTCTGGAACACACAAATGTTCCCAAAAAGATTTGAATTGTTAGTTACACTAAGTGAATACTTCTGCATAAGAAAATTCCTCCATTCTTTTTTTATTTTTCTGACATGTCATTATGCAATCCGGCCGAATGCAAGATTAATTTAGCATCAGGCTTTGGAATTCAATTGGAATTCTTTTCATTCCAATTGATATCTTCCAAACAGCGCACAATGATCACTTCCGTTGATGGAACTTATATCCATTTCCGAATATTCCCATAACAACGGACGCCCCTCGTCATCTCCATCCAGCACTTCTCCGCACAGATAAGCCATCGCAGGGGAAGTAAGAATGTGATCATAACGATTGTTAATCAGAGACCGAAGCGAAGGATAACCCGGCATTTGCTCCTGAAGCAAATTAAAATCTCCGGCAAGGATTGTAAATGCTTCCGGCTGCTGATTTAATACTGCCGCCAATGTTTCCGCACAGGAATAACGAATACCGTTCATACCAAATGCATTGTGAAAATTAATAAGCCTTATCCGTACCGAGTCCTTTTCCGCCTCAATAAAATAAGGAGAACGTATTACAGTGGAGCCACTGTACTGTGCAGGATTCCAAACCGGAATATAGCCCGAATTTCCAACCACTGCCCAATCGTTTTTCACCGCAAAAAGATAGCAGTCTCCCCGGCCGCAGCTCTGTTCCCTGAATTTAAACACGCTGTAGCCTAATGGTTCCAATAAGACACGGTACAGTGAATCCTCGTGGTCCTGCGCCGAAGTCTCCTGCAGCAGAATAAAATCCACCTCCTGCCCCTCATTCCTGTTATCTTTAAGCCACCCTAAAACATGCTCAAGATACTCTTTTGTCTTCACATTTTCGCCACGGACATTCCATGACAATACTGATAATTTCATACAAATTACCTCCTTTTTTTCCTGTATAATAAAAAAGGAAGCTGGAAATCAAACAGACCTGAAAAACGTTTCTATTGATAAAATTTTAGCGCACTAACCTGGTAAAAAACAATTTACCTATAATGCATGTAAAAAATGTTGACATTGACCATTTTGTAATCAGCGTGTACAATATAACGATAAAGAGATTTAACTGTAAAAAGGAACGCTGCTCTTTCGAGTTGGCTCATTTATAAAGGTGAACAATATGAGTAATGACAGGAATAAAGAGTTTTTAAACTTTCTTATGGAAAGGTTGAAGATAGAAAGAGAAAAATTTGACAGAACCGGTGTGTATGCATACACTCAGCGTTTGCTTGCTTATAATTCCAATAAAATTGAAGGAAGTACGCTGACTGAGGAACAGACAGCTTCACTGTTTGACAATGGCACACTGCCTAAATCAGACGATTACTACAGAGCAAAAGACGTTGAAGAGATGAATGGACATTTCCTGATGTTCAATAAAATGTTGGATACCCTGGATGAGCCATTAACTCAGGAATTAATAAAGCAATTTCATTATGAACTAAAATCCGGCGTATTTGAGGACCGCGCAAATGGGTATGCAATTGGTGATTATAAAAAACGTCCCAATATGATTGGAATGTATCAGACTGTAAAGCCTGAAAACGTTGAAGAAGAAATAACTATTCTTCTGAGATGGTATTTGGAACAGGAAGTAAATCTTAATTCATTGGCCAAATTCCATGCAAGATATGAGAGTATTCACCCATTTCAGGATGGAAATGGCAGAACAGGCAGACTCATTCTTTTTAGAGAGTGTTTGAAGAATGGCATCGTGCCGGTTGTAATTGAAGATGCAAACAGAAATGAATATTTGGAAGCATTGAAAGAATATCAGGAAGAAAAAGGTATTGATAAACTGATTGCACTTTTTGAGAAAGAACAGCAATTTTATTTGGAGAAGTGTCAATATTTTATGTAGGAATTATATATTCCTGCATTCTTTTATATACATATCCGCTATATAGGAGGGGCCATTCCACCAAAGTTTTGATGACTCATCATAAAGCAATGCCCCTGTTTTTGATGCGACAAAGTTTTTTAATATTGTGGTGTAGTCAAGTTTTAAAACATTAGCCAATTCTTCAACTACCAACGCAACCATTGCGTCTACAGCAAATTTTTTCTGTTCTTCCGTAACATCCTTTAATTTTTCCATATGCGCTCACTTTCTTCAAATGACAGACATTTTAAACCTTTTTCCGTTCTAAAACAAAACTGATCTTTTAAACGTTCCGGAATTAGTCTGCTGATACACAAGCTGTCTGCTTCCTCGCTCCCAATCGTACCATAGGCTCCAACTAAATAAGTCAAAATCGTAACATTGGTTGCATCATCTGCAATCTTTCCGGCTATGATATCATATTTTTTCATTTCTTCAACAACTGTTGGAAATGTATTTGCCTTTCTATGCCCCACAACACAATGCAGCCAGTCAGCATCCGCATTGCAATAAACAAAATCTGCTATATCTTTATCAAAATGATAACAAAATGTTGAAAGCACTCCATATTTCTGGTCTGCGAAAACTACCCCTTGCGCTTTTGCTTTTTTGAGAGAAGCATTGATAAAATTCTCTGCCTGCTGTCTGGATGATGTCAGGTAAAAGCCTTTTCCAAAATCCTTAAAATCCGCACACTTTGCTAAATCCGGAGTCCGCACTTCACAATAGCTTCCATGATAAAGAAGCATACCATCAGATAATTTCAGCACTAACATCCACCCCCTTATTTTTCAATAAAGTTTTGATCTCATCAAATACTGCATAATCACCTTCCATATGAAAAACATCATAACAATCTTCTATGAATTTAAGGATACCGTATTGATCAAACAATATATTTACTTTCTGGATAGGCATATGCCATTCTTCTGATGCAAGGCGGAGTAATCGGACCTGCATAAAAACTATTTCAGATTTTTTGTTCATATCAGGATCTCCTTTTCCTAAATTCTAACATAGAATGCTACTGCTTTCAATGAAGCCAAAGTATTTGGTTTTTAATAGCTTTTATTTTAGATTTACCATTAATTTACATATAATACTCATTAAAATTGTTGACACTTTCATCTCCCATCTGCTACAATCATTACATAGCATTGAAATTCTAACGGAAATTCGTTTTGTTAATCTATTTTTCTTTAAAATACCTGAATCTGGTATTTTATCTGTTTTAGAATCCTTGCTAAAACCCAATCAAACAACCGGCAGGGAATTAAAACAGACCTTTCTTATACAAAGCAGGCTGTCTTTTCCTGCACCATAAGAAAGGAAAGAAAAACTATGAATACTGAAAAAACTTCGAATGCCGCTAAAAATTTTTATGGCTTAGAGCCAGACCAGCCAGTCTACTTCACTTACAAGGACAGAATTTTCCGGCTCCTGTTTAAGGATAAGCAGCGTCTTTTAGAACTGTACAACGCTCTAAACAACACTGCCTATACGGATGTGGATGACCTAACTGTCAATACCCTTGAAAATGCTATTTTTATGAAAATGAAAAATGACGTTTCTTTCCTGATTGGCTGCGATATGTGCCTATATGAACATCAGTCAACTTACTGCCCTAATATGCCCCTCAGGGGATTGTTTTACTTAACTGATTTGTATAAGAAATATATCAAAGACATTGATCTTAGTATTAAGAAACGAATCATGATTCCTACGCCCCATTACATTGTTTTTTACAATGGCACCGAACATCAGGAGGAAGAATTTTTCCAGAAGCTTTCCACTTCTTTTGAGGATCAGACAAAAGGTTGTCTGGAACTGACTGTACAGACAATTAATATCAATTATGGTCAGAATAAAGAACTGATGAATAAGTGTAAAACACTTGCAGACTATTCTTACTTTATTGCCGAAATACGAAGCAATTTAAAAACCAGATCTTTAAAGGCAGCAGTCGTAGCCGCAGTGGATACATGCATTCAGAAAAATATATTGAAAGAATTTTTAATTGAACAGAAAGCAGAGGTTATTGCCATGTCCATTTATGAATATAACGAAGAATATGTAAAAAAAGTGCTGCATGAAGAAGGGTTTGAAGAGGGGTTTGATGCGGGTAAATCTGCTGGTCTGTCTGAAGGAATTTCTACAAACTTAGTTGAAAACATCGAATCTCTAATGAAAAACTTAAGTCTTGACCTGCCAGGAGCCTGCGCAGCGCTTGACACCACTGTAGAAGAGTACACAAAGGCCAAAGAGAAAAATATAACAACTTAAGTTTAATACTCATAAAATACCCAGGCACAGGCTGTGAAGCCTGTGCCTGAATGTACCATAATTAAAATTTTTATCTCATTCAAACTTTCTCTGCCGCTAACCTTTCACTGCCCCCGCCGTCATTCCTCCAATAATATACTTTTGTAAAAACACATAGAAAACCAATTCCGGCAGCATAATCATCAGGCTGGCAGCAATAATACCGCTGTAGTCCATAGAATACTGCCCTTTAAACATGGAAGTCATAAGTGACACGGTGTTTAACTTGTCGTTTTGAATAAAGGTGGATGCAAAAGGAAATTCATTATAAATATAAACCGCATTAAAAATTACAATCGTTACAAAGGTCGGCTTCATCACCGGAATCACCACCCTGGTGCACAGCCCCGCAAGCCTGCATCCGTCAATCACTGCCGCCTCTTCAAGCTCCTCCGGAATTCCTCTTAAAAAGCCTACGAAAAGCAACGTATTAAATGAAATATTTACTGCAATATAGGGCAGGATAAGCCCCAGCCTGGTGCCTAAAATGCCAAGCAGCGAGTCGATCCGGTAAATGGGAAAAAGCAGCACATAAACTGGAATGGCAATTCCCATCAGCAGATAAAAGTACAGATAGTCCGCTGTGTTTTTCTTTTTAAAAGTCATCCGGGCAATGGCAAAGGAACTCATAAAAGTGATTGCCACACTGAAAAACGTTGCTATGACCACAATAAAAATCGTATTAAAATACATCCTTCCAAAATCAATGGTGTCAACTGCCCGCTGGTAATTCCCAAAGCTCCAGAGATCAGGCAGCGCCAAAGGCGCATTTACAATCTCATTGTTTGTCTTAAAGGAAAGCAGCACCGCCCAAAGAATGGGAAGCATGGAAATCACAAGAATGGCTGTAATCAGCAGGTAAAATAACACTTTTTTAATGGAAAATTTCTTTCTCACGGCTGTTTCCATTTCTATGCGCCTCCTTCCTGCTTTTTTCTTGCCACGATCCTGATATAGGCAAATGAGCCAATAATGGAAAGCGTCAAAATAACAACTGCAATGGACATGCCATATCCATACCTTCTGGACGTAAAGACGGTAAAGTACATATAAGAAGTCAAAAGCTCCGACTGATGCGCCGGTCCGCCTCCCGTCATCTGGTATACAAGCTCATATATTTTAAATACACCGGTAATGATTAAAACCGTATTGATGATAATGGTCTCCTTCAGCATGGGAATGGTAACAAAAAGCACTTTCTGGAAACCATTTGCACCATCTATGGCGCATGCCTCATACATTTCCCCCGAAATCGCTTTGATTCCGGAGAGAAATATGGTGGCATGGAAGCCCAGCATCTGCCAGGTAAACACCAGTGCCAAAGACAGCGGCGACCACTTGGTTCCGCCGATCCATTCAATTGCAAGCCCATCTAAACCAACGCTTCTTAAAAAGCTGTTCAGCATTCCGTAATTGGGGTTAAGAATATATCCCCAGATAATTCCGATAATAATAGGTGCAATCACATAGGGCGCAAAGATGATCATTTTGAAAAATGCATTTCCTGTAAAATTCACATTCATGATATGCGCCACCAGAAAAGAACCTACAAGGAGGAAAACCGTCCCCAAAACCAGCACAAGCAATGTATTGCGGAGGGCAATTAGAAATAGCTTATCTCCAAACATTCTGATGTAATTGCTGATTCCTGTAAATTTTGCTTTTCCAAGACCAGTATATTCCGTAAAGCTGTAATACACCGCAATAAATACCGGAATAATGATAAAAATACTGTATATAAGCAGGGTCGGGAGCAGCATAAATGCCTTCGCTCTCTTTGTACTTAACCAATACATAATTTATCTCTCCGCCATATGAAGATCTTCCACATACTGAGCTGCTTCCTGTGGCGTATAAACACCTGTCATTACTCCAAAGGTTGCATCAAAGTATCCATAAGCTACTGTAGTTGACATAGAATTAAAAGGTTCTGTTACCGCATCCCAGTCGTCATTTAATGCTGTAATCATAGCTGCTAAAACCGGATGTGCCTGTGTATCTATGGTACCATTATATTGGGAGCAGGGCAATGCAGAGGTATCTTCCGCAATAATTCTGGTTCCCTCTTCTCCATAATAAAACTGCCAGAACTTCATAACCGCGTCTAAAAGTGCAGGATCTTCAGCGGCTTTTGCAGATACTACATACACGCCGCCGGATGCCTTAATGCCGATCTGCTGAGGATATTCACTGTCTGAAAAGGTCGGTCCCCAGAAAAATCCAATGTTCTGTGCCATATCACTATTTTCAAAATCCCCGATATCCCATGCGCCTGTGTTAAACATTGCCGCATTTCCGCCAAGGAAACGTTCCTTTGCCTCAAAGTAGCCAATGTTAGCAATGTCTTCCGTGAAGGTGCCGTTATCCCGCATTTCTTCTACTTTTTCAAAATAATGAATGAAATCGTCATTTGTCCATTCTACATTTCCTGCATTTAAGTCTTCCAGCTTCTCAAAGAATCCGTATCTTGCAATCATAGTCTCAAAAGCCCAGATACTGTAATTATCCTGCGCGCCTACAGTCAAAGGAACAATTCCGCTGCTTTTCAGCTTATTAACCGCATCTGTAAACTCTTCGTAGGTAACAGGCGCTTTTTCGATTCCTGCCTGCTCGAACAGTTCTTTATTATAGAAAAAACCTGCCATCATAACTTCACTTGGAACCCCGTAATCCCTGCCATCTACCGTACAGGAGTTTACCAGCCCGGGAAGCAGGCTGTTATTAATGCCATAGTCGTTTAATGCGTCCGTCAGGTCATAAAGATATCCGTTTTGGGCAAATTCCTTTGCCGGCGTCTGTTCCAGCCAGAAAATATCCGGCAGATTATTTTCTCCTGCAAGCAGCGTCATCTGGGTATTATGTTCGGAAACTTCTTTTCCCGTAATTTCAATGTGAATATTGGGATAAGTCTCTTCAAAAGCCTGAATAATCTTCATCATATGAGGCTCCTGTGCTTCAATATTGGCAACATGCTCTGAAAAATGAATGGTGACCTCCTGAGTACCTGCTTCCTGCCCCGCGTTTTTTTCATTTTCTGAGGTGCTTTGCTCCTCCTGGACTGCCCCGTCTGCACTATCCTGTGACTGACTGCCTTCCGGCTCTGTCTGCTTTGCACCACAGCCTGACGCTAAAAGCAGCGCTGCTATGCTTAATATGCTGATTGCCTTTTTCATTAATCCTGTTTTTCTCATTCAACCTTCCTCCATTCTGAATCTTACGATTCCTCATCTTCTACGATAATGTCGTGGTAATGCCGTCCAGTGTTCCATAGAGTACATCAATTGTTTTTTCCAGTTTCCCGTTTACCTTCTTTTGACTGTACACACCCCATGCTTTTCCGCAGATAAAGAAGCTGGACAGTTCTTCATCCATCACCGGATGAAAGCTTAAAGTGTTCCTGTACATGTCGCTTTCTTGTCCTAACAATGCATTCAGCAGCCCCCAGCTTGCCATTGCCCTGCTGTAGTGATGCCCTGACTCCACTTCGCTGAAAGGATTTCTTTTATATCCGTCGTAGCGGTCACGTACCGACTTTACTATGGTAAGCCCTTCTTCGAGATAGCCTGCATAAATTAAATTTACCGCAGTTT
The DNA here is from genome assembly GCA_009774465.1 of Lachnospiraceae bacterium. Taxonomy (GTDB): domain Bacteria; phylum Bacillota; class Clostridia; order Lachnospirales; family Lachnospiraceae; genus Suilimivivens. Next base: position 24,739 of record VSNT01000030.1, read on the forward strand.
CATATTCTATTCCCGTCCACACTTCTCCCGCATAGGATAAGGGAAATTTGGGGCGTCCGCCCTCTGGCCATGTGGCAATCACCAGTCCGCGCTCTTCATTTAAGGCATAGGCTCTGTGCACCGAGTCCGTATGGTAAAAATCTGTCATATAATTATATTTAAAAACTGCTTTCATTGCGGATTTGATATGTTCTTTTGGCAGGATATCGCCAATTCCTGCCATATGAGCAAGGAACTGTCCCAAAAGCTGATCGGAAAGGCACCCTTTGCCAAATTGATATTTATATTTATCAATTTCCTCCTGCACCTGAATGTAATATTCGCCGTTAAACATTAATTCATCCGCCCGCAGTTTTCCCTTTTGGAATACTTCTTCATACTTATCTTTACGGGAAATATCCCCTAAAATATCCGCCATCTCCACACAGCACTTAAGGGCTGCAAGAAAAATACTGTCTGTCATGGGATTGGGTCCGTAAAATTCTATATCGTAGGTGGTATTCTGCTGTCCGTCCAGTACGCCGTCATGATCCAAATCCCATTGTCGCATGGAATAATCCATTGCGGCAGATGCTTTTGGCCAGATTTTCCTTAAAAACTCCATATCCCCCAGATTTCTAAAATCCCGGTAGATTCGTACAATGCTTCCAAGCTCCCCGTCACATGCCGGCACCATTTTATACCTCTCCTGATCAAACACGGAAAACATTCTGGTGGACATACATCCTTCTTCATCTGTCTCCTGCAAAAACTCCACATTCCGCATGGTTTTTTCCAGTTCCGGGAACAAAAAAGCCACTGTCTGCTCGTAATTCCACACATGAGGTACGCTTCCGTAGCCGCATCCAATATAGTCCCTGATCCCTTCAAAACCGGCAAAGGTTCCATCCTCCAGCCAAAAACAGAGGTTGCTGCGCAGGTTTGTGATATTGGCAGTTAATGCGTCGATCACATAATAGGGAAAGGTGGTTCTTCGAAACATTGCTTCCTGAAAATCTCTGCTTCCTTTTTCCAGACGTTCCATATGCTGGTAAACATATTCTCCCACATCCCAGGCATTTTTAAACCTTGTCCCATAGTGATTTCGAACCGTCCCGTATTCTCCCTTCACAAATTTATCATAGTCCTCGTCGAACTCAATCCATGCCTTTACTCTGTTAGGAAAATACCAGCTGATCACAAACTCAAATGTCTTTTCCTCCCCCGGCTTTAAAACTTTCTGTGCACCGATAGAACCTATTTTTTCCCGCCTTTTTAAAAAGCTGAAATTATGAAACTGGGCAAATTCACAGCCCACGCTCTCCGATTTCGTCTCCTTCTCAAGCAGCCCATCTTCCGTAAAATCATCCCAGAAGTCCTGAATTCCGTCCACCCACTCCCCGTCAAACCATTCGGTTTTGTAGGTCACCTCTTCCTCTTCCATCATAATCGCCATATTTCCATAACGAAGATGATTTTCCTGAAGCTCTTCCGGGGAATAATACAGCCCTTTCACCTTTCCCGACTGCCTGAATTCATTTTTCACGCCGCCGACAAGCTTTAAGTTTTCGATCACGTCATACCCTTCAAATCCGGATGCATTGGGCAGTGTTCCCACCAGACTCACTTTTGTTTCACAGTCCGCCCTATTTTTCACCTTATACCGGATAATTCCGCAGGGGATTCCGGAATCTTCCGCATTTAAAGGGATAAAAGGTGTGAATGCCTCCAAAGACACCTCCACCGGCAGTTCTCCATCCTGAAAATTCACCCGGGCAAAAGGATATTCGCACACAAGATTTGAGTCCTCCATCCGGGGAAGATTCACCAGCTCCGCCTGCAAATACCCATGAGAACTGGTATAAGGCGGCAGCAGCCTGGACTCTAATATTTTCGACATTGGCCGTTTCATTTTTTCGTTTTCCGCCCTGATGGCAAAAAAGGAGAGCGGGAATTTTGTATTCTTTGCCGGCCAGTTAAAAATCTCCCAATCAAGAAATTTTCCCCGGGCATCTACTGAAAAATTGCCTGTCCCAATTCCCCCCAGCAAAAAGCGAACCTGAGAAGCATCCCTTTTATATACTCTGGGCGTCCGGTCATACAATTCTTCCTTCGAAAATGTCTTTCCCCCAACCGTATCCATACTTCTTTTTGTGAGCAACAAATCAATCATCTGCGCCTAAGCGGATATATGACTTGTGCGAGCACAAGTTAATCAGCTACGCTTAATTAGATATTTGACTTGTGCTTATCCTCCTTTCTCTTATTCGGTTGTTCGAATAACTTATTTTATTTAATAACTCCTCTTTATTTTATTGAGGAGTTTTACCTTTTCTCTTGATTATTCGAACAACTTATGTTATGATACTACCATACAAAAAAAGGGTTGTCAATCCCTTTTCAAAACTCTTAAGGGATAAATAATGAATTCCAGGAGGAACTATCATGCACACTACAAATGTACGTATTCCAAAGTACGTTACCATAAAAAATACGTTAATTAAAAAAATTGAAAATGGCACCTACCTTCCGGGAGATGCCATTCCTTCTGATAATGAACTGATGCGCTCCCTTGGCGTCAGCAAAAGCACCATCACCCAGGCGCTAAAGAATCTGGAAGCGGAGGGTTATATCATTCGCCAGCAGGGAAAAGGCAGCTTTGTCACCGACCGCTCCAAGTCCCGCCTGGTTCTTTCCTTATATCTGTGTCCTATGGAGCAGGGAGAGGAACAGTTCTGGATCTCGTTAATTGATGAATTCAACAATTCCAATCAGGGATTTTCCGTAAATGCCACTTTTCTTTCCAATGAAAAGGCTCCCTTGCGTGACTCGCTTCTGCAAAGCTTTGCCAGCGGCAATGCGCCGGATATTCTCTCTCTTGACGGTCCCGACGTGGCTTACTGGGCCTATATGAACTTTCTGCTTCCTTTTGATGATTACATGGAACCTTCTTTTTTAAATTCCTTTATGGAACAGATCATACAACAGGGCAGCTATGAAGGGAAGCTTTACCACCTGGGTTACACGGAATCTACCCTCTGCATCCTTTATAATAAAGAGCTGTTTAAGCGCCTGCAGATCAGAATACCCGCAAATATCACGGAAGCCTGGAGTTGGGAGGAATTTTTATCCATCTGCAGCCTGATCAGGGAAAAAACCTCTCTTCCCTATCCCCTTCTTATGGATTCCGGACGGGGCTTATCACCAAAATCAGGAGAATGGAACAGCTATTCCGGTCTTCCTTTTATTCTCCAGAATATGGGCAGTTTTTTCAGTGAAGATTTGACGAAGACCAACGGCTTTATCAACTCAGCATCTTCCGTCGCTGCTATGCAGTGGCTGGGCGATCTGTTTCATAAATATCACTATACTCATATTGAAAATATCAGCGCCAGCTTTCCGGACAACTTTGCCATGAGTCTGTCCCTTCCCAGCGCCTATTTTCAATCTCTGAAAAACAGCGAAAATGTAGGGATTATTCCTCTTCCCAAAGGGCTGCAGGCTGCAACGCCTCACGGAAGCTGGGGACTTTGCATGTCGAGACAGACCAAAAACCCCATCCAGTGCTGCCAGTTTATTCAATATGTATTTACCATTCAAAATCAGTTGAAAATAAGCAAGTATACGGGTATTCCTGTTTTAAAGGAAATTTATGAGGTTATGGATAACTTTAATACGGTTTCTAACAACACCAATATTTTATTTTCCCAACTCCATCACTCTTCCTTTACCAGACCCCAGACTCCGGCTTACCCTTTTTTCAGCAAACAGTTTGCTTACGCCTATTACAACATAGCATCAGGCATGGATGCGCAAAAAGAAATGGATCGTCTGGCAGAGCTGGTGGATGATCATTTGTTCCGGCATAATTATTACCAGATGCCAACACACTTTGTGGAACGCTCTATGTAATCAGGCTTTAATTATATTTATCCTCCAATAGTTTCATCAACATAGAGGGGTATGAAATATATCCCCCCTGATTTTTATAACAATAAATATTATATGGTGGTTTATTTCCCCTTATTTCAGCTTTTTTACATTGACTATTGGGTTTTATATAGCAAAAAAGCATAAACATATCTTTTATACTCTTTCTCTTAGCACTGATCGCCATCAGCTTTTGACAAAGGGCTTTTAAGTCCCCGTTATTCAGCACTGGAAGCGTTTTATCAGGTGCTCCTGCAATAGCAGCAAATACGTAATCTCTATTATTAACATATTTAAATGCCTGCGGGTATGCAGCCTGGTCTTGAAAATATTGTATGCTGCTTATAATCTGTTTTATAGAATGTCTTGCTTCTTTAGGATTTTTTGTTCCTTTTAATTCTATAATCCAGGTAATATTCAGTCCCCTGCAGTTATCTTTTACTGTATATACCAGATTATCACATATAACCTCTCCCTCTGGCAGCCCTGCAATTAAACCGCCATCCACCTGCACAATTTCAACCTGATTTCCTGCATCAATTTGTATAGGTACCAATGCTTTACTCTGATGCTCTATGTCATCAATCACATATTTTAACCCTTCTGTCCCCTCAGTGATAAATGACTTTCTCTGCCTTTTGTTTTTCGTCATATTTTGTCCCTACTCTTTATCCAATTCAATTCCATATAATGCGGTGTATAACTCATTTACCTGCAATGACACATCATCAATTAAATTTGATTCTATTTCCTTTTCTTCTTCATCCAATAATTTAATATAATGCTGCTTTTTAAGTACACTATTTGTAAGCAGCTTATATGCCGAAAGCTCTCCTTTTTTAATTATATAATTTTTATTCAAAACCCTGTAAACCTCTTTGACCTGACCATCTTCTGCCAATACCCCTGCATAATACAGGTTATTAGCAACAGTAAGAATATAGGGGCTGTGTGTTGTGATAAATACACCGCTATCCTGCATATTGGTAAATAAGGCAATAAATTCCATTACTCTTTTTTGAAGCAATGGATAAATATGCGCTTCCGGTTCTTCAATAATCAAAAATACATCTTCTTCCCGTAGCATTAAAACATACATAAAATTTAAAAGCCACAAAATCTCCTGTTGCCCTGATGACGCAAAATTAATTGCTACCGGATGCTCAACATCTTCTTCTATCTTCAGGAATTCCCTCCCGCCATTATAAAAATATTCTCCCTTTTCAATGTTTATAATAAAATCTGCAATATTTTTAACATCGAACTGTCTTTTTTCTACAGGATAAAAAAGATGTGCTTTTCGGACGCCATTTCCAAAGCTATTGCGGACACTGTCAATCAGCATCATAAACATTTCCGTTATCAAATCCAGATTGCCAGCGTTATTCATTATCGCTCGATTGTTTGACATTACTGTCAGGAGGCTTCGTCCGGCAGGAATATAATAGGTTTCTTTATTATCACAAAAAATCTCATTGACTCTATGAACTATCATTTCATGATTTCTTTTTCGTTCTTCATTTGTAAGTACAAGACTGGTTTTAATTATTCCTTCATTACTATGATACATTTCCCGTATTTCCATTTGCAGCTTTTTAATGGAATTTAATAACTCCGGCGAATAGGTTACGCTTATATACTGTTTATCCCTATCTCCCCTTTTCAATTTCACCTGTATCCAAACGCTCTCCGCATAATCATATTTCATATAAAATTCGGGATTCAAATCCCAACTATATCCAAATAACTTTATAAAAATATTTTTAAATTCAGATTTTATAGCCTTATCAAACCAGACTTTCTCCTGGGAAACACTATTATAAGAATTTGAATCGTACACTTGCGTTAGATAATCGATAATTTTAGTTTTTATAGTCTTAAAATAATAAACGCTTTTGGCAATAGTACTTTTTCCGGTTGCCTGTTCCCCAATTAATAAATTGAATTTTTTAACTTCCATTTCAAAATTTTTTACCGGACCGTTATTTTTAATATATATTTTCTGCATCTTCACACC
>VSNT01000300.1 GCA_009774465.1 Lachnospiraceae bacterium
GACCTCCTCCGCGGTATAGCTGCCCACGGGCATCTGATCCCAGGGCACATCGGTGAGATAGCCGCCCGCGCCGGTGACATAGGTCCCGGTGAAATCATTATCCACGCCGGTAATTTTGATCACCGCTCCGGCGAGGCCCTTGGTAGGATCGTCCGCATCCACCTTGCGGATGCTGCCCTCGCCGGTGATTTCAGGCGTGTCCGTAAAGGTGACGGTCACAGTTTTATCGCTGCCGCTGGGCAGAACAACATACTGAGGCCCAGGATTGTCGATCTCGTAGCCCTCCGGGGCCTCCAGTTCGGTTACGGCATAGGTGCCGGCCTCCAAATTGGGTACGGTCACAGTGCCGTCGCTGCCTGTCACCACTTCCTTGGAGTAGGCGCCATTTTCAGAGGCAACGAGGAACCGCGCTCCGGGCAGAGTCTTGTTGGGATTGGTGGAATCCACCTTCTTGACCGTCAAGCTGTACTTTTCACGGGTGACATTCAGCTCACCCACCATGACGGCCTGCACATCGTTGGAGGGGTGGTAGCTGGAGCCGGGGCCGGTGTAGGCGTATTCATAGACCTCGCAATCGCCCCACACGCCCTGCGCGCCCAGGTCGAGGATATACTGCGCCCGGTCCCGGAACGATCTGCCGTCCATAGTCTCGTCAATACTGGAATAATTGGTGTGTTCCAGATTGTTGTAGACGCACAGCAGTTCCTCAGCGCAGGCAACCACGGGGTCGGACAGCAGACCGGCCTTGTACCGCCAGACGACAGCCTGCGTCCAGGAATTCATGGTCCAGGTGTAGTCGCTGTTCCACACATCGTCCACACCCAGGGCCTTGGCCTGATCGGTGAAGACGCCGGTGGAATGGGCGTAAAAATAGGCCATCATGGTCTTGACCGTGGGGTCGGAAATGGGCTGGGGATTGCCCCATGTGTGGCCCTTCAGCGACCACCCCATCCCCTTGCCTTTTTCAGCGCAGAAGCCCATGGTGCTTTTGCCGTTGTAGTTGAAGTGCATCTGGTGCATATAGCACTCGCCCAGAGCCGGGGAGTCGTACTTGGTCCCGCTGTAAGCGCAATCATCCATTTTGATGGTGGACGGGCTGGCGGCGAGAGCCGTTGCGGGCAGCAGGCCCAGCACACACACCAGCACGAGCAGCAGGGCCGTCATGCGGGTGAGTGCGGAATAGGTTTTTCGCATAAATCAAAAGCTCCTTTCCATTTTTGAGGAATAAGAAATGGCCCTCCAGCTTGCGCTGAAAGGCCGTTCCCGGTTTCGATTCTGTTACGCATAGAAGTTGACGCTGTTGGGGATTCCAACGAACATAAAACAGTAGGTAATGCCATCGTGCTGGGTCACGCCCACCCCGATGCAGTCGCAGGCCGGGTCGATCATGGTATGGAAATGACCGGGGGAGTTGATCCAGTTGTCCAGAGCGTGTTGGGCGGCATCCTCTGTGCCGGTGAACACGGTGAGATTATCCCCGAAGCCGTAGGGGTAGCCAGCATCGGCGGCAGCCTGACACTCCTCCTGTAAGTGATGCCAGGTATAGCGCCGGTTGGAGCAGACTTGGGCGGCATTCATCAGGGCCTCGCTGACAGGCAGCTCCAACACGCCATTGGCCTTGCGGGTCTGGTTGATCAGGCGAATCAGCTCCTGCCGTATCTCCATATTTTCCGGCTGATTTGCGCTGTCTGGTCTGGCAGGTGCATTGGCGGAGCCGACTGTGAGTGTCAGGGTTCCAGACACCCCGGCTCGGTTGGCGGCGGTAATCTCTGCGGTTCCCTCCGACTTGGCGACCGCTACCCAAAAGCCAGTGATCTGCTCCACCGCTACCGTATCCGGGTCGCTGGAGGTTACAATGTAGTCCATCCCGCTGGGGCCGATGACGAGGCCGCTGCGCTCTCCCACCTCCAGGGTGTTCCCCTTGTAGCTGCTCACTCGGATGGGCGGGGTCTCTGCCGCCTGGGCGGGGGCAGCCAGCAGGGCCGCTGTCATGGCTCCGGTCAAGAGCAGGGACAGGATTTTTCTGTTTTTCATGCTCGATTCCTCCGTTTCGTAATATGGTGGGGCTTTGCAAACCGAACCATACCACAGAAGATGGGGAAAGTCGAACACAATCCGCAGACAGTTTT
>VSNT01000301.1 GCA_009774465.1 Lachnospiraceae bacterium
TCTTCACGCTTTGCCTCATTTTCAAAGTCATTGTAGGCAGCGTCGATCTCATCTGCACTTTCCAGCCCCACAACAACACGATCCAAAAAGGCTTGCAGAATCTCCACCTTGCGGAGCAACTGGGGATTATCGGTTCTTCCCAGTTCTTCCTTGATGTGCTTAATATCATAATCCTTCTGTTTGGCATCATCGAAGTGAATGTTGCGGATAAGGTTCATGATATAAGCAACATTGATTCGGTCACTTTCCATTAGCTCAATACAGAAATCCACATCGTTCAGGACGGAAACAACTTCACGATCTTTCTTTTGCTTTGCGTAAAGCATCAGATACTTGCTCTTATAGTCCTGATATTCCTGCTCACTCATGATGAGAGAGTCATGGTCGAAGCTGAACTCAATGAAGGTTTGAAGTGATTGCAAATACTTGGTCAGCTCACGGAATGTCTCAACGAAAAGCTTCTGGTCATCCTCGTTCTGCATGGTGTCAATATCCGCTGGAGTCTTCGCTATTTCTTTCAAACGAGTAACCATTTCATTGTACTTCTCAACGAAATAGGGATAGTCGGGAACAACAATACCAGAAGTATCATGGCTCTGAGAAAATAGGGTAAGAGCGTCATCTGTCCTCTTTTTCAGATTACGGTAGCAGATGATAATACCAAAAGGTTTCGTTTCCTTTTCAACACGGTTGGTTCGTGAATAGGCTTGCAGTAGGTCGTGATATTTCAAATCCTTGTCCACATAAAGAACGGATAACTGCTTGCTGTCAAAGCCGGTCAGGAACATATTTACTACAAGAAGGATGTCAAGGGACTTGGTTTTCTTGCCCTTTACACGGTCTGAAATATCCTTGTGATAGGCTGAGAAGGTGTCCGTCGAGAAATTGGTGCTGTACATCTCGTTATAGTCTTTGATGATCCGTTCCAGAGCGTCCCGACTATGCTCATCTTTACCTTCTGCTTCTTCGTTCTGTCCATAGGAGAAGATACCGCTGATATTCAGGTCATGATTGATCTTCTTGAAGATGTCATAGTATTTGACCAGAGCTTCAATCGAAGAGACAGCAAAGATGGCTGTGTACTGACCATTTCTTGTCTTCGCTTTATGGTTTTGTACAATGTGGTTTGCGATCATCGACATCCGTTCCTCGGACATATAGAGTTCGCCTATATCAATTCCATCTGCCATTGTAGGATCATCCCAGTCGAAATTGCCCTCCATAGTCTTGATATATTCGATATGGAAGCCGAGAACATTGTTATCAAAGATTGCGTCTTTGATAAGATAGTTATGTACGCATTCCCCGAAGAGCATTTCTGTGGTCTGTGTGATCTTTCCTTCCGTCTTTCCATTGACCTCAAAACGAGGCGTGCCGGTAAAGCCGAAGAACTGTGCTTTCTGGAAGTGCCGCACGATGTCCTTGTGCATATCTCCGAACTGACTGCGGTGACACTCGTCGATGATGAAGACAACCTTCTCATCCTTGTAGGTATCCATAATTTTAGCATACTGAGGACGCTTCACGGCGTTCGCCATTTTCTGCATTGTTGTAACGATAAGCTGCCGGTTTTTGTCTTGCATCTGCTTTACAAGAACATCAGTGCGGTCAGTGGCATCAACAGAGCCGTTTTCAAACTTGTTGAACTCTTCTGTGGTTTGGGAGTCCAAGTCCTTCCGGTCTACAAGGAAGATGACCTTTTTGATATTGGGATTGGCTGCGAGGATTTGTGCCGTCTTAAAAGATGTCAGCGTTTTTCCTGCGCCGGTTGTATGCCAAACATAGGCATTGCGATTGGTGAGGGTGGCTTGCCGGACAAGAGCCTCTACCGCATACACCTGATAGGGACGCATCACCATGAGCAACTTGTCTGTGTCATTCAAGATGGTGTATCTCGTCAGCATCTTGATGATATGGTCTCTGGCAAGGAAGGAGATAGAGAACTCTTTCAGGTTGGTGATACGCACATTGTTGAAGTCCGTCCAGAAGAAGGCAAGGCTGTGAAGCATATCTCTGTCGGAGTTAGCAAAGTATTTTGTATCAACGCCATTGGACACAACGAAAAGCTGAATGAAGTGGTACAGTCCATTGTAGGAATGCTTTTTATAGCGCATTACTTGGTTGACAGCTTCTCGAATATCTATGCCACGCCGCTTCAACTCCACTTGAATGAGAGGAAGTCCATTGACAAGGATCGTCACATCATAACGATTGACATACTTCCCAACAACGGTTGTCTGGTTTGTTACTTGAAAGATATTCTTTGTGTGGTCGGCATCGAAGAAGGAGAGGTACACTTTCGTTCCGTCCTCACGCTCCAGCACGAACTTATCTCGGAGTATTTTTGCACTCTGGAAAACAGATTTTCCAAGCATGATGTTGAATACACGCTCCCATTCTTTGTCTGTTAAAGGATGGTCGAGCTTTGCCGCATTGAAGGCTGCAAATTGTATTTTGAAATTTTCGAGTAGTGCATCATAATCAGGAATAGACACAGGATTGTATCCCTGTTTATTTAGTTGCTCTATAAATTGCTGTTCAAGAGCTGCTTCGCTTTGGTATGACATATCTTCAACTCCTATACTTGAGGATTCTTTTACAAAACAGATTGCTTTTTAAGAAAGCCCATTTTTATTTTCAAACTTATTCGTCAACAAATTCCATGATGTCATCTATTGTGCAATTCAATGCCATGCAGATTTTTCCTAAAACATCCGTGGTTACATTGTCGCCGTGATTTAATTTATTGATAGTATAATGACTAATTCCAGCAGCTTTTTCTAAATCTCTTTTTTTCATATCTTGATCAATTAGCATTTTCCAGAGTTTTTTATAGCTTACTTTCATTCCTACGCCTCCATTCAAGGAAAATCATAACTACCCACAGTATAGCAC
>VSNT01000302.1 GCA_009774465.1 Lachnospiraceae bacterium
CATAAAAACATTCCCCTCCGTCCTGTACTTGCAGGGACTCCGCCCTATCTGGACTGTTTCGCTTCATAAACAAGCCCCTGCTCTGCCACAACACCGTCCAGCCTCTTGTTTGGCGTGTCCGTGGCAAGCGTGATCTTCCGCAGGTCTTTGTCGTAATGGTACACCTGATTGGAAAGCCGCTCGCTAAGGTCCACCTGATCCATGTTTACCTCTGAAACCATCCGTGCCAGTTCTTCCGGTTCGCCCATTTCCACGGATACAGCAATAACTTCGTGTACGGAAGATGGCAGGATATACAGGTCTGTCCCTACTCTCTCCGCCAGATTGTGGAGCTTATCTTCATAAAGCATGGAAGCCGCACCGTCTATCTTTCTTTCATTTGAAATAACCCACAAAGTTGTTTCCGGTTCCTGCTCCCCGATCATGAGGTCTGCCAGCTCCTCCGGCATACCGTCAGCAACAAACATATCCCTCATGACTTCATTCATGGACAGCACCACGGGAGGCAGTATGCGTCTGGTATTTTCCGCAGCAGCCTTGAATAACTGTTCCTCTCCCATTCCCAGTGACTCCGCCACATTATTATTGATTACAACGCTTGAAAGTCCCTGCTGTTCCACGTCTACTACCCACCGGTATATGATGGACAAATCCTGAAAGTCCCTGTGCGGCAGGTTTTTCAGCATATCCTCGTTCTGCATGGTGTTCACAAGCTGGAATATGATATTGTCCTTTGCCATACTTATATCAAGCTGCGGAAGCTCTGCCTCCCTGAATGCCTCATCCATCGCTTCTGCTGATTCCCGCAATGTTTCCTGTAAATCCCCTGTTTTTGAATACTTCTCATACATGTCATTGATGTATAAAGTGGGAGAGATCATGCTTTCCTCGTCCTGCGCTAAAAGGCTGAGTCCGTCCAGCTTACGGTTTACCTTATCCACCGGGGTAACCCTTACCTCCATGTCCTGATAACTCTTTGGCATAAAGGATAAAAAACCCTCTTTTACTACCTCTTTGAATATCTCATAATCCATCATAAAGTCTGTTCCTCCTTTCCATTTTACGAAAAAAGCGGGACATATAAGCTGCTCTGGCTTACATGCCCCGCTGGGTTCATGCATGGTTATTCATTGCTTATGCTTCTGCGTCTTCCTTTTTCTTCTTCCAGAAGATGATGCCAAGTCCGGCAGCAACAGCCGCAAGCCCGAATCCTGCAAATACCCACGGGTTCATGTTGTCCCCGGTCTGCGGGAGTTTCGGCTCCGTAGGCTTGTTTACCACTTCAAGCGTGTACTCAAGCACTCTCGTCTTTCCGTCCTTGTATTCAAACTTCACTTCCTTTGGCGTGGAATCAAGCAGATACCCTTTCGGGGCTTCCACTTCCACTACGGTATAAGTGACTGCCTCCCCATACCTTCCGTCCTTAAATGTGGCAATCGCAAGTTCGCCGCTCTCCGCATGACCGTCCTTGTCCGTGGTAAGCGTCTCGATCACTTTCCCGTCCTTGTCACGGATTTCAAACTTTGCGCCTGCAAGCGCTTTTCCGTCCTCTGACTTCTTGCTGATGATGATCTTGCCGACTGCAACCTCGTCCTTCATTGCTACTTTCTGGATTTCGGCTGTCTCCTTTACCTCAAACTCAATATCCTGTGCGATGACATACCCGAATGGCGCTGTTTCTTCACGCAGGGTATATTTTCCGGCAGGCAGCTTTTCAATCATGTGCGGCTCTTTGCCGGAAGTCCATTTCTCAACCAGCTTGCCGTCTGCATCAATAATGGAAAGGACAGCTCCCTCAATCTCATTGCTGCCTGTGATGTCAGTCTTTGAAATCTGCACTTTGATTGGCTTGTTCTCAAACTCCGCCTCAAATTCGATTACTTCCTTGTCGTCGCCCTGATAGGACGCATCCACGTCAAATACCTTGTCGGACTTCACATATCCCTTTGGCGCTGTCAGCTCCTGCACATAATACTTTCCAAGCGGGAGGTCAGATACAAAGGTCAGCTTTCCATCCTTTCCGGTCACGCCACGCTCAATTTCAGTTCCGGCTTTTACAACGACTTTGCCATCCTTGTTCACAATGTCCTCTTTTGCAAACAGTCCGAATACGGCTCCCTCAAGAACCTCTTTCGTGCCTGCCTCTTTCTTAACCACAGTGATCTGCACTTTCTGTCTCTCATTGCTGATGTTCATTCCTGCATAGACCACTCTGGTATCCTGATCGATATAGGAAAGGTCTGCTTCGATTGGCGTATCGTCCAGAACGAACCCTTCCAGCGTCTTTGTCTCCACAAGGTAATACTTTCCAAGCGGTAAGCCGTCAATACTTGCATAGCCTTTCTCGTCAGTAGTGATTGTAGCCACAAGCTCGTCCGTCTCATAATGGATTGTGTCAAGACCGTCCGGGCTTACAATGTCCTCCGCTGCATAGACTTCAAATTCAACACCTGCAAGGCTGTCCTTGAAATAGTTGAAAATGAAATCATACCAGTGTCCTTTCATCAGGGTAGTGTCCGTTACAAATTCGCCGTCCTTGTTGATGATGATTGCGCCTGTCGGGACTTCATCCTTCATAACCACACTCTGAATGTCAGCGGTATCTTCCACCGTAAACTGGATTTCCTCTGCCTTCAGGTAGCCGTAAGGCGCAAATTCCTCACGGAGCGTGTAAGTTTCCCCTGCCGCAAGTCTCTTGATTACATGGGCTTCTTCTGCCACGGAAGTCCATCTGTCAACCACGCTGCCGTCCTTGTCAATGACGGTAAGCATTGCGCCGGAAAGTTCTGCGCCGCTTGCGATGTCCTCCTTCGTAAATTCAAAGGCTGTAGGCTCATTCAGAAATTCGCTGCTGTACTCTGCAACGGCTTCATTCTGCCCCTGATACTCTGTCTCAAAAGTGATGACTTCCCCACTGGAAACATAGCCTTTCGGCGCTGCCAGTTCCTTTGCCTCATAAACCGCAAACGGATAATCCTTTTTGAAAGCGATCCTGCCGTTTTCGTCAGAAACAGCGGTTTCAAGAAACGTTCCAGCTTCAATGATTACTTCCCCGCTGGCGTTTTCAATGTCCTCTGCCGCATACAGACCAAATACTGCGCCCGCAACAGGCGTATCTTCCTCTGCATCTTTCTTAATGACGGACACATCCAGTTTCTGTCTGTCATTGGTAAATGTCACGCTTTCATGGATTACCGGAGTTTTGTCGTCCACATAAACGAATGTTACAGTCTGCTCTTCCCCGTTCAGCACATATCCATAAGGCGCTTTCGTTTCCACTACACGGTACTGTCCGAGCGGAAGCCCTGAAACGCTGGCTTTCCCATCTTCCCCGGTTGTGAGCGTTGCAACAAGGTCGCCCTTGCTGTAATACTTTGTCCGGTTTCCGTTCTCGTCCTTCTGCATGTCCGCCGTAAAAATATCCTCTGCGGCATAGACTTCAAACTCTGCCCCTGCAAGGGAGCCTTCCTTATAAACAAACTCCTTTTCTTCGGAATCCGCAAACAAGCCGCCCTTGTAGCCGTCAAGGATTTCGCCTTTCTTCTCCACCGTCAGTTCCCCGGTAACCGGCTCGTCCTCATACTCCACGGTAATGATTGCGTCATAGGTGTCAGGATCGGTTTCATAGAACGTATCGGAATCCACCGACACTTCCACATAATCCGTGTTCAGCACATATCCGTAAGGCGCTTTCACTTCCTCAATGCGGTAATTTCCAATCTTCAAAACATCAGGCAGGATCAAGTCGCCATCTTCGTCCGTGAAGAAAGAAGTGTGTGTAACCTTTGACGGATAAGTTGTAACCATCTTGACATACTCGTTCTTGTCAAGGCTGAAAATCTTAAACTCCGTGTTCGGGATAAGGACTGTCTGCTTTGTGTCAGCATCCTTCTTGATCACACGCAGCTTTGCGGTAAATTCACGGTCAATGAATACACGCCATACCTGCGGCTCTTCCGGGTGGTTCTCCACAATCCTTACTTCAAAAGGTCTTACTGTTTCCATGTTGTGGGGCGTTACTGTCTCAACCACCACATAAGTCCCATAAGGGATCGGCTGTGTCACGATATGCCCCTTTGCATCCGTGAACAGGGTAGTTTCCCCCTTGCTGCCGATCTCCACAGGTTTTGCACTGTCAAAATCATAACTTCCATCTGCCAGTACGGATAAGGAGGATTTCAGGTATGCGGTAAATCCTGCGCCGGATAATACAGGCGCTTCGGTATCGTCCCCATTGTCGGATACCTTGATAAGCTGGAACGGCTGCTTGATGACCTGCTCCGGCGATGTGGTGCTTCTTGACACTTCCGCTACTAAATCGCCCTCATAATCGCAGACGACATCATGCTCCTCTTCGTCAAGAAGATACCCCTCTGACGGTGTGATTTCCTTTACATAGTAGCTGCCGAGATAGAGGTTCTTTACCTCTGCATTGCCGTCCCCGTCCGTTGTCAGTGTTGCAACAAGGTCCCCCGCATGGAAGATAATGCCTGTTGCACCGTCCGGGTGTGCAATGTCATTGCGGGCATACAAGCCATAGAATGCACCCTCTAACTTTGCGTCCCCCTGCGGAA
>VSNT01000303.1 GCA_009774465.1 Lachnospiraceae bacterium
CGGTGTGTCGTGATCGTGAAGAATGTGCCCGCGCGGGGGTGCCGGCAGGGCGGGGAAGCGGCCTACAGCAACGAGGTAGCCCAACAGCTGGAGAAAATCGTGGAGGCCGTGAAGCACAGCATCATGAGCGAAGTGGCCATTGTGGAGTATTCGCGGGACGTGGCCTGATGTGCAACACCAAAGAGAGGCCGGGGCGTGTGCCCGGGCCTCTCTTTGTGTTCCGTCCCTCCTGTAAGCCCCAGAAAGGACCGTAGAGCGGGCCTTTCCCCCTTGCCATGTGTCTACCCTCCTGAGCGGCTAACCGACTGTTGCAACTCGCGTATGGGGCCGCTGAGCATAAAAAATGGCCGCGCTCCATTTTGGAGGGGCCGTAACAGGGCAAATGTAGGGATGAGGTCAGATGGTGCGGCTCCATGCAGAAACCGACACAAAACCGACACGGACACCAGAAAACAGCTTTTTTCAAGATACGTCAAGATACGGCAACGAGCGGGAAGAAATCGCCCGAGGCGTTGCGGTGCAATGAGTTTGAGACGATAAGGCACAATAACCAACGACAGGTTACAACAGCCTTTTGTTAGTTGGTAAGGATGAGGTCCCCAGTTCAAATCTGGGTAGCAGCTCCAGAAAGTCCAGTTTTTCCTGCGGGAAAGGCTGGATTTTTCTTGTATTTCAGCACTTTTCTCGCTGATTTGAATTTCTGGATCTGGGTTTGACCACACAAACAGCCACAGACAGAGAAAAACGGCTCACCGAGAGGATATCCCACTCGGTGAGCCGTAGATTTTTGTCAGCCTGCTTTCAGACGCACTCTTTCAGCGGTGATTTCCGCTTTCATTTCTACGATCATCTCTGCCAGCAGTTTTTCACACTCTTCCTCACTGTGAGCGTAGATGTTCCGAGGGTGTCTTTTGCCATCCGGCCAGATAGGAGAGTAGCGTCCTTCCCAGAGCTTCTCGTTGATCTGAGTGACGCATCCGGTCCCCGCTTTACGCCTCTGGCCTTTGTGGGCCTGGAATGTACTGGGAACAGGCTTCCGAGGTGCTAACTGACTCTCTGCTTGTAGCTCAGTTTTGCCGATACCCTGGTCGATTTTTACCGCCGCTGTACGGCGCATCTCATCGGTAACGTGAGCGTAGATGTTCAGTGTGGTGCTACTGGAGACATGGCCGATAATAGTGGACAGGGTCTTGATATCCATCCCATGCTCCAGGGCAGTGGTAGAAAATGTGTGCCTGAGATCGTGAAATCTGATTTTCTTACATTCTGCCCGTTCCAGAACGGTCTGTAATCTTTTGCGAACTGCGGCTGGGTCTCTGGGAGAGTCCTCACTGACCGGGGAAGGAAATATCCACCGGGAGCTGATAGTTTCCTTATAAGCCTTAAGGACATTCAGCACAGGCGTGGGGAGGACCACGCTACGGTTACCGGCCTTGGTTTTGGGTGGAGAGGCCACCAGCTTGCTCTTTATCCGATGAACCTGTCGCTGTACTCGGAGTTCCCCAGTGCGGAGGTTGAGGTCCTCCCATTGGAGGGCGCAGATCTCACCTCGTCGCAGGCCTGTGGAGAGCTCCAGCAGGAGAAGCTCGAAACAGTTATCCTCCTTGGCCTGGATCAGCAGGCGCTGGATCTCTTCCGGGGCCAGCACCTGCATCTCTCTGGCTTTGGCGGAGGGAAGACGGCAGCCATCGGCGGGATTGCGGAAGAGGAGCTTTTCAGCGACGGCCTTGTCCAGTGCGGCATGGAGGGTAGTGTGGATGCCCCGAACAGTCTGGTCGGATAGTCCCTCCCCATATAACTCTGTGCGGAGGAGTCTGCCGCCCTGCTGGAGTTTAGCGTAGAACTGCTGGATGTCGTTGGTGGTCAGCTTGTCCATTTGGATGTTTCCCAGGGCTGGGGTGATGTGCTGGTAGATGCGGCGTTCGTAAGACATTTGGGTGTTGGGCCGAAGATTGGATTTCTTGTAGGTTTGATACCAGAGATCCAGCCAATCCCCCAGGAGGATTCCAGGTTTAGGCTGTTCGGGAGCAGGAGCCTGGATGCTGTCCCTCAGTGCTTTGAGTTTTGCGATACAGTCCGATTTGGTCTTTGCCAGAACATTTTTGGTGACGGGGAGGCCTTTATCATCGTAGCCGACAACTACCCTCCCCTCCCAGCGGCCGTCTTTTCTCAGGCTGACGCCGCCGTCCCCGCGCTTTCTGCGTTTTGCCACGGTTTCATCTCCTCTCCAAGGTAATCAGTCAGAAAGCCGCCGACAATGTCAGCGGCACGCTTCTGCATATCGCCGGTGGTGTGGGTATAGGTATCCAGAGTGAAGGACGCTTTGGTGTGGCCAAGGATTCCAGCCAGGGTTTTGGCATCCACACCGCTGGACAGCGCATGAGTTGAGAATGTGTGTCTGAGGTCGTGGAAGCGGATATTTGGCAGTCCAGCCTCCGCCAGAAATTTCTTCAGCTGTCGGTAGGCACTGTCGGGATTCATAGGAGCCTCTGGACGAAGTGGATCGTGAAAGATCCAGGGAGAGAAGGATTTACGCTTTCGCTCTTTCAACAACTCCGCTGTGCTGGGCGGCAGGACAATTTTCCGGGTGCCGGCGTAGGTTTTGGTATCCCCAGCCACCAGCCTGCCGCCTTTTTCCC
>VSNT01000304.1 GCA_009774465.1 Lachnospiraceae bacterium
TAGCAGTATCATAGTGGACATGTTTAAAAAAATCACCAAAATATAAAGAATCCTATTCCCTTTTGATGTAAAATTAAGCTACCAAACAAAAATCTTACTAAACAAAAAAGAAAGGATTCCTTATGGCTTATTTTACATCAAATACTTACTCTTTAAAACGAAAAATTTTAACTTTTACCAATAAAATTTCAAAACACCTTTCAAAGCCTGAAAAGAAATTTACTGCCGACATCACTTATGGCATGTTAGCTTCCGGAAGCTGCCTTCTGACCGATGTCGTAGACCAGCTTCACGAATCCTCCAAAAAAATAAACATTATTGACCGCTTATCCCGGCACCTTGATAATGGAATTCCAGCACTTTCGGCAGCTCCTTATCTCCAACAAGTAAAAAAATGGTGCCAGCTCAGCCTGTGGTCCTTATTGATGACAGCGATGTTGTAAAACCTGACGGTTATAAATTCGAAGCCCTTGGTATTGTCAGGGATGGTTCTGAAAGCACTGCCACAAAAAGCGTTTATAAATGGCTACACAGCTTCGCAATCGCAGGAAAGGCAAAATCAAAACCAGTCTGTTTTACAAAGGGAAGGAACATGAAGCCTGTCTCTCTCATGTAAAAGTGCAGATTACTGCATCCAAAAAAGATATTTATCTGGTGCTTGTTTATGGCATTGCCGAGCATCCAATAATGCTTGCCACCAACAAAGGGATCAAATCCAAAGATGATGTGATCCGAGTGGCAAGAACTTATTTCTCACGCTGAAAAATCGAAGAATATTTCCGCGGCAAAAAGCAGATGTTCCAGTTTGAAAAATTTCGTGTGCGCAGGCTTAAAGCAGTCAACGCGCTTAACTTTTATATCACCTTATGCATGGCGTTTCTTGCAATGATTTCCATGCAGTCAAAAACAAATACCCTTAAGGTTTCCATCATAAAGGCGGCTGATCCTGTAAAGAAAAAAGTTTTCTTCTGCTATTATCGACTGGCAAAAGGCATCTTCGGCATACTCTCCTATGCAAAAGAGGGCGTCAGACTCTGGTTTAGGACGAAACGTCCAGCGTACCGTCAACTCAGCCTTAAGCTAATCGCTTAAATAGATAAAAGAATAATTCTTCCAAAGTCCGGTTCCGGCGGGGCTTATTAAAGTGCCATTACTCTTATTTCTGTCGTTCTCATATTTCTTAAAAATCGGCAGATTGGTGCTTTAGGAGAATGTGCTCATTTTGTAATTACATTTTGCGGAAACTCAAGATGTGTGCTGGTGATCCTGTTAAAAGTCTCTAAAGCAAAATTATCTGATGTATATTTCTGAAACTGTATTTTCCACACCATTGATCCGCAATCTGCAGCTTGAAACTAAAAAATGGACATGATATTATCTGAATATCAAATTACCATTTGGAGGAAAGCAGATATAATGAAAAAGGAAGTATTTGCATGGGAACCTTGGTTCTTTATTACGTTTGGTTTGTTTCATTTGCACAGGATATGGGGCTTAGTTGATAGAAATTCTTATGCCAAGTTTTGGCTTAAGGTATTGGAAAATAAAGGGGTATTTTATTTTGTATTAATGGGAATATTAGGCGTTCTTTGTATTTTGGGAATTTTCACTTTTGTAAAAAATGTGCATAGGAACTACTGGTGGAGGTGGATATATCTATTTGGTGGTATATATCTGCTGTTTGATTTATTTGCTATTTCAATCGGATTGGAATTCTGGAATAAGCTTTTGTTATGGATGTTTGATGTAACCTCCATATATTGGAATATTGTATGGTCATTCTTTATATTATTGGGTGGGTTTGTATTGGCGCTAGGCATAAAGCTGTTGCTACAAAAGAAAAGGCAAAAGTTTTATTACACTGATTTACAGAATTAACGACATCTGTCTTGTCCATATAAAGTTTCAGGCAAAATCTATATATCTGTACCAAAATAACCAATACATTTTTCTATTTCTCCTATCCCCAAAGCGTAAATATTCCATTTCCCCATAAACAGAAAAAGGCATATTTACACCCTTCTTTGTGATAATGGTTTCCAAATATGATCCATCATCCGCTTTTGTATAACAAATATCTGCAATGGAATCATTAAACTGCCTTAAAATATTGACAGCAAGTTTTTTATATTCTGGATTATCTACAATATTCTGAAGCAGATCATAACGCAAATGTCCAAAGGATGGTATATAATGAACTTCTTTCTTTATAACACGCACCAATTCTTACTTGCTGTTTTTGTATCAGATGAACTTGTATAATATTTCTTTTTTCCCTACCACATAATGTACTGTTTGTATCTGTTTAATACTTTCATTATTGAACTCCTTTTTTCCATTATAAATGGGCAGTAAAAAAGGACTGCCCATAATGGACAATCCTTAATGACATGCTAATATAAAAGCAAAATTGCTACTTTATCTTTTCCCAACCGCTTTCTTCTGAACCATTCATAAGCAAATTATAATCCCAAAATATATCATATACATCCATATAATCTACAAGTTGCTGTGCATACTGCTTTTTTTCTTCATCTGTTGTTGCATTATCAGATTTCTTTGTATATTCATCCATCACACTTTGATACCCTGCTGTCTTATCATCCAGATGAACAGTAGCAGTATTATCCTCACCATTTGCTGAGAATTTAACAATACAACCGTTGACTTCAGGATTGTAATAAATACTATCAACACTGATATTATTTCCAAAATCTTTTTTGATTAAACGAACTGCAATATTGCCAGGATTATTATTGTATTTAACAAAAAAAGTTCCTATTGACAATATCATGATGAATGCTAACACAACTGTCAAAAATATAATTACTTTCTTAAGTTTCCTTTTCTTAGCATCTGACATAACCTGCTTTGTAATATCTAAAGGACAACCACATTTAGGACACTCTGATGCTTTTTCACTAATATCAGCACCACATTCTGAGCATTTAATAAGTGCCATAATTAATCCTCCACATACAATAATGCAGCTTTATATGTATTCATAGCTTCACTATCCGCCTCATTAAAATCACTTGTATAACTCGGCAAATTACCAGATGGATCAATCGCAAGATTAACTAACTTTGTATATGCATCATAGAAATCTTTTAAGGCGTCATATGCATCCTCATATCCTTCTGGCGGATTTTTCATATCCTTCATCATTTTTTGTACTTGCTCTTGATTACTCTTAATATCATCAATATCAGAAGTAAAACTATCACTTAACATTAGCATCAGCAATGATGTATTAAAATCATCATAAAATTCGCCATTTGAATCTTTTGTATACTTATCTGTTCTTGAATCATCTTCTTCATAAATTGTATTATACCAGACATCATGAATAAGCCCTCCGGCAGATTCTGCATCACTTGCCCCATCTAAGATTAAATAAATTAATTTTTCATAATTTTCAGCATATTCTTTTTTTGCATTATTTTCAGATATAAATTTTATTCCTACAGCCGCAATAATAACAGCTACAATAACAATGGCAACACCTCTTATCATTTTAGCTTTTTTCTTATTCACAGATAATTTTACATTCGTCACCTCGACTTTTTGTGGTTCATCAGTTTTCGTTTCTCCTATCGGACATCCACAATTAGGACATATTTCATCTGTTTTTGTCAAAACTGTACCACATTCACTGCATTTTATTTCTTCATTAACTGATTTTTCTTCAACAAAAACTTTCCCACAATGAATACATTTTTTTGCCTTGTCTGAAATTTCTTTCCCACATTCAGGACATTGTATCATAGCCATAACGCCATCCTCCCATAAGATTATATTTTTCTTTATTATACATTACAAATACACCCTTTTCCACATTTTTCTACATGAACTGAAAAACCGAAAATCTTGTACCATCCGTAAGATAGGCATTCACTATATTGTTCCGAATATGGTAATTTGCATTTAAGAATAAATGAAATATTGAAAGAAAAGAGAATCAACAAGATTTGTATAGACCTTGATATTCTCCGAGCTAACTTCAACAAATACTGTCGTGATGGTGTCAGTCGTTTTGATACTGGATTGTTATGTAAATTGTGTTGATATCTCAGGTGTAGGGGAATTGATTGAATATAAGCGTCCTGAAGAATAATGTACTTTCGAGAATACGTTTGATAAGAGTACGATCAGCTGGTTCGTCTGACACCGGTAATGACTTTAATATCCGCTGTACCAATAACACTTATCATTTTATCAAAATATTCATTTCTTTCGATCAGTTTCATGTTCTCATCTCCTCACCATCATTATATGGTTTCTATTTCCCAAAATCAATATTTTTTCATTTTTGGGAAATAGATATTTATACGTAAATTTAGTGTCCCCAGAGTGGAACGAACCTGATTAAAGAGATTTCAAATATTCTTCAACATTCAAATATTGTATCCCATCTAATTCCGTGCTGTCCCCTCTATAAACCACATAGCGACCAGTTATCTCCCCATATCTATGAATCGTCATGGCACTTTTCTCCTCATTCTTAATGTGGCGATACTGTTCAGGAACCTGCTCCTTACTATATTTCACTTCATAGACTTCACAAGTAAGTGCCTTTTGGTCATAAACAACCATATCAAATTCTCCAACCGCAAACTGAAGCTTAAAAACTTTTTTGTCCGGTTTTGCAATCTTGGTTTCAAGCTGAACAATTTCTTCCATCATTCTTCCGCGAATCTCACCAAGCAATCTCTCCAAAATACGCTGTCTCTCCTGAGCTGATAATTCCTGGAACTTAGCATCAAGGAGCATGTTTTCAACGACAGTTTCTGCCTGAGCATACCGCATTCCCGGTTGTGTAACAACCGTTGTCTTATCATGTTTATCAACATCCGGCAAATATTCCAAATCTATTTCTGTCACCAGATCAAGCAATGTCAGATACTCTTTAATCTGAGCCATGTGTGCATCACTTATATCAATACTCTGCTCCTCCTTATTAAGAATATCAAGCATTTGCATAATGCCAAGAGTTACTGCATCTATATCCATATGCTCTTTAATATTGATAGGATTCTCTCTGTCTTTAAGAAGATTTTTTGCTGTAACAGAGATATCATGTGATTCAAAAGTTCTCTCAACAACTCTTCGTGTAAAGCTATGGTTAATGCTTTCAACCACACGATTAATTACATTGGTCAATTCTCCACGCTCATACAAATCTAAAAGCCCGCGAAAATGTCCTCCATACTCATACATCTTTAGAGAGTGCTGAATATTTTTTGCAATTGCAGTATCTATATACTCTTCTGCATTTTTTGAATTGGCAAATGGCGCATCTGTATTATAATTGACTCCGCCAAGGCTCATTGTTCCACCATACCGGATATATTCATCTATTCCCTGTATTCCAAGTACTTCTTCGAACTCTCGATATGGAATAAATGTCGTATGAAGCAGTATACACCTGTCATATAGCTGCTCCTCTTTTGAGAATGCAAAGCCAAGCGAATCTGTTCCAGACAAAACAAGTTTCATTCCACTACTTGCATAAATATCTGAGAAAATAGCAGCACCTTCGACAAAATCCTCCATCAAAGTCACTTCATCAATAAATACATATTTATATCCATTTTCTTCCAATAACCGAAGATCTGCATCCACATCAGCCAAAGTATCTTTTGCTTTTACCTGGATGAACGCAGCCTTCTTAAATTCTATTTCTGACAATTCTGTAAGTATCTGACGGATCAGAGTTGTCTTTCCAGTTCTTCTAAGTCCATAAATGATGAACACTTTATCCTGTGGCATGCCAAAAATATAATCTCTAAGTTCTTTTATGCATTCTCTTTTCTTGTATTTTCGAGTAATAGAAATTTGCGATTTTAACCATTTTCCAACTCGTGCTGTAGTCTTAAATGCAAGCTGACTTTCTTCCGCTGCAGGCTCCTTCTCTGGGACTATCAATGTTTTCAGATTTTTAAGCTCTTGTTCTAAATCTTTTCTTTTTTCAATCTGTGAAGTCAGCTCAGGGACTTCCTCAAAACTTATATATTTTTCACTTCTTTTACCATTCTGAGTAACTCTAAGATAAAAATATTCTTTGCCTTTTATCTTTTTCTTTGTAATGTTACCCTCAGGCAAAATGGCAATCGCTCGCTCAAGTTCTGCTATTTTACTCATTAACTCTTCTTGCCCCATAATTATCACCTCTAATAATGTGTTATACCCATTATACCCTATTTATATTCACTATTCAAGTGTATGATGGGTATAACTGATGTTCTAATTCCTCTATCGTATTTTGTTTTTAAATATACATTTCCCATAATAATCACATTCTATAAATAGCAGGGCTATATCCTAACCTTTAGATCAGGGAGCCATATCATACGATTCATCCCTGTTTATATCTCTTTTCATGCGCTGATTTGTACTCTGACGTTGTCATCTACAACAAGAATCTCATCAATGGTCACACCCAGTACCACAGCCAGTACAACCATATTGTCGATTGTTGGCATCGTAAACATTTCTTCCTCCATTTCTGCCTCTGCAGTATTCTTAATTCCCAGTTTTGCATAGCGAAAAGTATGGTCACTTCCACCGTCTGTCCACATTTTACTCCCAACCCCATAACAGACATTAATTTTGTGGCTTATGCAGATTTTCCGTTTTTCTTCTTAGATAACATTTACATTCATTATACCGCGTACTAATATTGTGTAACAGAAAAAATTCTACTCAATGTTCCTGCGCCCGGTTTCTACTCATAAGACACAATAAACTTAAAAGTTGTATTTAACCACCCGGCATCATCATTGAAACCCTCCACATAGAAGTAATAACTCCCGTCTTGCTCTACTTCTATGGAAGCCGTATCGCCCTCTTGCCAAATAGCAGTTTCTGCTTCTAATTTTTCACCATTTTCATCAATAAGTCCTACATTGAATGTTCCAGATACTGAATCATTGTACTTAATATAAAATATATCACCTTTGTTCATGGGGAAAATACACTTAGGATAAATAGTCATCTCATTTTTTTTGGTAATACCACTAAGCCATACTTCTTCATTTGCTTTAACAATCCTTGATGCAGTTTCTATAATCAATCCCTTTTCTTCTTCCGTGAGATTTTTCATATATTTACACTGTTCTGTGACATCTTCCATAAGTGTTTCCATATTGTCAAATGGTCCGACAGAGGTATAACTATCTTTTCGTACCAATACAAACATAATGTTTCCCGCAGAAACGAAAGCAAGGGGCTTGTCATCTTCTCCGGCACCATCACAAAAGATATAGTATACTCCATCTTCTGTTAATATTTCATTCAGTATTTCGCTGTTCGCCCACGTTTTCATATCATTAGCAACAGAAGGGGCAGCATATGCACCGGTTACAAAAAAGCAGGCACAAACGGCAACCGTAAAAATAGTAGTAATGGCAATCATTACTTTTGATTTTTTTCTATATTTCATAATCGCACCTAACCTTTCTTTTATCTGTTCTGCTCCCTCTGTCAAAGTGGCGGAAGCTAAAGAACTTTTGTAGAGATTGTTTGACTTCAAAAAGGAAATTAGTGTATCTCCATACTCACGCCTTGCAGTATCGTCAAGTACAGATATGACTTTTTCATCACATGACAATTCACAGGATTTATTCACTTCCTTTTCCAGTAAATGTACAAAAGGATTGAACCAATGGACGCACACAACAATCTGTATCAGCCATTTATAAAACATATCCCTCTGGTTGTAGTGAATTAGCTCATGCACAAAGATATAAGACAACCCTTTATCTTCCAATTCGTGGGTAGGCAAAATGATTCTTGGTCGAAAG
>VSNT01000305.1 GCA_009774465.1 Lachnospiraceae bacterium
CTCTGACTTGTTGGAGTTCATAAACATGACTGCCGGATGCACAAGCAAGCCGACCTCAAAACTTTTCACATTACTGCTCATGTTAATCACCTGTTCTTAACTGTTCAGTGCCTTCACAGTTAGAGCAGCCCATTTAAAATCACCTATGGTGATGGGGCTGCTCTTACAATACGGAAGGTTTTCTTACGTCCCACGCAGTAAATGCGTGGAACTACCCTGAACAGTCATGCCCTTTCTCGTATTTTCATTGACTGAAACAAAAGAGAAGTTTTTTGCCGGCATTATCCTCTCATACAGGAGAGCCTTGTCCGCTGTTATCTAGTAACTGCAAGGCTCGCCTGTATCAGAGGATAACGTGGCGTTTCCGCCACATTACCCCTCTGTTCAATCTGAAAATATCAGACTGGCTCTCGCTTGTCCCCGAACCGGGTAACATACACTGGGACGGCGATCCCACACTGCGCCTCCATCATGCCCAACCAGACGGAATCCGCAGGCAGCCACTCCCGAAAAATGCTTTCGCTGAAATTCCGGTGCCGTTCTATCTCATTACCTCTGGTTGCCATGCCAGTAGGCACAATCCTCTGCTCCATACCTTCACGGGCAACAATGTTATCCATTGCAGGCATATCTTCGCACGAAATGGGATTCTGCCACCCCTTTATCCCCATGCAAGCATGGACGGATAAAAAGGCGAAAATAAAATCGGGTGTATGCGTGTCCTATAAAATTGTTTTGGCTTTTTCAAGCCTGCAATTATCATAACTGAAAGGGAGTTGTTTTCAGAGTGCCATATTGCACTATTTGTAGCTGATATATGCCACTTTGACTATCAGATAAAAAAGACCAGACTCCAGAATAAACTGAAGTCTGATCCATTTCCATAAGAACAAAAACCTATTCTACTTAATTAAGAATGATACAAACTTGATCTATCAACTCAAAGAAACAGCCTAAAATTGACTTTCCATTTCAGACTGTTTCGTAACTATATCCTAATAGGCAAATTATATTAAAAGTATTTTTTATTTACCATTTCTGATTCTTCGGTCATTCGGAATCAACATGCTCTCTCTTATGAGTCCAAGCAATATGTAAATTTTAATAATTTTAGGCAAGACAACTATGTATTATGTTTGACGGAATAATGCAATCATGTAATTATTATATTTTGCGTATAATTTGAAAACTTACAAATCTTATGCAAACATACAATACCTACCTAAATCATCAACTTTATATGCTTTCTTTGCTGGACTAGCGCCGTAATTATCACCATAATATATCTCTATCCCTTTCAACATTTTCGTCCATGTACTTAAGTTTGTACAATCATTTTCTGCCGCCATACACTTTCTAGCAGTAGCATAACATGAACCCAGCATATCAATTTCCCATGCTTTGCTAGAATCACCATCATATGGAATGTATGTAATTCCATTCGGAGTCAAAAATGTAAAACCATCTTTTTCCCGTTTAAGGTTTCCTGATATTTCAAGTAAAGCATATAATCCTGCCGTAGATCGCTGTGAACTTACCGAATATTTTTGAAATTCGTCAACTAATTTATTAAGCGTTTCTATATCTTTATCTGATGTTATGATTACCGAAACGCCTTTTGCCTCATTTCCATTAATCGACAAATAATTCAACCCTGTCTTTGGATCTTGATTTACTACCAATCCCCCCTGTAACGGGATTTCCTTTAAATCAATATTTCTTTTCTCAGACAAATTATTCAAAAGATTTTTTAATTCACTTGTCATTGTTACATTACACGAAAATGGCTGATCCATGTTAATCAGGAACTCCATTCCTGTTTTTTCATCTCTTTGAATTGCTAATTGATCTTCTCTTATGTAAAGACCTTTTCCTGTTTGCTTATCCATAATCTCATATGCTACTACTCCATCCACATAAGTAGCATCTTCGATTTTATATCTTTCTGTTTCTATTGGAAGTTCAATCTCTTGAGATATACTATTTTTTGTATAAATTCCAAAGTTACTATAGTCCGTACTATTTACATATGAATCCCTTGTGCCAATCTTATTATTTATACTCTCTCTGGTTTTATTCATTACATCAAAAAAATTCCCTACTACATTTCTATTATCTTTTTTACCACACAATACTCCTTGTTGTAAATAACCATTTTCTATTCTCATTATTCTACCTCTCAATTTCATTATTCTTCTTGAAAGAGGGAAGGAAAATCTATAAATATTCCTTTCCTCTTAAAACAAGACAGTTCAAAACATTATTCAAGCTTTACACTATGCCTTAAACTCAATTTCCCACTCTATACCATACTTCACATTTTTGTGTTGTACCAACTGCATACCCACTTACAGTAACAGTCCAAGTGCCTGATCCGATATCATTAGCAGTATAAATCCATGTATCTGTCGAGTAATTAGCGAGCTGTTTCGTTACCACATTTAATCCGCTTCTGAATGTTATTGTACCCTGATACAAATCCAAGTTATTGTTTTTAGGTAAATACACATACAGCTTTGAATTGTTAGTTAATGTAACCCTTCCAAGCGAAACAGTGCCACCGTTTCGATAGATTGTTCCTGCATATGTAGCATCGGACGGTACACTTGCAACCATTATTTCTTCGGTTTCAGATGCTACCGGTTCTGCTGCCATTACCGGAACGGTAAATACATTGAGTATTGTCAAGCAAGACAACACCATTGCCAAAATACGTTTTTTGAATCTCATATTGCTTCCTCCTTAAATTTAATAAAATTAGCATGTATACAGCTTATGCTTATATTAACACTTATCTAATATACTTCAAGACCTCTTGCAGAATGTGGACTTTTTTTGCAGAAAATGACCAAAGAATCAAAGGCTCTCCACTTTTTGTACCCATTTTTTTACCTTCCCAATTACTTCTTGTTTTCTTTCAAAATGCAGATAATGTCCTCCCTATGTAGCTGCTCCCATGCCTCCATAAGTTCACAATTATCTCCCGAAACAAATTCCATACAGTCTAATTCATTCATAATTGTTTTATTATTTATGAAATCCATGCTCAAAATGCGAAACACCATCAGTTTCTCTTTTGTATAAATATATATATAACCAAATTTAAAAGACCGCCTAAATTTTTTTAAATTCAGACTGTCTTTCAAATATAATTCATTTTTAATATTTACTTTTTTTCCAAAAAATCATACGCACTCAAAATCTTATTATATTTCGCATACCCTGAGAGGTTATTAGCGTTATACTGCATATCCATCAGTTCCTTTATAATATCTGCGAAATTCTTCTTTGTATCAGACACACTGCTGTCGGTGAACATTCCTGTCTTATATACATCATTATCCAGCTTACCCTCATCCACCAAATAAGAATTTAATGCAAGCATTTCCTTTTCTGTTGCATTTGATATATCTACTTTTGAGGGATCAATTATCTGTTCACTTTCCTTTCCATCGGCAGATGTTGTCACTACTCGTAACATCGGACTGTCTTTCGTATATGAATCCGCTTTATACACTGTCACATTTGAGCCATCTGGTAAAGCTCTCGAAGTCAATCCACCAATTTTCAGGTTAAAAGTTCCAGCATATGAAGAAGCTGCTGTTGAATTTTGTACCGGATTTTGTTTTTTAGCAGACTGCCTTTTTATACCTGCCAATCCACTTCGCATAGCTGAGTTTGTCGTATTCAAACCACCTATATTCATTTTATTATTTCCTCCAGTTTATAAAAATGTTTTTTATATAATAAATTATGGGGTAACATTCGTTACATTACCTATGATACCTTAAACTGTGCATTAGCACTTACCGTATTATGCGGGAAATTAATCGATGTAGTCGAATATGTAAATGTATGTGTTCCAACTACTGCCGGTCCGCAATTCCAATACTGCCGGAAAGCATATACAACATTTCCTGTTCCAGTAATCATATCCTCATCTTCCAGTGTAGCACTTCTGCCGTCCCACTTAGCGATTTCGTTATGACCGTAGCCGACAACATATACTACAACGATAACATCGCCGCTATTATCTTTATAAGCGCCTTCAATCTTAACACTTGACACTGTTGGAGCAGGTCCTCTTGCCGTCACCCCATCGTAAGAATACTCAACATTATCAAGTTTAATGTCTGTACCCTTATCATTACCCTTCTCTGCCGCAAACGCAGTCATAGAAAACATCATTACAAATGCCAATGTAAGTGCCAAAGCTCTTCTTATCTTTTTTAACATAATATCAATCCTTCTTTCTTTAAATAATTTCATATTACCCCATAATTATTAACAAGTTCTTTTTTTGAGTTAATAATGCTCAATTTTATTTTTTCCTCCTATATTTTATAAGTATATCGCACAAATCTTTTATTACAATATGCCTTGCAGAAAGTAGACTGATTTTGCAGAAAACGGACAAAACAACTTTATCACTATTTGTATAATGATAAAATTGCTGTCTTTAAAACTTTACCTATCTTCTCGCAACTTCCATAGA
This sequence comes from Lachnospiraceae bacterium, assembly GCA_009774465.1. GTDB lineage: Bacteria > Bacillota > Clostridia > Lachnospirales > Lachnospiraceae > Suilimivivens. The sequence continues at coordinate 4,496 of VSNT01000305.1, forward strand.
TAAGACTGCAATAAATTCCTCCGGGCTTGGCAGCTTCCCTACTCCAAACAGATTATCCCACTTATTTCTTGTCTCCTTGTTCAAAATACCAATCATAATAGCTTTCTCCATTTCCTGCCTTATTTCACTTTCACTTTTTCCTTCTCTTTTGGCAATTTTTTTAATTGCATCTTT
>VSNT01000306.1 GCA_009774465.1 Lachnospiraceae bacterium
CAGCACAGCGCAGGTCCTGTCCCTCTGCGCTGTGCTGACCGTCCCCGCCTTCGCCGTCGGGGACTCCGACCCGCTGGCTATCGTCAACAACCTGAGTGAGTTTATCTTTTCCATCATCAAGGCCCTGGGTATCATCATCCTGGGCTGGGGCATCGTCCAGGTGGGTATGAGCTTTCAGTCCCACGACGCCAGCCAGCGCACCAAGGGCTTTCTCTGCCTGTTCGGCGGCTTAATGATCGCTTTCGCCAAGGAAATCCTGGGCACCATTGGCGTGGTGTAACTGGAATAAAATCAGGAATGGCGTCTCATCGTGAGACGCCATTCTCCGTTATGGAGGTGATTTTTCATTAGTGAAAACTGGATCGTAAATATTCTGGAAACCGCCCTGGCCGACTGGAACGGCAAACTGACGGAGATATGGACGCTGCTGACCCAGACCCCGCAGAATTTCAAGGGCGGCGACGTCTGGACCGTAATCGTGGGCATCCACAACGCCCTGGTAGGGGTGGGCTACGGCCTGTTGGTCCTGTTCTTTGCGATGGGTATCTTCCAGAGCGCCGCCAGCTTTCGGGACTTCCAGCGCCCGGAATTTGCCTTGCGGCACTTTATCCGCTTCATTCTGGCAAAGCTGGCCGTGGGCAGCTGCATGGAGATTATGACCGCTATTTTCAGCGTGTGCGGAGGGATCATCGCCACCGTCATGTCCGGTATGGGCGGCTCTGTCTCCACGGCGGCCACCTTGCCCGCTGAAATCGTGACGGCCATAGAGGGGCTGGGCCTGTTGGAGAGTATCCCCCTCTGGCTGGTCTCCCTGTTGGGTTCCCTGTTTATCACAGTTATGTCCTTTATCCTGCTGCTGACAGTGTATGGCCGATTCTTCCGGCTTTACATGTTTACCGCCCTGGCTCCGTTACCTCTGGCTACTTTCGCCGGGGAGGGCACAGCCGCCAGCGGCAAGGCGTTTCTCAAAAGCTACATCGGTGTTTGCATGGAGGGGGCCGTCATCGTCCTGGCATGCCTGATCTACTCCGCATTCCTCTCCAGCAGCACCCCGGCGGCAAATGCCAGCTTGCCAGCCGTCACAATGGCCTGGCAGTATATCGGCCAGCTGATTTTCAATATGCTGATCCTCACTGGCCTTGTCAGAGGGGCGGATCGCATTGTAAAGGAGATGTTGGGGCTATAGGGAAATACAATGTCATTTACGCTGATCCGCCCTGGAAATACGGCAACTGGTGTTCTGCGGAGCGCCACTATCCCACTATGTCTACCGAGAAGATTAAGGCGCTGCCGGTCTCTGAGCTGGCCGCAGACGACTGCGCACTATTCCTCTGGATCACTATGCCTATGCTCTGTGAAGCGTGGGGCGTCATGGAATCCTGGGGCTTTTCCTTCAAGACCGCAGCTTTTGTCTGGATCAAGCTGAACCGGAGAGCTGACACAGTATTTTGGGGGCCGGGAAACTGGACGAGGGCCAACGCGGAACTGTGCCTGTTGGCGACCAGAGGCCACCCCCAGCGGCACGAAAGAAATGTCCATCAGGTGATTCTTTCCCGCATTGAGGAACACAGCAAAAAACCGGAGGAGGCCCGCCGCCGCATTGAGGCCCTGATGGGAAACGTGCCCCGTGTGGAGCTGTTTGCCCGCCGTCCCGCCCCCGGCTGGGACGTATGGGGGAATGAAGTGGACAGCACCATTGACTGGATATGAGCAACTATTTTGAACGAGGTGATAAGTTATCAAAATCAAAATTCCTAAAATCGTCCTGGCCTTGCCTGATCCACTCCGCATTCCCGTTCGGCAGCACCCCGGCGGCAAACGCCAGCTTGCCAGCAGTCACAATGGCCTGGCAGTACATTGGACAGCTGATTTTCAATATGCTGATCCTCACCGGCCTTGTCAGAGGAGCGGACAGGATTGTGAAGGAGATGTGGGGACTTTAGCTATCTATTCCAACAATTTCGACTTTAGATACCTGTGACTTTGCAATATTTTCGGTGGAAACAATATCGCCAGTTTTTGAATCCCGCTTTCTGATACAAATATAATCTCCCGTATCACGGTAGTCCAGATATGGAACTTTAATTGGCTTTTGTTCAGAAATATATATTATTACTGATTTGCTTTCTTTTTCTTCTGTCAACAAGTAAATTACCCATTCAGTAGATAGGGCTCCGAAGAAATAAATTGCGAAGAATATTATCATCAGTGGAATTGAACTGTTGAAAAAAGCTACCCACACGAGACATGCAGCTATGTTAGTCAAAATGCCCGGAAGCAACAAGACAAATCTCCTAAAGGGCGAAATGCTTGTTATAGTTTTTTGATATTGCTGAAAAATTGTTAATAGCAGGAAGGGGACTGCAAGAATGAGATACATCCTGGACAATGTTCGGAGAGTGGGATTATCGTCCCGAAAAAAGTAAATAGTTATGATATATGTTGCAATAGGAAGGATAATTGAAACTCGCCGCATACGACGGGAGCATCCAATCATGCACTGAAGTTGCTCTTTTTTCAGATGCGCTATTGAAATTACATTGGGCCACCTCCACTTTCTGTATTTGTGTGCGAAAAAAGCAATTAACCCAATGAATAGTATGACAATAATTAGGCTCTGCTCCGCAACCTCGGCAAGACAAACAGCAGAAGCATAAGGCAAAACAGAGCGAGAGCGGCCCTCAGGGATAAGGAAAGGTTTGAGAGCAGCAGTGCAACGCCAATCACACAGATAGCAGTTTCCTGCAGGCGTGCCATGACGCGGTCCAGACCGTAAGCGGTCTTGACCGTCCCGAAAACACCCTCCACAGTATTGCGGTCGCAGTTGTCCTGATATTCCAATTTCTTCGCTAGGCGGGACAGGCCGGGAGCTTTTGGCGGCTTTCCCAGGGCCGGACCGGACAGACGAATACCATGCTCTTTGCAAAAAGCCAGTGTCTGGCGGCTGCGGTAGATTTTGTCCGCCAGGATACGTTCCGGGTAACAGCCATAGCGCTCCCGGTACCGAGCCACCGCCCGCCAGAGGTCTTCCGATTCGTTGAAGGGCTCGAAGTCCAGCCGTTCGATCCTGGCATAGCCATCCACCAGACTGATATGCAGTTTTGAGCCAAACTCGGTATTGGCGTGGGCTTTTCCCCGAACGATGGGCCGGACCCAGGGCTGGGCCAGACTGACGATGCGCCGGGGAATGCTGTGGGTCCCGGATTCAAACATGAGGCGCTGCTGCTCGTAGACAGTAGTCATGATATTCAGGCGGTCCGCCTGCTTTGAAGACAATTTTACACCTTTTTGAACCAATTCAGCTATGTACCTGATATCCCGGCGGATGTATTGCAGCTGTTTGCGTATCGCGGAACGGATTGCTTTCCCACTGCGCTTCTTGCTTTTGGACAGACGGAGATAGTCCTTCCGGGCGCGCTTGCGGTACATCCGGGGCTTCTTCTGTCCTGCCGCTTTACACAGCTCGTCCACCGTTTTCTCCGCTTTCTCCCGCACTTGGTTGAGTAAATCGATGTCCTGAGGATAGGCGATGTCCGCGGGGCAGCATGTGGCGTCCAGAATCAGTGTCCCGCTGTTAGGCGGATCGTTCCCGTCATCCGAGTCATCCTGTTTCCCTGTCTCCGCTTTTGGGACAGACGCCTCCAGAATTGCTGCCAGGTCCTCCTCGCTGAACCGTTTCCGGAACGCCACCAGCGTGGACGCCCCGAATGGACACGGCCCGTACTCCTTCATGCCGATGAAATATTGCAGATACGGGTTTTCTCCGACATGTTTCACCAGCCACTGGTCGCTGCATTTCAGCCGCCGCTGGATCAGCAGCGCCCCCAATGCCATCCGTGCCGGATGCGCCGGGTGTCCATTGTTCACGAAGCGGGCTGCATACCGTTCCTCCGCCACTTCCCACGGAACCAGCGCCGCCAGTTTTACCCAATCGTTTTCCGGGTCCAGTTTCCCATACGGGAACACAAAGTCCTCAATCCGCATCTGGCTGTTGTCTTTATACATCCGCTCCGCCCCCATAACTGCAAGCTTTTTCCTTGCCTTTCCCCAATTCCCTTGCACCTATTCTACCATATTTCAACCCATATTGCTTGTCTTTCAAGCGGTTTGAGGTTACGAAGCAGGCCCTAATTAGGGCCTGCTCCGCAACTTCGGCAAACAATAAAGCAGAAATAAGAGACAAAGCAGAGCGAGAGAGACCCTCAGCGACCTGGAAAGGTTCGAGAGCAGCAGGGCAACGCCAATCATACAGACAGCGGTTTCCTGTAGGTGTGCCATGACGCGGTCCAGGCCGTAAACGGTCTTGACCGTCCCGAAAACACCCTCCACAGTATTGCGGTCGCAGTTGTCCTGATATTCCAATTTCTTCGCTAGGCGGGACAGGCCGGGAGCTTTTGGCGGCTTTCCCAGGGCCGGACCGGACAGACGAATACCATGCTCTTTGCAAAAAGCCAGTGTCTGGCGGCTGCGGTAGATTTTGTCCGCCAGGATACGTTCCGGGTAACAGCCATAGCGCTCCCGGTACCGAGCCACCGCCCGCCAGAGGTCTTCCGATTCGTTGAAGGGCTCGAAGTCCAGCCGTTCGATCCTGGCATAGCCATCCACCAGACTGATATGCAGTTTTGAGCCAAACTCGGTATTGGCGTGGGCTTTTCCCCGAACGATGGGCCGGACCCAGGGCTGGGCCAGACTGACGATGCGCCGGGGAATGCTGTGGGTCCCGGATTCAAACATGAGGCGCTGCTGCTCGTAGACAGTAGTCATGATATTCAGGCGGTCCGCCTGCTTTGAAGACAATTTTACACCTTTTTGAACCAATTCAGCTATGTACCTGATATCCCGGCGGATGTATTGCAGCTGTTTGCGTATCGCGGAACGGATTGCTTTCCCACTGCGCTTCTTGCTTTTGGACAGACGGAGATAGTCCTTCCGGGCGCGCTTGCGGTACATCCGGGGCTTCTTCTGTCCTGCCGCTTTACACAGCTCGTCCACCGTTTTCTCCGCTTTCTCCCGCACTTGGTTGAGTAAATCGATGTCCTGAGGATAGGCGATGTCCGCGGGGCAGCATGTGGCGTCCAGAATCAGTGTCCCGCTGTTAGGCGGATCGTTCCCGTCATCCGAGTCATCCTGTTTCCCTGTCTCCGCTTTTGGGACAGACGCCTCCAGAATTGCTGCCAGGTCCTCCTCGCTGAACCGTTTCCGGAACGCCACCAGCGTGGACGCCCCGAATGGACACGGCCCGTACTCCTTCATGCCGATGAAATATTGCAGATACGGGTTTTCTCCGACATGTTTCACCAGCCACTGGTCGCTGCATTTCAGCCGCCGCTGAATCAGCAGCGCCCCTAATGCCATCCGTGCCGGATGGGCCGGGTGACCATTGTTCACGAATCGCGCTGCATACCGTTCCTCCGCTATCTCCCACGGAACCAGCGCCGCCAGTTTCACCCAATCGTTTTCTGGGTCCAGTTTCCCATATGGAAAGATGAAATCTTCCATCCGAAGCTGACTGTTGTCCTTATACATCCACTCCGCCCCCTATAAGTGCACGCTTTTTCCTTGCTTTTTCCCAATTCCCTTGCACCTATTCTACCATATTTCAACCCATATTGCTTGTCTTCCAAGCTGTTTGAGGTTACGAAGCAGGCCCTAATTACTTCATGGTATTGCTCTTTGAACGCAGTGGGTATCTGTTCCAAAAGGGAAAGAAACAGTTCCATACAAACACCTCACAATATTGAAATTGTAAGAATCATACCACAAAGGAGGTAATGTGACAACATGGAAATCAAGATTCCTAAAGAAGTCCGCCAGCACAAAGAAAGCATTTTTTTCGGCCTGTCCACCCGGCAATTCTTCTGCGCCGTGATTGCCGTGGGGATTGCCGTCGCCGTCTATCTGCTGTTAGGCCCGGCCATTGGCAAGGAAAACGCCAGCTGGCTGTGCGTCCTGGCCGCCGCGCCTATGGCCGTAGCGGGCTTCTTCAGCTACAACGGCCTGACCCTGGAGCAGTTTGCCTGGGCCTTCATCAAATCGGAGGCTCTATGCGCTGGAGGTCGGCGCTTTGTCTCCGAAAACTTCTACTACAATATGCTGGGCAGAAAGGAGGGGATCGACTTTGATTAAAGCCCTGATTGCCGCCAATAAGAGCGAGCGGGACAAATTCAAGATACCCCGCAGCGTCCAGCAGTCCATCCCCATCAAGTGCGTCTATGAGGACGGCACCTGGTTAGTGGGCCGCAAGCACAGTAGGACGTGGCAGTTTACCGATGTGAACTATGCCGCAGCGTCCGAGGAGGACCGCCGGGGGATCTTCCTGTCCTACGGTGGAGTGCTGAACAGCCTGCCCACGGACGCCGCCGCCAAGATCACCATTATCAACCGCCGCCTCAATCCCGTGGACTTTGAGCGCACCATCCTGATGAAAGAGCGGGGGGACGGCCTGGACAAATACCGCCGGGAATCCAACCAAATCCTCACCCAGCGGGCCGCCGAGAGCAACAATCTGGTCCAGGAGAAGTATATCACCCTGTCCATCCCTCAGCGGGGGATCGACGAGACACGGGCCTACTTCCGTAGGGTGGACGCCAACCTCTCCAAGAGCTTCGGGCGGCTGGACAGCGGGGCCCGGCCTGTCTCCAACCACGACCGGCTCCGTATCCTCCATGACTTTTTCCGTCCCGGCGAGGAACAGTATTTCACCTTCGACCAGACCGCCGCCATCCGCCATGGCCTGGACTTCCGGGACCTGATCTGCCCGGACGGGATGAGGTTTCGAGCCGGGTACTTTGAGATGGGGGACAAGGTGGGCCGGGTGCTGTTCCTCAAGGATTTTGCCAGCTACATCAAGGACAGCATGATCGCCGACCTGTCCGACTTCTCCCGTAATCTCATGCTGTCCATTGACATCCTGCCTATCCCCACCGACGAGGCCGTGAAGGAAATCCAGGGACGTATCCTGGGAATTGAGACAGACATCACCCGCTGGCAGCAGCGGCAGAACGACAAGAACAATTTTACCGCCACTGTGCCCTATGAGCTGGAACAGCTCCGGGGGGAGGCAAAAGAATTTCTGTCCGACCTTACGGAACGGGACCAGCGGATGATGTTCGCCGTGGTCACGCTGGTGCATATCGCAGACAGCGTGGAGCAGCTGGACGCCGACACCGAGACCCTGTTGTCCATAGGCCGGGAACACCTCTGCCAGTTCTCCGTCCTGCGATACCAGCAGGAGGACGGCTTGAATACCGTCCTGCCCTACGGTCTGCGCCGGGTAAAGTCTTTACGGACGCTGACCACCGAGAGCACAGCCGTTCTTATGCCCTTCCGTGTCCAGGAGATTCAAGACCCCGGCGGCCTGCCCTACGGAATCAACGCCATTTCCAAAAATCTGTTGATTTGTGACCGCAAACGGCTCATTTCTCCCCACGCTTTTTACCTGGGCGTGTCCGGCTCCGGTAAGTCTATGGCAATGAAGTCCACCATTGAAAATGTGGCCCTCGCCACCAATGACGACATCATTATCATTGACGCCGAACGGGAGTACGGCCCTCTGGCCCGTGCCTTGGGCGGGGAGGTCATTGAAATCTCCCCCAACAGCAAGCACCATATTAACCCTCTGGAGATAACCGAGGACTATGGAGACGGGGACGACCCCGTTGCCATGAAGTCGGAGATCATCACCAGCATTTTGGAGCAGCAGATGGGCGTGGGGCGGCTGACCGGCGGCCACAAGTCCATCATTGACCGCTGTACCTCCAACGTCTACCAGAATTATTTCAGCAGCCGGGGCAAAGCCCCCATGCCCCTGTTGACCGATTGGAGGAATGAGGTCATGCGGCAGGTGGACCCGGAGGCCCGGGAAATCGCCCTGGTTGCCGAGCTGATCACTGAGGGCAGCTTGAACGTATTCGCCCACCCCGGCAACGTAAACATGGACAACCGGATCGTGGTCCTGGACCTCTATGAGATGGGGGAGCAGCTTCGGCCCACCGCCCTGGTGGTCACACTGGAGGCCATCCAGAACCGTGTCATGGAAAACCGCAAGCGGGGAAAGTACACCTGGGTATTCCTGGACGAGTGCTATCTGTACTTCAAATATCACTACTCCGGGGAATTTCTCTACCGGGCGTGGAAACGCTTTCGGAAGTACGCCGCCCCTATGACCGCCGCCACACAGAATATCGAAGAGTGCTTGAAATCCGAGACGGCCCGGCTCATGCTGGCCAACTCGGAATTTTTACTGCTGTTCAATCAGGCGGCCACCGACCGGGCGGAGCTGGCAAAGCTGCTGCATATCTCCGACACACAGATGGGCTACATCACCAACGCCGAGGCGGGCCACGGCCTTCTGAGGATCGGCGGCTCCCTGGTGCCCTTCTCCAACACCATTCCCAAGGATACAGAGCTGTATAAGCTCATGTCCACTACCCCTGGGGAATGAAATCCCACCGTGAGACGTGAATCACATAGGGCGCACTCCACGGCGGAGTGCGCCCACTATTTTTTAGGAGGCGAGACTATAACTAAAATTAAGGAACGCAGCAGCAGCGACAAAATAAAAAATCTGGGCAAGCGCAAAAACGGCAAGCAAATCCAGCAGAGGGCCCGCCGAATTATGACGGCCAAGCTGAAAAAGGAACTGGCCCAGCAGAAACGGAGTAGTGGCTCCGTCACTGAGCAGCCCCGTGACAGCAGTGCCACCACCGAGGCGGTCGATCAGGTGGAGCAGACCACCGGGGCCGCTGTCCATGAGGGTGGTCATCAGATAAAACAGGGCGTTTCCAGGGCTGTTACAAAAGCAAAAAAAGAGCGGCAGAAAATAAAGGAACGGCAGAATCAGCCCCAAAAATCGGATACTCAGGCCCCAGGGGTACCGGGGCAACATGCCCCAGCTACACCGGAGACAGGCGCGGTATCCTCTGAGCCGTCACCGTCCTCCGTTGCGCCCGGCTCCACACCCAGGCAAGCACCAGCGCCACTGGACAGACCGCCAGCGCCCAGGGTGCGGCCAGACGACCACCCACGCAGCTCGACCGGGCCAAAAGTGCGTCCAGCGGATACGCTGTCACATCCCCCAGCGTCCAAGGAGCGGACGGCCACCGCCCCACTCACATCCAATGTACGGCCAGCAGATACACCAGTCAGGCAGACGGGGGCCAAGATACCCAGCACAGCGGCCAAGGGACAAATTGCGGAGGCTCCAGTAACTCCGCCTATTCCATCGCCAGGGGACCGTATGTTGCAACAGTCCATGAGCCCACGGTGGGAGCAGGTCAGACACCCGGATCGGTCAAGCACCCCACCAGCCAGCAGCGGACAGCCCGTTTCTACTCACTACAACAAACAGTCCCTTCCCGTCAGAAACTCCACAGCTTCAAAAGATAACCTCTCTCCCCAAAATCAATCTATCAATCCATCCATCAAGGAGCGCCCCCGGCGCTCCTCCGTTCTGAAAGAGAAGCCCCACGACGGATCATTTACCCCTCGGCCCCGGCAGCCTGTGGGACAAGCTCTAAAAAATGTGGCAGCTCCGGTAAATACCTCTGCGCCTATAGGGAAAAAACACGCCGCAAAAACGATTATGGAACACGCCAAGCGCAAGGCGCAGAGGGAGGCCCAGAGGAACATATTTCAGCGGACAAAGCAGACGGCCAAAACCGCCGCCGGTCTGTCCAGGAAAGCGGCCATTGTCACTACAAAGGCGGTCAAGGCCC
>VSNT01000307.1 GCA_009774465.1 Lachnospiraceae bacterium
GGTTCCCTTGGGTAGCACCACCGCCACCCGAAAGCCCTCGGCCTCGCTCACATGGCAGGGGGCGTAGTGTAGCGTGGTGGCATAAATCTCCACCGCCACACCGGCGGGGACACGAAACGCTCTGATATGGGCGGTGTCCAGCTGGCCATCCACAATCTCGTCCTGCTTGGCCAGCAGGAGGATGAAGTCGCCGGTGCCGATGTTGAACTCGCTATCCCGGTGGTACTCCAGGCAGTTGAGCTTGGTATTCCGGCCCCAGCACATTCCGATCTGCACCGGCATCCCGCCGTAGGCGTTGTTCTGGAGCTGGCCGAAGATGGCGTTCAGCTCCAGGGAAGCGATGGAGGGCTCATAGGCCACGCCGCTCTCCGGCAGGGGGATGGACTCCATGGCCGCGCATAGATGTGGGGAGACACGCAAAACGTAATTGAAGAATCTTGAAAGACACGGTTTTATCTGCAATTAAACGATGTTTAAATGGGAATAACTGAAAGCAAATCGAATAAGTATGCACAGCGGCCACCTCCTTCATTTATGGAGATGGGCCGCTGCTGTGCTTTATTCAAGGTCTGCACTGGCTATTCGGGTACGGGCCTGATTGAGCACGTCCCTCAACTGTGCGGCCAAATCCGGGTACTGTCGAACCTGGGCCAGCAAGTCCGCCTCCATCTGGTCAAAGGCAAGTTGCGCTTTTCGTTTGGTGGCGTAGTCCGTCCTTTTGCGGTCAGCCTCAGCCTTGGCCAACTGGACGAACAGCCGCCCCGCCTTTTCAATAGGCATATTGTTGAATTCTTCCTCAGCGGATGAAATCTTCTGCAACAGCCCGCTTTTAAGAATGGCGCTGGTAGCCTCGGTGGTGTCCAGGTCGGGGTTTCTGCCGATAACATCAATGATGTACTTTGTCTTTTCCAGGTCATCGGCGACACGCTGTGCCGATTCAAACACCTTGAAGGCGTAGCGGGATAGGGATGACTGGCTGACTTTGTAGCCTTGTTCTGCAAGCCATGCAACGATATCCGCATAGCTCATATTGTAATTCACCAACCGCTCGTTGACACCATCCAAGACAGCTCTGGGGAGCTGGTATATCTTTGCGTCCGAGCGCGGTTTCCTAGCCTTCCCCATCACAGATCAATCCCCGATTTCGGGTCGCCGCCGCCCTCAATGAAGTGGACACCCTTCGTGGTCAGCCGCGCCACGCCGTCTTGCCTATAGGCGGTGTCCGGGGTAATTTTCTTGTTGGTGAACTCAATGAAGCCCATATCATAGAGGTACTTCAACGGCTCCCAAATATCCGGATCGGACACCAGCCCATCCTGGACGAGGCTGTTAGAGATGCGGTGGACGGCCAAAGCGTTGTGATAGCCCTTTACCAGCATACGGAGGATATACCCCCGGACGGCGGCATTATGTCCGCCGATTTTCTCAAAATCCATAGTCAAGCCCTCCCTTAGATATTCCCATACTTTGCGACATCCTCAGCAGACAGCCCCATCAACTCATGCGCCCTGGAACGATGGTGCGGCATCTGGGGAAGCCTCTCGGCACAAACCTCACCCATGGGCACAACCTGGGGAGCAGTCTTAAGCCAAAGCGTGAAGCTATCCAGATCATTTATAGCGGATTGGACCGCCCAATCACGCTGGAAGGGCAGCACCTTCCCTTCTTTCAGCGCTTCTAGTACCACGCCGTCCGCTTTCATCCGGGCAACCTCGAATTGGCAAGCCTCTGCTTTGAGTTTCAGGGCTTCCCGCCCTTCCAGCAGTGCGGCGATGGCCTGATAGATATCTTCCATGGTGGCAGACGGATCAAGCTGTAACAGCTCCGCCAGTGCCTCCATACCCCTGCCGCTGCTGTCCGCCTCACTCTGATCCGCGCCGCTCTCACCCTCGCTGGGTTTCTCGCTACAGGCAACGGGTGTCATGGCGTCAATGGCGGGGGTGTTGGTGAGGGCGGCGGAGTGGAGCGCAACCACCCGCCGCTCCTTCCCCTGGGTCAGGACAACCGGGGACAGGTAGCGGTACTCCTTATTTTTCAAATATTCTACTGCCCGCTCCGTCCAGTCCACAGCGCCATAGATACCATCGCTTCTCAGTATGATATCCTTGATCCAGCCCGCTGCTGGGGCCTGCATATCCTTCAAGGTCTGGTGCTCATAAGATTGCGTTTTATTAGGAAAACACACTGTCAAAAGGATTTTATGCTTTGGCGGGGGTCAGCCCGCCTCGGCGGTGTCAGTGGTATTGATTTCAATGTACTCGGCAATCCGGCGGAACTCGTCCGCAAACTTAAAATGAACGCTGATATTGCCGTTTTCGTAAATCTTGATATGGTCTACCAATTCAATCAGGATTTCGCGGGTCAGCTTTTCGATGTTCTGATATTTCGCAAAGGCTACCAGCGCGGGATGCTGCTGGTCAACGCCGTTTGAGAGCTCTTTCCGTTCAGCCGTCAGCCGGGCCAGCAAATCCGAGAGCCCAGCGGCCTGCCGTTCATAATCGGCTTTCATTTCCCGGTATTCCTGCTGGGTGATTTCCCCGTCTTTCCAGTCTTGATACAGTGACTGCTTGTAGCGGGTGATTTTCGTCAATTCCTTTTCCTTTGCGGCTATCTGGTCGTTAAGGCGGTGGGATTGACTTTTTTTCAGCGGGGCCGCATTGATACGGGCTACTATTTCCGAATAGGAAACGGCGGTACTCACTTGATACTGGATAGCGAACAGAACAGCGGCCTCCAGACGGTTGTGTTTGATAGAGTGCATGGTGCAGGCTGTCCGGGAGCGTTTCTTGTAAGTGGAGCAGGAATAATAAACATTCTTCCCGCTCTGGCTCCGGGTCACAGCCTTGCCGCAGTCAGCGCACCTCAGAAAACCGCTGAATAAATGGAGCTCCCGCTTTTTAGGGGCCGTCCGGGTGTCACGTTTCAGAAGTTCCTGCACCCGTTCAAA
>VSNT01000308.1 GCA_009774465.1 Lachnospiraceae bacterium
CAAAACAAACCTTTTTTTTTAAACCCAAAAAAAAGTTTTTTATCACAAACCCCCCCGTCAGCTCATAAAAGTCGCAGGGATGGGCCGTCAGGCCGGTGACGCTGGCCTTGGAGATCATGCTCATACGCAGGAAGGAGCAGAATACAAAGGCGTTGTCGTCCAGCAGCGTCTGCTGCATCTCAATGGCGATCCGAGCTCGTTCGTTGCTGTCAAAGGTGCTGTTCAGAGCAGCCGCCAGCTCCTCCAGCCGGTCGCTGTGATAGCTGCCCCGGTTCTTGGTGGACGCGTCCAGGCAGTGGGTGGAGAAGAAGTTGGTGGGGTCGCCCAGGCCGCTGTTGACGTTAGCGCCCACATAGATGTCCCAGGCGGACTGGTCCTTGACAATCGAGTTGTGGTCGGCGGTCACATTCAGGTCCAGTTGGATACCGATATCCTTCAGAGTGGCCTGGGCGGATTCCGCCAGCAGAGGCAGTTCCTGACGGCTGGGGTAACTCAGCCAGCGGATGACCAATTTCTGCCCGTCCTTTTCCCGGATGCCGTCGCCATCGGAGTCCATCCAGCCGGCAGCCTCCAGCACAGCCTTGGCCCCTTCGGGATCATAGGTTTCAGCGGTGAGGCTCGCACCGCCGAAGGCGACCGTATCCGGAAACGCGCCGGTTCCTACATAGCCGTAGCCGCTGAGCAGGGTATTGACAAATCCCTCCTTGTCGATGCCCATTGCCACGGCTCTGCGGACTGCTTCGTCCTGAATCACAGGGGAGGTGTAGTTCATCTGGCAGTAGAAGGAGCGGCTGGTCTGTGTGCTGGAAAACGTATAGTTGTCATTTTCAAACAGCGGATAGCTGGCATAGGCCATGCCGTAGGCGGCGTCGATCTCGCCGGACTGGAGGGCCAGCGCCAGGGTGTCGCCATCGGAGATCGTGCGGACTGTGATCTCATCAATCTTCACCTCGCCGTCCCAGTAGTTCTCGTTCTTTACCAGATTTAAGTGGTCGTCTGTTTGCAGCTCCACCGGCACATAGGGACCGGTCCCCACTACAATGCCGTCCTCGGTGATGCCCGCCTCCATGTCAATGATGCAGCCGTATGGTTCGGACAGATAGTTCAGCAGCGAAGGAGCGGGGACAGAGGTCTTAATGGTAAGGGACAAGCCATCGCTTTCTATTGTATCAATCATTAAATCACCCCTGGCGCGGTCGTGGACCTCGACCAGATGCTCCATGCAGGCTTTGACAGCGGCGGCATCGCAGACCTTGCCGTTTGAGAAACAGACGTTGTCTTTCAGCGTGATCTTCCATGTCAGTTCATCCTCCAGCTCATAGGAGGCTGCAATCCAGGGCTCCAGTTCCATGCTGTCATTGATCTTGAACAGCGTCTCTCCCACGCCGTACCGTATACAGGCCCAACCGGCATAGGCGTAGTGGGGGTTTACATTGGGCTCCTCGTTTTCCGCGTTGAAGGTGGTATCGCCAAAGACGAAGGTTTTCTTGCTGCCGCTGGCGTCCGAGGGATTGCTGTCAGAGCCGCCGCAGCCGGCCAAAAGGCCAATTGCCATACAAACGCTCAACAGGATTACAAAGAATTTTTTCATATCACTGCCGTCCTTTCTTTTTTGCAGGAATCACCCTGCCATTTCTGTTGTTGCGGCCAGTCTCTATCTGGACCGGCTGTTTTTGGGGTCCATGTAGTCACGCACAGTGTCCCCCAACAGATTGAAAATCACTACCGTGATAAAGATTGCGAGACCGGGGGAGAGAACAATCCAGGGATAGATTTGCAGCATACTCCTGCCGGAACTCATCATATTGCCCCACTCCGCCGTGGGCGGCTGCGCGCCCAGGTTCAGGAAGGACAGTCCCGCCAACTCCATCATCATGGTTCCAATGTCCAGCATTGCCGTTACCAGGATCGGCCCCAGGATGTTGGGCAGAACGTGGCGGGAGATGACCTGTATGGGCGTATCGCCCGCCAGCAGCGCGGCGTGGACATAGGAGCTGTTTTTCTGCGCCAGGGTCTGGCTGCGGGCGACTCTGGAGTATTTGGGCCAGCTGATCACCGCCAGTGCAATGACCGCGTTCACAATCCCTCCATTCAGCAGCGCCGCTATAGCCAGGGCAAACACCAGACCTGGGAACGCCAGACACACATCGGAAATCCGCATGACAACGGCATCCAGCTTCCCGCCGAAATATCCGCACCCAACGCCCACCACGGTACCAAACACCGAGATAATCGCCACCAGCGCCAGGGTGGAGAAGATACTCGCCTGTCCGCCCACCAGGACACGGGAAAACAGGTCCCGCCCATAGCGGTCCGTCCCCATCCAGTGTTCCGTGCTGGGGGGCTGGAAGGAGATGTCGTAATTTTGCAGATAGGGATCGTAGGGAGTCAGTTTATCCGCAAAGAGGG
>VSNT01000309.1 GCA_009774465.1 Lachnospiraceae bacterium
CATTGAGAAAGGAATGATAAGTATGTTTGATGATAGGATTGCTCAGCTTCAGTTACCAGACCCGGCAGACGCCGATCCGCACCCCCGGCTACTCCTGGAGGGGCGGGGCATCCATGCTGGGAAGGGGTTCACCGCCCTGTTCCCGGATGGGTGGCACGACATTACCCTGGAGGTGAGCTGGGAGCCGACCGGCCCTGGCTGCTGGTACATCTCTACACCTGGTTTTGATGATGTCTGTCCGATTGGCCTGTTTGTAAAGGTTTAGGCTATATAATATAATTAAGATATATAACAGAAATAACTGATATAATATAAATATAAACTGTGCTGCCAGATAAAGGCGGCACAGTTTTATTTTGACAATCACATAAATATATGATATAGTTTATGTATATTAAATATTGAGTGCATATTATATCGATTAAATAAAAAGGAGTGAAATAGTTGAAAGTCATAGCAATAGCGAATCAGAAGGGTGGCGTGGCTAAGACCACGACAACGCATAATCTGGGCGTTGCCCTGGCCGCAAAGGGGAAGCGGGTACTTCTGATAGACCTGGACAGTCAGGCCAGCTTAACCATCAGCGTGGGGCTGGAGCCGCTGGAGGTGCAACGGACGATTGTAGACGTTCTGAAGAAGGACGGGGTGCCGGTCAGCGAGTGCATCGAGCGGATCAGCGAGAAACTGCATATCGTTACGTCCATTATTGACCTGGCGCCGATGGAGATGGAGCTGCTGTCCAGGGCCAGCCGGGAGAAGATTCTGGACAGGGCCTTGAAGTCGGTTCGGGGGGAGTATGACTTCATCTTGGTGGACTGCCCTCCGCAGCTCTCCATCCTGACGATCAACGCCCTGTCATGTGCTGATGGGGTGATTATCCCGGTCAAAACGGACTACCTGGCATACCGGGGCCTGACGCAGCTCCAGGACAGTATCCAGGAGATCCAGGAACTTATCAATCCGGAGCTGAAGGTGCTGGGTGTCATAGCTACCCTTTACGAAAAGAGAGTAGGGGATGACAACGAGATATTGTCCGCTCTAAAAAAAGAGTATAAACTCCTGGGAGTGATTAAGCGACTGGCCGTGGCCAAGAAGGGAGTGTATGACGGTCTGGCGGTGGTGGAGCAGACACCCGGCAGCGAAATATCCAAAGAGTACAATGCTGTCGCTGATATGATGATAGCGAACAAATACGAAAGAGAGGAATGAGAGAATGGGTAAGCTGGAGGAACGGGAGAGCCGCAGGAGATCGTCTGTGGTTGGTAGTATGGTTGATAACAATGCTGCGGTATCGGCCAGCGAAAAAAGGGGCCGGCCGAAAGAGGATAGGGAACTGAAGAAGCGTGTTAGTCTGTCGGTGCTGCCGAGTTTGTATGAGGACATTCAGAAGATTGCCTACGTGCAGCGGAGAAGTATCAGCGATGTGGTTGGTGACTTGATGGAGCAGTTTCGGGCAGAACATGATGAGGAGCTTGCAGAGTACAGAAAGATAAAAAATAGTGAGAAAAAAGGCTGAGGCAACGCTGCGTTGCCTGAATGTAAACCGTACATGGTTTACATTCAATGGGATATTGTCTAAAATTGGAGAGTGAATAAATGAGGTTGGATGAGAAGCTGGTTCGCTTGCGAAAAGAAAAAGGGCTTACCCAATTAGATTTGGCGGAGGCAGTGAAAGTGTCTCGGCAAGCTGTGTCTAAATGGGAATCAGGAGGGGGGATACCTTCTACAGAAAATTTACGGGGTTTGAGTGAGCTGTATGGGGTTTCGATTGACTACTTGCTTAATGAGGATGCGCGAGAACCTGAAGACGATACTGCTCCCATAGAAAAGATGGGAAACATCCCTGAGCCAGTTCCAGTCAGAGAAGGGAAAAGGAAAGTTCTCATAAAATGGGTGGTCTTTGCTCTGGCGCTATTGGGTTTTATAGTGGCTATCTACATATTCGCGATTGTTGGAAACGAAGATAATTTCGTCTCCATAAATGATGTTCAGAAGAAGGAGGTTGATTTAGAAATTAGTCCGGTATTTGATTTAGAGTGGTAAGTTTGGGGGTGAAAAAGGCGTGAAGATAAAAAAGTTTTTTTCTCTAGTAGCTGTTTTGCTTGTTTGTGTGAGCAGCTTTAGTACAACCGCTATGGCTGTAGGAGATGATGCTCAAGTGGAAGCGGTTGCTATTCGTGCTACGGGTCGGTTTAACATGGAGGTTCCTGGGGGAACAATTGTAAAAGCCAACAGTAGCTTTCCTCTGGAGGCAGGAGAGACAGTTACGATTAAAGCGTCATATACTCCCTTTTCCGCAAGTGTAGATTTTGGTCTGCTTGCACCAGACGGATATTTCTATTATATCAATGTCGATGACGGAAGCTTTGACGAAACAATCAAGGTTAATGAGCGAGGAAACTATACTTTTGCGGTGTTAAATAATTCCTCCGAGACAATTAGTGTATCTGGATATGTAAACTATTAAGCAATGAGCAGACATGGGCGCAAGAAGGCCCCGTTTCTGTAGTGATATAATGCCTGTGTGGTTGTATTCTTAAACAAAATTTGAACTATAACTAGAAAGGGAGCGACTTACAAAATGAAAAAAATATTTTCACTTACACTTGCAATAGCAATGCTTTTTGCATGTGCAACTTCCGCATCTGCGACTTCAAACGTCGCATCTCCTGATAAGGAAATTGATGGCACGTTTATTTTTGATGTCCTTCGCGTCTCTCATCTCGTTTTGAATCAAACGGCCACTTCAAACGGAACAAGGTCTTGGTCCGACTACTTTGATACTACTGAGGAAGATCCGACTTACCGTGTATGGATTGATAACACAGGTGACTATCCAATTCAAGTCTATGTTAAGCGAGGGAGTGCCAGTAGTAGTGATATTATGGATGGTCCGAAGGAAATCGCTGCAGGTGAACAAGGTACTGTCGAGTTGACTACGGACAATGATGGAAACAATCCTGGACGCAGATGGGTTGTAATCAATCCGATTAAAGGTAATCCATTTGAGGCAACCGTTCGCGTACGTATTGCGCCATCTTTTAGTGAACTGGGCTAAATCTATCCGTTGAATTTCCTTGTACCATTGTTGATTAACAACCACACTGTGCATGAATTAGTATAGTAGTCCTTGGAAAAAAGACAATTTAATAAAACAGCAAACGTAGTTGCTATAAAAGCACTCTCGCTCGGATGATGCACAAGAATCTGGGTGAGGGTGCTTTTGGTATAGACGTCAAATAACGGTTTACCCGTTTGCGCTATGCGTGAACGGGTAAACCGTTATATCTGTAATCATAGGAATATCTTGACTGCCCCGGTAATCTATGGTATACTATTTTTAGAGGATTTGGCTAATTCATACCGGGTATGACGATTGCTGCATACAGGCATGGAAGCTGAGATCTACGTCCTCTGCTCGTCTGGGCGAGGGTAAATAGCAATTAGGCCCAGAGCGTCCCGGCTCCGGCCTGGGGGTTTAGCATTTGCTAATCAGAAGCCGCTCAGGATTGATACCCCTGTGTGGTGTGCGGGCTTGCCGTAGTAACCTTTGTGAACTGGAAAAGCACACTATGGACCCCGTTGCGAGTAATCTTTGTGAAAGCGCGGGTAAGTACAACGTATCGTGTCCCTGTTAGCGCCGTGAATGTAGCCGGTCATACTGTAAATCTGGCTGGAGAGCTGCACCCTCTACTTAGGTGCCGACAGTACCCTAACTGCCGTAGATCTCAATAAATAGGGCTGCACACATAAGCAAGATAAAAAGTGTAGGGATCTTTCCCAAAACCGTCACACATAAGACGTTAAAAAGTGTACTTTGCTGATTGTCGAGTCTCCGATTGGAGCTGTCATGAAGCGGCCTGGCTTTAACCACGAGTTGTATTTAACTGGGACACAATAAATACGACACATATATTATATACATTAAATAACCTATTTCCATATATAATGACGGAAGGGAGCGTATCAGTTGGGACGGAGAAACAAATCTTACTCGAAGGATCTACACCAACAGGCTTATGACCGTCTGACTGGTATGCAAGCCTTTGGGGAGAGCAAAAAGGCAGCGGTAGCAGCCGGCACAGAGAAGGATAAGATTTTTTCTTATAACACCTATAAAAGCTACTGGAAGCACACTAAGTATTTTATCAAATACATTAAGGAACATCATCCGGAGTGTACTACACTGAAGAGTGCGAGGAAATTTGTTAATGAATGGCTTCAGGTAAGAGCTGACCAGGGCCTTTCGGCCTGGACGGTGCAGCTGGAGGCAAAGGCCATGGGTAAACTTTATGGCATCCAGCCGGATGATGAGAATTATTTCAAGCCCCCCAAGCGGAATCGTGAAGACATTAAGCGGAGCCGCGGTGATCGGGTGAGGGATCGTCATTTCTCTAAAACGAACAATGACGAGTTAATTAAATTCTGCCGTGGGACGGGCCTGCGCCGGTGCGAACTGGAGCAGCTGCGGGGCAAAGACATTGTTACCAGAAGCCAGATCGAGAAGGAGATATCCCGTCTGGATGCTGTTCCGGCGGAGAGCCGGACACCGGCAGATGAAAAACGCTTTACAATGCTCCAGGATGCCCGCCTGTTTGAAGGGGAGTATTTTACCTTTGTGCGAAACGGGAAGGGCGGCAGGGAGCGTCTGAGTCCCATTATAGGCCAGAATATTGAGCAGATCGTCGACCGATTTAGAAACACGCCGCCAGAGGAAAAGGTGTGGCAGCACATTCATAAGAGTGCGGACATCCATGGATACCGGGCTGAGTATGCTACTGCCATTTATAGATTACATGCCAGGGATATAAAGGAGATCCCTTTTGACAGGGTGAATCGGGGGACTGGCCGACGTTATCAGAGCGAGGTATACGTCTGTCGGAAGGATGAAGCCGGAAAGAAGTTGGATAAGTCGGCAATGTTGGTATGTAGTAAGGCCCTTGGCCATAATCGGATTAGCGTTGTAGCTGATAACTATATTAGGGGCCTGTGATGGAGGTGAGCTGCCATAAGCGAGTTTGTAAGAAAAACAGTGATGGGATACAAAGAGGTCCCTGGAGGTCAAACTGATCCGGAGTGTACTCATGTTATACTGACACTAAAGGAGTTCAACCAGATTCTTCAGGGAAAAGCAAGGGCGGAGCAAGAGGCCAGGACAACAAAATACAATGCAGAGAGAGAGCTTGAGAAGGTAAAGAGAGATGCGCGATACACGGCCCAGAAAGCCGCTGAGGAGGCCCGGCAGGTTGTGGAGGGGATACAGGGCGAGTTGGCTGCTGAAAGGGCAGAGAGCGCCCATCAGCGGTCGCTGAACGTCAATCTGCTGCGGATTGCCAAGGAGCGGGCTAATGCTGACAGAAAGCTGAAGCCAAAGAAAGAACATACTGGTTATTTCGTTGTTGTTTCAGAAGAGACAGAGCATCAGTACAAAGACGGGAACCGGCATTTGAAAAGAGTGGTACTTTGGAAGACGGTGATACAAAGCCCGTATGTGGTCGATTTTTCAGTGGCTCAAGCACGTAAGCAAATCCTGGAGGAGTTGATCCTGGCGGATGATGCTGGATACCGGCTGATTGACAGACTTGGAATTAACGGGGTTTACAATAAAGGGTATGGCAGCATGATCGAAGATAGAGAGTGGTGTGCGGAACCGGATAAGTATAATATCATGCTCAAGCCCCAATTTAGGGTAAATTTTAGATCAGGGTATTGGGAGGTCATTTGTCTCCACACTAAGCCATTGGGCGTGGTTCCGAAGGATATGAGAGTCTGAGAAAAATAGTTTGTCTGGGGGGATAAGTTTACGATGGATATGGAGGAAGTATGGAAACCTATCAAGGGATATGAGGGCTTTTATGAAGTTAGCAGTTATTGGAGGGTGAGAAGTATTGACCGTTATGATCGAAGGGGAATATTTTATAAAGGGCGGATTTTGAAGTTACGAAAATCGGAGATGTATAACGGACCAATTGTAAGGTTTAGTAGAGATGGAGTTCAGAAAGATAAGTGCCTTGGATACATAGTGGCTGATGCGTTTCGTGATAGTGAAAATTTACAAGAGATCATGGCGAATATGCCGGATTAAAAATAGCCTGTCCCGGGGACTTGTAAAAGCGTGTCGGACAGGCTATAATGATAGAAAAATATAGGGAAAAACTATATTGATAATAAACGCCTCCCCTATGGCC
>VSNT01000031.1 GCA_009774465.1 Lachnospiraceae bacterium
AATGAACTGACGCCTGAAAAAGAAAGAATACTCCAGACAAACAGCACCGCCAAAAGAGTAACATAAAATGCATTGGGTTTTACCTTTTTCACAAAATCCACTGCATTTTCCCCGAAAAACACCAGAAAAAGTACCGCCGACAAGATAAGAACCATAAGAATATAATGCCCGTACTGCCAGCCATCCAGTTTTAAAACCTTAATCACATACCAGAACTCGTCCAGGTTAAAACAGCCGGCAAGATTCCAGTTGATTCTTCCAAATTGAAAAGAAAAAATCCTTCTGAATAACTCAAATGCATCCTTTACAGAAGGAGCACGGAAGAAAATCCATGCCGCATTTACGTACAAAAAAGTAAGCAGCACTTTAAACGCATGGCCGGCCTTTTGCCCTGCGCTCCTTAATTTATTTGCCGCCCCGACAGCACTCTCCTGCAAATACTGCCTGCCTTCATCCGGCTTCTCTTTCTTTGCATCCATCCACATTTTTGTGAGCACATAAAGGATTCCATGCATCATTCCCCATACAATAAACTGCCATCCGGCGCCATGCCAGATTCCGCTTACAAAAAACACAATTAGATAGTTCACATAAGTTCTGCCTCTTCCTTTTCGGCTGCCCCCAAGGGGAATGTAAAGATATCTGGTAAAAAATCTGGTCAGGGTAATGTGCCAGCCCTTCCAGAATTCTATAATATTTGCAGCCTTATAGGGGGCTTTAAAATTAAGAGGCAGTTCAAATCCAAGAATTCCTGCCACTCCCATTGCCATATCACAATATCCGCTGAAATCAAAGTAAAGCTGCAGGGTGTAGGAAAGCATGACAATCAGTGCATCTCCTGCATTTAGTGCGGCTAAATTCGTATAGCCAAAATCTGCCGCTTTTCCCAGGGTATCCGCAATCAGCACCTTTTTAAACAGCCCTAATGTAAACAAATACAGATTTCTATAAACACGCTCCCAGTCAATTTGCTTTATCTTCCCCGTAAACTGAGGCAGCATTTCCTCCGGCAGTGCAATGGGGCCCTGAATGATCTTTGGGAAAAAACTTACGTAAGTTCCGTAAGAAAGAGCGGTTACCCCCTTTAAATTTCCCCTGTAGCACTCCATTAAAAAAGCAATCTGGGTAAAAGTAAAAAAGCTGATCCCTAAAGGAACAAAGCTACCTGTTCCAATATACTTAAAGCAGGCGAGAGAAACAAGATTAAATGACAGCCCTGCCACAAGATAAGGTTTTTTCCTTTCTTTATGCTCCATCTGCCAAAAAAGAGCGTAATTTACAGCCATACTGCCCA
Organism: Lachnospiraceae bacterium; assembly: GCA_009774465.1. Lineage (GTDB taxonomy): Bacteria > Bacillota > Clostridia > Lachnospirales > Lachnospiraceae > Suilimivivens. The sequence goes on from VSNT01000031.1 coordinate 1,295, forward strand.
CCAGCACCGGCAGATATTCCGGATGCAGCCATCCGTAAAAAAGCATGGAGACTGCCAAAAGAAACCCATTTCTTATAGTGCCGCAATAGATACCATTTTGAAAAGACACTGCAATTTTATTCACGATATCATATCCCACCAGCACCAGCGGGAAAAAAAGAAACACAAATTCATATGAATTAAACAGCATTACTCTTCCTCATTTTCGTAATATTCCAGCCACTGCTCCGTTACCTGGGCAGTAACCGGATCTTCATAAATTCTGTAACCGTCAATGGTCTCAAGCAAAACAAGCCCGGCATCTTCAGGCGGCACATCCGTCCTTTTCCCTTCCGCCATAACAAGATACCGGCAGTAATCTGCTCTGGTAGCTTCTAAAAGGGTTTCCATATTCACCACTTCCGGCTTTTCCATCGCCTCATAGACTGCATTATAATAATCCCATCTTGCCACCAGCATTTCTCTGCCATAAGGCATTCGGATATTCGCATCATACTGCCTTACAAAGTGAATCAGCTCCGGCGGCATAACCGCAGTCACTGTGGCATTGGGACGATCAGGAGTAATCCTGTCGCATATTTTTATTACCGTATCCGGTATGTGGTAAAGGTTTTCCGCCCTAGAAATATATTCACTTTTATACACATAGCTTCCACATAAAATAACCAGCGCTGAGGCAATCACCAGTCCGATTCTTCTGTGCGCTGCAAATAGTCTGCAGGCTCCGTAAGCTGTAATGATTCCCATAGGAATCGTCCACAAAACACGGTAATAGGTCTCTCCGTCCAGCCCTGCTGCCACAAACGCCTTTCTGCTTACCGGAAACAAAAATAAAGCCAGAATAAGTATCGGTGCATAAACCAGCAGAAGACGCACCCTTTTATCTTTTTCCTTAAAGAGCAGATAAACCCAGGACAGGGCAGTTAATATCAGAAGCAGTTTCAGCCCCGTATATAATTTAAAAATTACCAGACTTTCCATAAATATTCCGTACATAACAAAGCTTCCTTTCTTTAAAGCCGGATAATTCCATGCGTAAGCAGCAGATACAAAAGCACATAAACGCCTCCGGTCACACAGCAAAGTCCTGCTTTCACCAAAATGCCAAACCGTTTTTCCCTCAGGGCAAACAGTACTGAAAATCCTGCACTCATCAGACAGCTCAGCAGTACAGCCAAAGAACTGCTGGCGCCTCCTGCAAAATTCAGGCAGGCTAAAAGCAGCCAAAACCCGGTTTTTCTTTCCCCTGTATCATTTAATACCTCAAATTCGTCCGAACTATCTGATTCATCAGAGGTCACAAACAGACACAAAAAGAGCCATATCACTGCCGGAATTACAAAACTGCCTGCAAAGGATTTTCCCTGCCAGGTTCTTGTCAGGAAAAAGGTTTCCGGCGTGTATATGGAAATATTTCCAAACATCTGCCACAATGCCATAACTACCATAAACATGGGCAGTAAATCTTTCTTTTTTCTCAGCAGGATTTTTCCAATCTGATAGTACAAAATATACGTAAGCGGAATCAATAAAAGAGGCACTATCGTATGACTTACAATGGTTGCATGTACTCCGCTCATTCTTCCCAACCAGGCCTCCCATATGGGAAAAAGAGCCAGCCCGTGGCGCACATCCAAAGGGGCGCTTCGTCCGGTATATGGGTTTACCCGATATAAAGTATCCAGTTGCTGAGCTGCCACTGCCTGAGCCCCATAATACGCATCATCCCCGTCAAAAGAGGCCTGGGTAAAAGCCATATAAAGCTGGAATCCCACTAAAATCAAAAACAGGCCAAATACAATTTTTCCCTCCAGTGAAATTTCCCTTTTGGTATTATCCGGCCTTACTGCCGCCCGTGACATTTCATAAATATAGGCGCCGCTTTGCTTTTTCCTGTATAGGGTAATCAGAATTCCGGCGGCCGCACACAGCAGAATACATGGGGTAAACAATCGCACAAACAGCGTAAACCCATTATAAACTGCCAGAAGTACAACAGGAATTCCTATCAGCTCAAGCAGCATAAACAGCAGAATATATCCTGCTGTAAGTGCCATTGCCGGCGTTCGAAAGCTTTTTCCCACCAGTGGGAAAAACAAAAGCCCCATGCAAAAGGGAACCACAACCAGCCATAAAATAAGACATAATATATTGAGTACACTCATTTACCTTTTCCTCTTTATCCTGCCATGTTTAGATTCATTTTCCGTTTCTTTTCATTTTACACTAAATCCTTTACAAGTACCAGTATTACATAACAGTTTTGAAAAGTAGACACTTTTTTTTATCTATGTTACAATATTAAAATGTACACGATACGGAAAGGTGGAAATGCAGCATGAAAAAAGCACTTGTCATAGGAGCCGGCCCTGCTGGTCTTACTGCCGCTTATGAACTCCTGACAAAATCAAAAGATATTGAAGTTACTGTATTTGAAGAAAGTGATTGTTTTGGCGGCATCTCCAAAACTGTAAATTATAAGGGAAACCGGATGGATATGGGGGGGCACCGTTTCTTCTCCAAAATTCCCGAAGTCAATGCGTGGTGGGATAAAATGCTTCCCATGCAGGGTGCTCCTACTTATGATGATATTCTTTTGGACAGGCCCATGCCTCTTACTAAAGGCGGCCCTGATCCTGAAAAGGAAGATCGTGTTATGCTGACGAGGCACCGGGTATCACGTATTTATTTTGATTCCAAATTTTACGACTACCCCATTTCCTTAAAGTTGGAAACCTTTAAGAACTTCGGCTTTCTTACCACCATGAGAGTAGGCTTTAGTTACCTTGCTTCTTTGCTGCACAAAAAGCCGGATGACAACCTTGAAAATTTTTATATCAACCGCTACGGGCGCAAGCTCTATTCCATGTTCTTTGAGTATTATACGGAAAACCTGTGGGGACGCCACCCAAGTGAAATTGACGCTTCCTGGGGCGCACAGCGGACCAAGGGACTGTCAATTATGGCAATTCTAAAGGATGTTGTGGAAAAAAAGTTTAAAAAGAAAAACCGTAAAGTGGAAACCTCTCTGATTGAAGAATTTAAATACCCCAAATTAGGCCCCGGTCAGCTTTGGGATGTGACTGCCTCTGAAATAGAAAAACTGGGCGGAACCATTATCAAAAATGCCAAAGTGACTAAAATTCATAAAAATGAAACCGGGCTCCTCACCTCCCTTACCTATGAAAAGGATGGACAGGAGCATGTGATGGAGGGCGACTACTTTATTTCCTCCATGCCTGTAAAGGATCTGGTGGGAGGCATGAATGATGTTCCATCTGAGCCTGCCAGGATTGCCGCCGGACTTCCCTACCGTGATTACATGACCTTAGGCGTCCTTGTTCCTAAAATCAACCTGAAAAATAAAACAAAAATTAAAACCGTAAGCAACATCGTCCCTGACTGCTGGGTTTATGTGCAGGATCGAAATGTAAAACTGGGGCGCTTCCAGATCTACAATAACTGGTCTCCCTATATGATAAAAGATTTAGAGCATACCGTATGGATTGGGCTGGAATATTTTGTAAATGAAGGGGATGAATTCTGGAATATGACAGAAGAAGAATTCTCCAAAATCGGTGTGGCGGAAATGATTAAGCTGGGACTGATTGACAATGCCGATATTGTCATGGACACTCATATGGAAAAGGTGAAAAAGGCATACCCCGCTTACTTTGATACCTATGATGAGATTGATACTCTTGTTTCCTACCTGAGTACCATAGAAAATTTATACTGCGTAGGGCGCAACGGACAACACCGGTATAATAATATTGACCACTCTATGGTTACTTCCTTCGAGACCGTAAAAAATATTCTCTCCGGAGAAAAGGGCAAGTCAAATATCTGGAGTGTTAATACAGAGCAGGAATACCATGAAGGCGCCAGAAAAAATGAGGCTGAAGTGGATTAAAAAACAAAATCCCCATATTAAAATAATATAGCCGCACACCTGATAAGCAATTTACCACTTGTCAAATTGTGCGGCTTCTATATTTTATTTTCTAAACAGCGACTGTCTCGCCCCATGATTTGCTGCCCTGTGCTTTAATGTGTCATCCACCACATCCATCCGCAGTCCTGCATCAATAAAGTCGCAGTATTTACAGAAATCAAAATCCCCCCGGCTTGTCCTGATTGCCTGTCTGAGTTTCTTATATTCCTCGCTGTTCCATGCATCTTTTAATGGCGTTGTATTCAAATCAGCCAGAGTGGATGCCTCAAAGTTATCGCAGCAGCAGATTCCCATTCTTCCATCCGGAAAAATGAACATATCCGTGTAGGGCATCAGACATGTTTCTCTGATGATTTTCTGGGTATTCTGCTTATTTGGCGCACTTCCCGCCCGGTTAGTCAGCACTGCATCCATGTACCGCATTTGAATCAAAAGTTCCACATCCTTAAATTCTTCCGGATGCGCCCTGGCATATTCATAAATTTCCCTGACGTTTTCATGCAGCTTCATATCCCTGCAGTAATTATTGATGATAAGCTGGTTTACATAAGGAATAATTTCCTTTACCTTATCCACGGTCAGTAAAAGTCCGTTGGAGGAAAGGAAAATAAAGCTGTCAGGCAGTTTTTCCCTGCAATATTTATGAAACTCTACAATTCTGGTATCCAGAAAAGGCTCATTGTTTCCATAAAGAGTCAGATGCCCTTTATATCCCCAGTCATGAAGCTGGTCAATGATGCTGTAGAAAAGATCATCTTCCATTCTCTTATAAGGCCTTTTTTCCGCATTTTTATTTGCTGTACAAAAAGAACAGGTGCTGTTGCAGCGGTTAATCGTTTCCAGATTCACTACCAGTGGCTTTGGAATTTCTTTTCCCTCCAGGAAAAATTCAATATACTTTTTCTGCAATTTATTTCTGGTCAGAAACTGAAGTTTTAAATAGCTTTCAGAGGAGAGTTTTGGAAATCTCTTTTGCAGATTCCATCCAAGCGTTCCTCCAAAATTATGAAATTTAACTGACATTTTTTCCTCACTTCTGCGCTGCCTTAGTTAATCAATTTGCGCCCGGCTGCGCACGGGCTCATAACATTTTCCATCAACTGTATACTTTATCATTTAACATAAGTAACGTCAATCCTTCGCCTTTGAAAGATAAAAAGAATCAGGGAAATAATCACTGCTCCAAAAAAACCACACCACAGGCCGCTGCTGACGATTCCTCTTGCATATTCCACCGTTACAATGTTTCCTTCCACCTTCTGCATAGGCGTATTCGCATCCCGATAATTTAATATTTTTCCCTCAAAGTCCTCCGGAAGATGCTCAATATCCAGGTACATTCTGTCTTCCTCTATCTGAGTGGAAGATCGAAGTGCATAATAGCATTTGGGCATATCCGCCAGAACCGCAAACAGGACGCCTGCCATAACAGCAATGCCTATTGTTCCTGTTATAATAAGTTTTTTCTGCTTTTTTACCACCTGCAAAAACTGCTTTTTCACGCAGACTGCTTTTTCCAGGGGAACAATAATTTCTTTATTCCCCACAGGAAGCAATATGATTTTTTTATTTAAAAAATGTTCCGGTTTTTTATCTGCAAATGCTTCAAACTTTTCAAAAAGAAATGCCCCCATAAACAAAAGAGAAATATTTTTAAAGGAAGGATTTACAAAAAACGGTTCCGCAATTGCCGCCACAGACAGCCCGATAATAATTGCAAGCTCCTGATAACGTTTCTTTTTCATGCAGTGGTGAACCAGCGCCATATAGCCCACACACAGGAGAAGAAACACTATGATTCCATAATGCATGAGTGTAAACACATAAGAACTGTCGATATTCTTTAGTCCCTCCGGAATCGCTCCGGAAGGCCTTGCCCCAAATAAGGAAATGGGATCAGTTGTCAAATGTACCCTGGCAATGTTAAACCGGGTATTCAATACCTTATTGCAAAGCTCCCAAAGCCTCTCCGGAAAGGTTAAAGGCCCCAGCACGGAAAATGCCGCACATGCCGGAAAAATCAGTGTGACAAGCACCTTTTCCAGCCTGCACAGTTCCTTTCTAAAAGAAAGATATAAATTTCCAAACAAATAAACCACTACTACAATCAGCCCTGTATAGCTGACAGAGTAAAAGAAAATATAAAGATTGCCAATCAGCATAATCAGCGTGGCAAAAATTAGTTTTTTCCCTTTCCAGTCCCCCAGGTATAAAATAAAGGCACACAACATCATGGCAGTAATCTGCAGCACATTAGGATGAGGCTGTCCCAAAGACCAGCGGATAATATACCCAAGCCCCAGCTTGGCATGTATTACAAAAATATCCTCCCTGATTCCTGTCAGCGTTAAAATAATCTGGGCAATAAAGGTAATCCCCCATACTGCCAGTCCAAGGGAAAACACCCGCTTCACCGGCACATTTTTCATTGCCACTATCATGGAAATATAAATCAAAGCACCCTTTTCTCCCGAATTGTGCCACACCAGGATACCAAGAGCCAGCATACCAAGAGCAAACAGCCACTCCGCCAGCGTATGTTCCGTAAGAACAAGCTTGCACACAATCAGCAGCGCTCCAAGGAGCAATGCCGCTGTATATGGCCACATCCCGTCATACAGCCCCATTCCTTTCGCAAAGGCCATAATAAAAAAGTAAAAATAGTATACAATTTCCGCTATATTCAAAATCAGTACATTCTTATTTGTCTGCTGTGTCATCCCGTAACCATTCTCCTTTTCTCATTACCATCAACGCCACTGTCCTTCCATAAGACAAAAGCACCTGAAATTCCTCCCGTTTAAAACTGTAAATTAAAAATACAACGCCGGAAACCAGTACGCTGATAATTCCCTTAAGCAAAACACCAACTATCCCGCCAACGCCAATCAATCCTGCCAAAGCCGCAGTTCCCAAAGAGATACCTGCAAAAATACACAACCGAACCGCAAAGCGGAGATAATACTCTGCCGGAGTTTTTTTCGTATAATGCTTATAAACCACTACTGTTCTTCCCATAAAAATCAAAAGATGGCCTGCCACTGTCCCCACCATAACTCCCGCTACCCCCATAGGCTTTGCAAGAAGAAGGGTAAACGCAACATTTACCACCGCTGCCGCAATCATATAGTTTCTGTCGCTTTCAAAATGCCCCAGCGTGTTTCTGAAATAATTCATCGGGTTATTACAGATGGACACAAACACATTTAAGGAAAGAAGGAACAAAAACAAAAAGGGTAACTGAAAGTTCTTATTTTTCAGCCAGAACAAAATAAAGTCCTGCCCCACAACTACCATTCCAACTGCCGCTGTCAACCCTAAATAAAATCCCACCAGATCCAGGGCATAAAAGAAACTGATACCCTTTTTGGTATCCTTATCATAGACCATATTTCCAATACTGGCCTGCAGCGCCTGAAAAATTGAAAGAATAAACTCCTGGATTTTGGAGGATATCATCTGATAATTATTGACCAGTCCAACAGCGCCTACTCCTAAAACCGCTGTGATAATAATGCTGTCTGAGCTTCCATAAATGGTACCTGCAATTTTGGTTGCCATCATGTTTTTCACATCATACCAGAGATTTAATTTCTTAAAATCTTCCCTGGTTACCTTTGTTTTCACAATGTCAGGAAAACTTTTCTTTGACCGCCACGCAATGATCAAATTGGAAATCACATTATTTAAAATCCCTACAATCAGATAGGCAATATAATTTTTTAAAACCACCAGCACCGCTATTTTGCAACAGGTAGAAATAATAGTCATAATCGTATCTACCATAGTGCAGAAATATATTTTCTGATAGGTAACGAAAAGGATTCTGCGGTATGCAAAGAAATACGTACAGAGAGTCGCCATAAGCTGCAGAAAATAAATCGTATAGATAAACTTCCAGCTCTCCGAATTATCTTTTAAAATCACCGGAAGAAAAAAACTGACTACAACTCCTGCTGCCAGAACAAAAGCACCCACCACCTTATAAATCAGCTTGTACATGTAAAGCAGCCTGCAAATCTGCTCCTTATTGTCCGTTGCAATCTCGCTGTACATATGGTAAGTGATAATACCTGCAATTCCCATTTCCGAAAGGGTTAAAAAAGAAAAAATAGAGGTAAACAGCCCGTCATATCCCAGATAATCTATTTTCAAAGAATCCAGAAAAAGACGTCTGGTCACCAAACTGAGCACTGCAATCAAAAGGGCCGAGCCCCAGATATATATTAAATTTACAATGGAATTTTTAATTCTCATTTCCTATGCCTTTCTCAAAAGCCCTGATAAATAAACTCCGCCGCGCTGTATCCGGGCCCGTAATATCCAAGGAGAATCGTGTAAAATAAAAGCGCATACCAGATCAGCCACCTCACCGGCAGCTTTCTTTGACTAATACTTTCCCTGATTTTCATTCCTTTTTCCTGCAAAATAGAAATCGCAAATAAAATCCCCAGCGAAACCACTGCAATGGTCATCTCTATCCAGTCAAGCCCCAGCGTAAAAAGACTGCCATCAAAAAACACTCCCGGATGGAAAGAAGTAAACATACTTTTTAACATGGAGACCGCTGTTCCCGCGCTGTCCGCCCGAAAGAACACAAACCCGATATTCACAAGGAAAAAGGTTCTTACTATTCTAAAACCGTCCACCCATCTACTCCTGGGATTGATATGACATTTTTCCATAAAAACCTGAAAGAAAGGCGTGAGCAGTTCGCCCATTACAATATAAAACCAGTGCAGCAGGCCGGAACCAATTACATACTTCCAGTCTCCCCCATGCCAGATTCCCACCGTAAACCATAAAAGAAACATGGCAAGAAAGGTGGTAAGCTGTTTTCCTCTTTTCTTTCCCAAACGCTTTTTTAAATTTTTTCCCAGCTTTGTAAATGCGCTTGTCCGAAGCAGAGGATAAAAAACATACTCCTTCATCCATACGCCAAGGGTAATATGCCATCTTCTCCAATATTCGGAGATGTTTTTTGAAAAATAAGGCGTCTCAAAATTTTCCGGCATTTTCAGCCCAAAGGTCTGAGACATGCCAAGCACAATATCCATGCTGCCGGAAAAGTTCGTATAAAGCTGAAAAGCAAAACAAATGGTTGCAAACCATAAATAAACTCCACCATACTGCCCGTAATCTCCGTAAACCGTATTCACCACCAGATTCATTCTCTCGGATATTACCAGCGTTTTAAAAAAACCCCACAGCATACGCTGCATTCCAAAAGTCACCTGTTTATAATCCAAAGCATGGGGCTTAAAAAACTGTTCCCCATCCTCCCGGTAGCGCATAATCGGCCCCGACAAAATGACCGGAAAATACATTCCATACAAAGCCAGTTTGAAAAAGTTTTTCTGAGGAACCGCAATGCCATTATAAACATCTATCACATATCCAAGAATAGAAAAGGTATAAAAGGAAATCCCCAGCGGCACCATAAAATGAAAAGCGGTAATTACTTCTCCTGTCCCTCCAAAAAGCTTTGAAAGCCCATTTACGGTATGAATCCCAAAATTCACATATTTTAGTAGAAATAAAATGCCAATCTGCAAAACAATAACCATAACAAGAGTAGCTTTTCTCCTGCTGCCGGAAATTTCATTTCCTCCATTTTCCTGCTCTCCGCCTGGCTTCTGATCGCCACTGCTCTCTCTCAGATTCCGGTTTCTCCCGCTTTGTCCGTCTCCACTCATAATACGGATTCCCATATAGGCAGACAAACAGGAAATAATCGGATACAAAATAAGTATTCCATTTCCTGAAAGCAGATAATATGCTATACTTGAAAAAAGAAGCACACACCACTGCGCCTTCTTTGGCACAAGATAGTACAAAAAAAGCAGGCACACATAAAAGCATAAAAAATAAAAGGATGTAAATGTAGCTCCCATAAACGGAACCCTTTCTAAAAATTGATAAATACACCGGACTTTTCCCTTAAAGTCCGTAAGGAGTTTTCAATGAATACTTTAAAAATACACCATATTGGCTATTTAGTCAAAAAAATAAATGCGGCAGTAAAGGAATTTGAACATCTTGGGTTTACCCAAACCCAAGATATCACCTATGATGACTACCGCAAAGTTAATATTTGTTTTCTTGAAAAAGACGGCTATACCATAGAGCTGGTCTCCCCCACAGACGACACCTCCGTAGTGGCAAGCCTTCTGAAAAAATACAAAAACAGCCCCTATCACATCTGCTATGAATCGGAACACTTTGAGGAAGATTTTGCAAGACTGCAGGAAGAAGGCTATACCGCTATCGACCTTCCCACCCCCGCACCTGCAATTGACTCCCTTCCGGTAGCATTCCTGATGAATGCAAAACTTGGCATGATAGAGCTTTTAAAAAAGCCCTAAATCTGGCTTAAAATAATATCCACCATCTCTCCCACATTTTTCATGGTGACAACCTGCCCCATGTTAAATTTCATGCCAAATTCCTGCTCAACTGCCGCAATCAGATTAATATGCTCCAAAGAATCCCAATCCTCAATATCATCCGAGGTAGTCTCATCATTTACCTCAATACTCTCATCATCAAACACATCCCGAAACACCTCATTTAAAGTTTCATACACTTCTTCCCTTGTCATCTCATTTCCTTCCTTTCTTTCTCTTAATTTTCCAGGTAATAACGAAAGAAAAAAATGAAATTTTTTGTATTTCGCTATTACCTGCCTCAAACATACTAATTAATGTAACGTTGCTGAATCTTCCGGCAATATTTCCTGTGAGAATCCCTGATATGCCATGAAACCAGGACCATAAATCATGCCGGCCCCTGCCGGCATGATTTTGCTTTTCTGGGCCTGGCGGAATGCCCGGCATATAGGATTCGAACAGAAAATATTGCCGGAAGATTCCCACCACCTATTCATTAACCACAATCACACCATTCTTCTTCTCATAATCATCTTTTATATCAAACCGCCACACCGTATTGCCCTCTTTATCCTCTTCCACCTTAGTAAAGCCCTGAATTTCATAAAAATTCCTGACCATACCATTTTTGGGTGTAGGATAATAATAACCCATAATCTGTAAAATTCCTTTTTCCCGTCCGGCTTCCACCAGTGCATCCATCATGGCAAATTCCATATCCCGTTTCAGCACCCGGCAGCTCATCAGCCACAACTCCACATGCAGGATATCTCCCTCGATCCGCCCGACCACCAGGGACACCACTCCGTTATCCCCAAACTTATCCGTCAGTCTTCCATATAAGGTAATATACCCGGGATCCACTGCGATCTTTTCAATTTCCGCCTGTGTAAACCGTCTGGTAGTTAAATTAAACTGATTGCTCTTATTGGTAAGCTGGGCAATCCTTGAGAAATGCACCGGATCAAAACCTGCAATTACCGCCTTCATCTCCAGAGACTTTAAAAATTCCCTGTAATCTCCAAAGCTCTCCTCCTGACTTTTTCTAAGAGCGTTTGCCTTATACATTTCATTTCGTTTTTTATCATCTTCGGAAAGGCTGATTACCTCAAAATAACCATTTTTATCTAAAATCTTAATAAACTTATCCGGTGCCAGCGCTTCCCCCCGGGTGATTTCCGGAACTGCTGCCTCGGGCACCTGGGTTCTTACAATCTCCCGCTCTCTGGGATTATCATCCACAAAGACAAGGGCATCTTTTCCTATGTTAAGCGCAGAAGCAATTTCCGCCATATTCTGGCTTTTCGGCTCCCAGTTTGCCTTAATCACGATAAAATCTTCCGGCTTTAATACGCCATCCGGATGCTGCAGGCCTGCAATGGCATTTTCTTCCTCATTTTTGGAATTAACGTTCAGTAAAATCCCCAAATCCTTGTGAGCCTTAATATAAGACTGGAATTCCTGATAAACCTGTCCCATAGGAGTTTCCTGACCAAGCTCAAGATTTTCCGGTCCATCATCTCCCACAATGCCTCCCCATAAGGTATTATCCAAATCCAACACCAGTGCCTTTTTATTTTTTCCAAATACCGCCTTAATCATGTGGCATAAATTATAAGAAAACTCCGGAATTGCCTGCATACTCATGGCATACTTATACATATGCCAGTAAGAAGAATCCGCCCACCGGTCTAACCCATAGGAAGCCGCCACATAATTGATATCATTTAAGTAAAAATTTTCATGACTTTCCGCATACTCTGCAAACATCAGATTCAATTTGTTTATAAATGCAATTTTTCCATGAAAATCCACTGCTTCCCGGTTTCCCATAAGGCGGTATCCGGGATATTCAAAATTGTTTTGAATGACAGGACAATGATAGTCTTTCGCCAGCTTGTCCCACATTACTTCAAAATGCCGGTACTGGTGGCTTAACTTATCCTGCACCTGCTCTCTTCCATCCTCGAAAGCCGGATACATGGTTATGTTCCGGCTGGTGGTATGAATATAAATCAAATCTGGCGCAAATGCTCTAAGCTCCCCATTGTCAAACATGGCATCCTGCCAGTATTGGGCATACTCGGACTCGTAAAATTCCGCCTCTATCCCCTGATCTAAAAGAAACAAATCCAAAATACGGATAATATCATGGGTAGTGCTGCCGCCAAGAACCGCTATCTTTTTCTTTAAAAACTGCTTTCCGCCTGCCCCGCCCCTGCCCTCAAGCAGTTCCCGGCGGATGCGTTTTGATTTCTTTAAAATATAGTCACTGTCAAATGGATATTCCAATTTCCGCAAAATTATAATCCTCTCTTTGCATATACATCAGTTCTTTTATTCTAACACTGCTGTTCTAAGTTTGTCTATGCAAAGCAGTCAGAAAATCTTCTAATCTTTACACGAGTTAAGTTACTTTTTCATCAAGCTCCTCATAAAAAAGTGGCAGATAGCTCAATCTGTACTTTTTACTGAACATTTATCTTCCTCCGCAGTCCTCCAAAAACTTCCTCATGGCTCATCCGCGCATCATTTGCAGCCGCAGCATCTGCTTCCCATAATTGGTAACTCATCATCAACAAATCAACTTCTTAAGTCTCAAGTCAGTCTCAAAATTATATCAAAAAATGTGACTGGTTTGAGATTTTACTCATTTCCACCTCCCTAAATACCCAAAAACAGAACCTCTGTTCCTTGACATTTTTCTGTTTTGTGGTATTATTTATTTAACATCTCCCTCAGGCCTCTGTGGAAACGCACGCACACTTGAGGGCGTTTTGTTTATAAGGAGCAATAATATGGCAGATAAGGATTTTAAAACAATTGAAGAACAGTTGGAAATCCTCCGTTCCCGCGGTCTCACCATCAATGATGAATCCCAGGCAAAAGATTTTCTGCTGCACAATAATTACTACCGAATCAGCGGCTATTCGCTGACTCTCCGTAAAAATAATGTCTTTTCCAAATCTGCTGCATTTCAAAATATTGTTGATATTTATCGCTTTGACCATGAACTCAGGCACATCATTCTCCAATATCTTGAAATGATCGAAGTGCAGATGAAATCCGTATATGCTTATGAATTCACAAAAGTTTGCGGTCCTGTCGGCTATCTTGACCATAATTTTTTTACCAACAAAATCAAACACAAAGAAATCATCACCAAAGCGGAGCAGCAGAAAATGAGTCGTCTCCCCCATGAAGCCTATCTGAAGCACTTTGTGAATGATCTACAGCAGGATATTCCCTTATGGGCATACGTTGATTTATTTACCATAGCCGACATCTCGTTTTTATACTCTATTTCTGAGCAACCCATCAAGAATGCTGTTGCTCATACTTTTGGTCTGACTATGAACAAGGGGGCTTCTATCCTCGGAAGCTACATGCACAGTATGACCATCATCCGCAATCTGTGTGCACACGGAAGCCGGATCTATAACCGCCTTTTTGAGCAGAAGCCCTCCCTCAACAAAAGAGAAAAGGCGCTGCTGATGAGGGACAGCAACGGAAATATTGACAATGCACATTTTTATGGTTTCCTGCTCGTCATGAAACGACTGCTTCCTGCCGAAAAATTTAATGAAATGAAGAAATCCATCATTGCATTGACAGAAAAGTATCCCTTTGTCCGAATGGATTATTACGGTTTCCGCAGTGACTGGCAGCAAAAAATATAATAATATCTCTATAGCCGCATATACTATCTAGGACTTCTCCCACGAGTCGGTTTCCGGCGCAATACTGTGGGCGATCTGGAGCCGGGGTTCTTCCCCGGCTCTCTTTTTTCAGTAGCTTGCAATTCCTGAAAACATTCCAACGCACTTTACAAATTTTCAATAATATCTGCTGACAATTTAGCCATGCAGAATTGTCAGCAGATGATCACCTTCTCCATGTTATCTGTCACGCTGTTTCTTCCGTTGGTGACCAGTGTGCAGGCATCCAGAGACGCGTAGGAGAAGAATGCGCTTCTGTCAAACTTGCTCACATCCGCAAGCACATAGGTCTGTTCCGACTGGGCAATTATGTTTCTTTTAAAGTTTCCTTCTGCTGTTCCATAAGTAGTATACCCGGTTTTTTCGCTGATCCCATAGGTGCCGATAAAAGTCTTGTTAAAGTTCATACTCTGCATGGCTACTGTATAGTCATCCGGTATTACAGACTCCGAACATTTGTCAATAAAGCCTCCGGTAATATATCCCCGCATGTTCTTTTCCAAAAGCCTGGGCATAATCAGGATGCTGTTTGTAAGGATTGTCACATCTTTTGCAGTAATAAAATCAATCATAAAATAGGTAGTGGATGAGCTGTCAATAAACACATAATCTCCATCTTCAATCATTTCCGCCGCCCGTTTGGCAATCCTCATCTTTTCTTCTCTTCGTTCCATCAGTCGGTGGGAAATGCCTGCCGCACTATGTTCCGGCATATAGATGGTTTTTACCTTCTGGGCTCCTCCCCGAAATCTTTCCAGCATTCCTCTTCCTTCCATTGCTGTCAGATCCCGCCGGATTGTGGCCTCTGAAACGCCAAGGCGGGTACAAAACTCCTCCACCGTAACATAATCCTCATTTTCCACCATATTAGAAATGTGTCTCCAGCGCTCCACCACGCTCATTTTCTTATCCCCCTGTTCTTTTTATCCTACTGTTGCCCTCTCCTGCTGTTCCACCAAAGGCAGCATTTCTTCTAAGGGCCTTATTCCGGCCTGTGGTCCCATGCTTCCCACACAGCAGTACCCCATTGCATTCCCCAGCATGGCGCACCGGTCAAAGTCCCAGCCAAAAGCCAGCCCAGCCATAAATCCGGCGCAAAAGGAATCTCCTGCTCCGGTGGTGTCCACCACATTTTCATTTAAAATAGCTGGCATGTAATGTCTGGGGCTATCCTTGCAGCACATATATGCCCCTTTACTTCCCATTTTTAAAATCACATTTCCGGCTCCCATCTGCAGGAAAAAATCTGCAATCTCATCTACATTTTCAAGACCGCTTAACCGGACTGCTTCATTATAACTTGGCATAAACAAATCCAGATAAGGAATGGCATCTCTTATTTTAGGCAGCCACACCTCCTCCACGTCATAGCAGGTATCCATAGCTGTAAATTTCCCTTCCTTCTGCAGGCGTTTTAAAAGCTCTGCCTCCCCGTTTTTTTCAAAATCATTTAATAATAAACTTCCTGCCACAAAAAAGATATCACAATCCCTGATGCATTCTTCCATAATATCTTCCCTGGAAAACCTTAAAGTGCTTCCCATATTACATAAAATAGAACGTTCTCCGTTTTCAAAAATACAGACTGCCGAAAAAGTGGTTCCCTGTTCCGAATCTCTTACGATGCTTCGCATATCGATTAAATCCTGATATTCTCTAAGGATTTCCATAACCATATCGCCATATCGGTCCTTCCCGATTCTGGCGCTTAACATCACCGGAATTCCAAGTCTTGCCAAATCAATGGCAAAGTTTCCCCCACAGCCTCCTACATGAAGTTCTACCCCTGTGAGCCCTACCGCATCTCCCGGCGCCGGCATATGGGAAATCCCCCGGAGCATTGTATCACAGGTAATAATCCCTGCGCATAATATTTTTTTCATATTTATCTCAAGCCTTTCAATCATATTCTATCATTTTACAATCACTTGTCAATCACATATTTCAAGTTACATCCTGCAAAAAGGCCACCGGCATAACTGCCGATGGCCTTTTCGCCGCTTCTGTACCGCCTTATGATGTTCTGCTTCTTTCTGCCTTCGTCGGCGGACATTTATCTCAAAAATCATGAAGCTGCTTTTCTTCTTTTTTCCAGCAGTTTGGGGAGATTATTCTGCACAGCAAATACAATAATTAAAATAGATGCCATAATCACCTGCTGGAATGCATTGGAGCCCCCGGTTACAAGAATCGTCAGCCGGATAATACTTGCTACGACAGCTCCCACATAAATTCCCACCACCAGATTCACCCATTTTTCTATTGTCATGGCAATAAACACGCAGATAATCGCGCTAAATATAATTCCCATGCTGGCCATATTGGATTTCGAGGTTACAACACCAGAACTTCCAAGCTCCATCACCCCATAAAATCCACAGAACAGGCCTGTCATCATAAAGATTTTTATTCTGGTTTTATCAATATCAATTCCGTTCTGCCGGGCAATGTTGATGCTGCTTCCAACCAGTCTTACATGAAATCCAAAAGGGCGTTTGGTATATAAAAGCCAGGCAATTACTGCACATACGATTCCGAAAATAATATTATAGGGTGCTGTGCTCATAATCAAAATGGACGGGCCAAATCTGATTCCGTTTCCTTCATATAAAATACAGCTTAGGCTTTCCAGCAGAAGCATTGCGCCCACGGAAACAATGATAGAAGGGATTTTTGCCATAATAAATATTTTTCCTACCAGATACCCAATCAGCGTTCCAATCACTGCACTGAAGAAAATCACACCGGGAACCCCCAGTCCAAGGCTTTTTGCCAGATTTCCTCCAACAATTTCACAAATCAGTACGTTTGCCCCAACAGAAAAGTCCCAGATACCGGATTTTAATTCACACATAACCCCCCATGCCAATATTGCAGGAAAAATTGCCTGAATCAGCATGGATTTAAACTGTGACAGCCTTACTAAATCCGGAGCTATCAGCTTTACAATCACAAATGCGGCAACTGGGATTCCCACTGCGATCCCGATTCCTCTCAAAGACTTTTTCAAACCATCACTCATCACTTTTCCTCGCTTTAAATTATTTGTTTGCCAGATCTGCCAGTGAGAAAGTATTTCCTTCCTCCATAAGCTGCTCAAAAGTAAAATCCGGATTTACAGAAACAAGCATATTCTTCATTTCTTCCTCTGTATAGGGAAGTGAATCAATCATATATTTCTGATTTAACCCTGCATCTTCAGCACCGTAAATAATTGGCTGTACCTGAGGGTATGCAACTCTTCCCTCTGCAAGTGGATTGCCCTGTAAGTAATTTGCCAGAATAACCGCACCATAGTAAGCGCTGTTGTAAATAAGGCCGCCTACACAATATAAAGTACCTGCATTGATATAATCCTCTGCCGCATCCGGTGCATCTACTGTTGCAATAGAACAGGTTTCAGACATGCCCATAGTAGCTACTTTTGCCAGCGCTGCATCTACGATTCCGTTGGAGCCACAGGATAATACGATAATTTCCGTATCAGGGTACACATTTAAAATATTTTCTGTGAGGTTTGTGCCTTCAATTGCTTCATAGCTGTCAGAAAGAGTGGAAACCGCCACAAATTCCAGATTGTTGTCTGCCATTGCATCCCGCATACCATTTTCACGAATATCATTTGCATTTCCCTTTGGTGTGTCAATCAGGGCAATCTTGGTATAGCCATCATCAATGATCTGCTGAACCATATTATATCCCATCATATAATCACCATTTTCAATTTCTGCAATAAAGGAAGTATTTCCCTCTAACTTGGCAATGTTGGCTTCATCTACTACATTTCTGTATGCCAGCACCAGAGGAATTCCTGCTTCCTGACACTTTTCAGCCATCAGCACTGTGGTGTCCTCATCACAGGGCACTGCAATGATTCCGTCAACTTCCGCTGCAATAAAATCTTCAATACTTTTAATCTGTGCTTCGGAAGCATAATCTGACGTATGTACAATCAGCTCCATATTCCAAAGCTTTCCAAACTCTTCAATAATCTGCTTTGTATGTCCTCCCAAAGCGTCATCTGTGCTCCAGATTTCCAGTCCAACCTTGTAGCTTTCTGTGCTTGCTGTAGTGTCTTCTGCTGTGGTGTCTGCGGTTTCCTCAGTTGCATTTTCTGCCGGTGCTGCATCCTGTGTGCTTGTATCAGCAGGTGCCTGCCCGGATTCCGGTGTCTTTCCGGAACATCCCATAACAGATGCTGCCATGATGCATACAGCCATTACAACAGATAAAATTTTTTTGCTTTTTTTCATTCTTTTTTCTCCTTTTTTGTTTTTATAGTTTCTTTTAATTAAATCACTACCTGAACAGCTTTCCTGTCAAAGGTGATAATGACTGCTGTCAGGAAAATAAGCCCTTTTACCATTCCAATGAAATTATTGTCAGCCCCCACCATCGTAAGTCCGTTTGTCAGAAATTCCAGCATCAATGTGCCAATAATACCTGCTGAAATTCTGGTTTTGGTGCCGCCGCCTAAAGACATTCCTCCTAAAACAACTGCAATCAAAACATCTATGGCTGCCCCGGAAGCTGTAAGCGTGGAGGCGGTTCTTCCTCTTGCCATACAGATGATTGCACAGATTCCCACACATACTCCACTTACCGCATAGGCAAGATACTTGAATTTATTAACGGGAATACCGCTGAATCTGGCATTAACAATGTTGGAACCAATGGCCTTGTTATATTTCCCAAGTTTGGTGTAGTCCAGAAGATACCAGCCAATCAGGCACACCACAACTGCCATAATAATGTAGAACCATGTATGATCCAAAAATACCAATTCCCCGGGCAGCTTCATGGGAAACTTTCCCACCAGGGTAGTCATAATGCCCTGATCAAAAAACATCAGCGCCCAGGAAACGACAATTGCCGGCACCTTGCAGGATAAATGGATAAAACACATAAATACTTCCAACAGGATTCCTGTTAAAATGCATACCGGAAGAAACAATAAGTAAGAAACATTAGCCCCCACAATGGCACCTGCTGCACAGGAAATCGCTATATTGGCCCCAAAGGAAAAGTCCAGATTGCCATGCGCCAGCACAAAAGTTACCCCTACACATGCGATAATCTGCATGGCCGATTGTTTCATAATCAGCAAAAGATTGGCAGGTGCAATCATTCTTCCCCCGGTCAGAGCTGTAAACAGCAGAATTACCACCACCAGCCCGGCAGCAGGGAGATTTTCTTTTATCTTGTCCCCATTTAACTTTTTTATTTCCCTGTTCAACCTTCTCTCCTCCTATATCATGCGCCCAATTACATCATGTTCTGTTACCATTTCATCTCGCTGAAAAGAACCTGTGATTTTTCCATCCTTCATAATATAAATCACATCCGACATTCCAATCAGCTCCGGCAGTTCTTCCGAAACCATGATAATTGCCTTTTTCTGCTTTTTCAGTTCACTCATAAGCTCGTATATGGCCGCCTTTACGCCAATGTCAATTCCCCTTGTGGGGCAATCCATGATAAGAATCTGTGAATCATTTGCCAGCCATTTTGCAATTACCACCTTCTGCTTATTGCCGCCGCTTAGCTCTCTGCCCCACTGCTCCATATCCCGGCATTTGATGGAAAGCTTATCCTTCTGCTGACGGGTGATTTCCTTTTCTTTCCGGGGGCTTAAGATCATTCCCTTTTTTGCCTTGTCGTAGCAGGTTAACATAATATTATCCCGAATACTGGCAGAAGGCATCATTGCCTCCACTTCTCTGTTTTTGGATAAATAACCCATTTTACTTTCCAGGGCGTCTAACGTGCTCTTAATCTTCCTGCCTGCACCCACATGATAAATTTCTCCCTTATCCACACTGTAGATACCAAAAACCGCCTTGCATAACTCATGCATTCCACACTCGGTAAGGCCGCCGATTCCTACAATTTCTCCTTCATGAATATCAAAGGAGACATCTTCGAACATTCCTTCTTTTGTCAGCCCTTTCACCTGCAGAATCACATCCCCGTAAGTACACTCATAATCTGCACGGTAATAATTATCCGTCAGTTCCCTGCCAATCATCAGATTCCGCATCCGTTCCGGTGTAATTTCTTCCTTTTCCAAAGTTGCAATATAGTCACCGTCCCGCATAACCGTCACTCTGTCGCTTACCATAGCCACCTCGTCAAGATCATGAGAAATGAAAATAACAGATTTTCCTTTCTTTTTCTGCATCTCCATAATCTTGTAGATCAGGTCGCGTCCTTTCCTGGACAGGGCTGTTGTACTTTCATCAAAAATCATAATATCCGGATCTGCTTCCATCACCATGATTACTTCTACCAGCTTGCGGTCTTCAAAAGTTAATTTATCAATCAAATCCGCCCCATGAAAATGATCAATTCCATTATCCGTCAGTGCCTTATCCGCCGCTTCCATCATCTTTCTGCGGTTCACCAGCCCACAGGAAAGAAATCTCTTCTCCCTTCCCATAAACATATTTTCCGCCACAGTCAGCCCGTCAATGGTTCCCACCTCCTGAACCACAAGACCGATCCCCTTCATACGGGCATCAATAATATTTTCCGGCCTGTAAGGCTCTCCCCTAAGCGTCATTTTCCCATCCGTAGGCATATATACCCCTGCAAACATATTGGACAAAGTGGACTTACCTGAACCATTTTCACCGATAAGGGTTCTGACTTCCCCCCGATAAATGGTCAGATCAATATCCTTGACTGCCTTTGTAATTCCAAATTCCTTGCGCATATGATCTGCCTGCAGCAGTACTTCACCTTTCTTCTCCATTCCATTCCTCACTCCCTTCGCAATTTCCATGTTTTTTAACAGGTAATTACGAAAAATAAAGTAGTGGGAATATTCAGGCAATACTTCTGTGAAAAGCCTTATGCACCATGCAGCCAGGACAATAGAAGGCAGGAGGGACATTTCCCGACTGACTTCTGCTTTATTTGGCCTGGCGGAATGTCCGGTGCAACAGGATTTGAACAGAAGTACTGCCTGAATATTCATTTACTTTACTTCGCAATTATCTACTACAAATTCAACTCTGCCTCTCCAAATCAATGGTCCCAAGGAAATAATCCATCCGTGCAATCCTCCAGCAGTCATTTTCCCTTTTCATAATAATCTCATAGCGGGCACAGGCATGAATGGTATCCACATTCTCCTTTGTAAGGATCACCGGATGATCGCTCTGCTTATGACCGGCCATGCGGTGCAGGCGCAAAAATGCCTTATCCCCTTCCACTGATACATCTTCCAGTCTTGCGGGATGATTCCAGTACCTTGCCGCCATTCTCTTAAACTTTAAAGTTGCCATAAACTCTCTTTTATCCATAGCTCCCCAAGGCGCCATATTCACCACCAGTTCATCAGAAAGGGCTTCCGGCAGCAGATCAAAATTCAAGGTGTCAATTCCGTAGGCATACCTGGAAAAGGTCTCTAATATCTTTTCCTCATCTGTTTTCACATCCTCTTCTTCCGGAATCCGATACCATGCATTATCTGTTTCTCCCGACACACAGGGAAGGTGGATTCCAAAATAGTATTTCAGCTCCGGCTTTTCAAAATACCACTTATCAATAAATTCCTGATAATCTCCTGCATATTCCGTAATGTCCATACGCATTTCGCTAATTCTCCAGCCTTCTTTACACCGTACCCACCCATTGGCAAAAAGGGCGCTGAACTCCATAGTTCTTACCTTTTCTTCCTCATGCACGCCTGCCAGGCACACCACTGTAGCTGTCTGATAGGCTTTATCCTTGTTGATGCGGGCAACAAAGTTGCAGGTCTGGGTATAAAAGAAGTCAGGAGTAGGAACCTCCATAACAAAATCCCTGATTCCATAAAGCCCGTGCTGGCCGCCGCAGGGGTACTTTGCAACCGTACTTAAATTGCATGCAGCCTCCTTTACAAAGCATTCCCCCAATAAAGATGCATCTTGGGTTTTCCATGCCTGTACAAATTTTTGAAATGTTTCTTTGATTTCTTCATAATCCTTTCTTGCCATACTTCCTCCATCCGCCCGCTTTAACAGGCACTCTTTAATCTATTTCCTTTAACAGTTCCTCCAAGGGAACCAAATTACTGTAAGAATCAACAGACATTACACACCTTGCCCCCGCTCTTGCCGCAAGCTTAAGAGAAATTTCAGGCCCAAACCCTTTTTCCAGTGCCAAAAGGAAAGCTGCAATCGTTACATCTCCCGCCCCTGCCGCCGACACCACCTGCTTCACCGGATAAGCCGGCTGTAACAGCCTCTGTTCTGTCCATTCCTTTTCACAGATGGGAAGCCTTTCTGCAATCTGCCGGATCGCGTTGGCAGAAGATGTCTTAAGATAAATCCCTTTGATTCCGCATTTAATTACCACGATTTTTATTCCAAGCCCCAGCAGAAAATCTGCCAGTGGCTCTACGTCTTTTTCAAAATCTATTTTATCAAGGAACTCTCCTTCCCCTTCCTTAAGACGCCTGTAGTTTTCCCTGTCAATGTAATACATTAACTCTTCAATACTGGGGGCAAAAATATCAAGGTATGGTCCGGCATTTTTTAAAATTGCCTTCCAGTCCTGATGAGGGCCCTCCTCCATCTCATCTATAAAGCAGAAATCCATGCTGGTTACCGCCCCCTGCTGCTTTCCTCTTTTTAAAAGTTCGGCAGTTTTCTTCCCCTCTTCCTGATACATTCTTTTCATGGCCATAGGATACCCAAAGTGAAGAATGCAGGCCTCTTTAAGCAGCTTATCGTTTACTTCCTGCCCGTCAAAACGCCATGCCGCATCAGGATAGTACAAAAACATCCTGTCAATTCCCGGCACAGATAATCCAATGGTATAGGGCGTATCTGCTTCTGCATCCACCAAAAGAGCACTTTCCACCTGCTGCTCTTCCATAAGCTGCCGGAACACTCTGCCAAACAAATCATCCCCTATCCGTCCTGCTAAAATGGGACTTCCTCCCAGTCGTTTTACTGCAAGGGCGGTATTTCCCATAGCGCCTGCGTAAACGCTGCATTTTCCCATAAGCATTGCCCTGCCTGGAATTAACCGCTCCTCCAGTCTTTTCACCGGTTCTCCCAAAAAGGCGGGAGCAATATCCAGAATCACTTCACCTGCAATCAAAATCTTTTTTCTGTCATCCTTGCTTCCATCCATATATCATCCTCGTCAACACTCAAACAAACTTTTTCCATTGGTTGCAATTACCTTTTGATACCAGTCAAAGCTTTTTTTCCGGTAACGCTTTAAGGTGCCGCTTCCGTCATCATGGCGATCCACATAAATGAAGCCATACCGTTTTTTCATTTCTCCTGTTCCTGCGCTTACCAGATCAATACATCCCCACGCTGTATATCCCAAAACAGGGACACCATCATCAATTGCCTTTGCCACTTCCTTAAGATGAGCCTTAAGATAGGCAATCCGGTAATCATCCTCAATAACAAGGGTTCCATCCTCTTTCACTAAAGGCTCGTCCACTGCGCCCAAACCGTTTTCTGCGATAAACAACGGCTTTTGGTATCTGTCATACCACTGATTTAAAACATACCGCAGCCCTGTCGGATCAATCTGCCATCCCCACTCACTTTCCGGCAGATAAGGATTTGGAATACCGCCGATAATATTGCTTTTCCTTCGGTTCTCATTTTCCTGTGCGCTTTCACAAATACTTACATAATAGCTGAACGCCACATAATCAACTGTATTTTTCAGTATTTCCTCATCCTCCGGCGTAATTGTAAGGGCAATCTTATTTTTCTCAAAAAACCGCTTCATATATTCCGGATATCTGCCCCGCACCTGCACGTCTCCAAAAAAGAAGTTTTTCCGCTCCGCTTCAAGCACTGCCATCATATCATCCGGCCTGGGCGATAATGGGTACACCGGCATACTAAGGAGCATACAGCCCATTTGGGCCCCTGGAACCATTTCATGAAGATGCTTCACTGCCAGGGCGCTGGCCACAAACTCATGATGCACTGCCTGATACAAATCTTCCGGCGACAGGGTAGCTTTAGGCGTAGAGATGGCTCCACTCATAAAAGGTTCTTCCAAAATAGAATTAATTTCATTGAAGGAAATCCAGTATTTCACCTTACTGCCATACTCTCGAAACAGTACCTTCACATAGTTTTCATAAAAGCCAATCATTTTCCGGTTGGCCCAGCCATTATATTTTTTGGAAAGATACAGCGGCGTTTCATAGTGAGAAATCGTCACCATAGGCGTAATTCCGTATTTCAGGCATTCATCCAGCACTTTATGATAATGGGCAATTCCTGCCTGATTAGGCTCCTTTTCATCTCCTTTTGGAAAAATCCTTGACCAGGCAATGGACAATCGCAATATCTTAAATCCCATCTGGGCAAACAGCCTGATGTCTTCCTTGTATCTATGGTAAAAATCAATCCCCAAAAGCTTTTTATTGTTTTCCACGGGACTGTCTGACTTAGGTCCTGCAATTCCACAGGGCATCACATCCTGTATGCTTAATCCCTTGCCATCTTCCAGATAGGCGCCCTCGCACTGATTTGCCGCAATCGCTCCGCCCCACAAAAATCCGTCCTGAAAATAACCCTCCATTTTAATCCATGTTCCTTTCAACAATTGAATATTTTCAGTTTTCCCGTCTATTTATAATTCCAATGCAAGCTTAGCGCCTTCATATATGGCATACTTTGCATCCCGTGCCTTAAAGGCATCCCCAATCACATGTACCCGGGTAAAATATTTTTTTGCCTCCTCCTCTAAGGGATTATAGCTGCGGGCCCCCAGTGCAAGAACCAGCTCGTCATACCCGTCAAGAACTATTTCCTCTCCCAGGCGCTCCGCCCTGACGCCATCAGGAAGTATTTCCGTCACTTTAACCTGGGTGAACATTTGAGTATCTGCACTTTCAAGCCGCTCCAAAAGCACGCTGCGCACCCGGCTGACGCAATCCTTTGCCAGCTTTGGCATCATATCAATAATGGTAATTTCATTGTGGTAAAGATTTAAAAATTCTGCGGTCTCGCATCCCACCAGTCCGCCGCCAATGATCAAAACCTTTTTGCCGCTTATAATCTCCTCTCCTCCAAGCACCTGATTGGCAAGTTTCATTTTACTTACATCAAGTCCCGGTATGGGAGGCACTAGGGGCTCACATCCGGTAGCCAGAATCAGCTCATCTGCCTTAAGCTCCTTTAGCATCTCTTTTGATATTTCCTTATCATAATGAATCTTTCCTCCATACTTTTTCAGGAGAGTTTCAAAGGTAAAAATCATTTTTCCAAAATCCTGTTTAAAGGGGGGAACCATTGCCAGTCGGAAAGTGCCTCCGGCAGTGCTGTTTTTCTCAAAAACTTCCACCTCATGGCCTCTTTTTGCCAGCACCCAGGCTGCCTCTAAGCCCCCTGGCCCCGCGCCGATTACGGCAATCTTCTTTTTCTTTTTCGCAGGCACAATTTTCCACCGGTCCTCCTTGCCACTGAAAGGATTCATCATACAGGAAATTCCCACATCCGTCTCCTCACAGCCTTTGCTATAGTAGCATCTCTGCATACAGCCGGTACACTGGAAAATTTCGTCAATCCGTCCTTCTTTTACCTTATTGGGAAACTCCGGATCGCAGATGGACTGTCTTCCTAATGACACCATGTCCGCCCTGCCGGATGCCACAATCTGTTCTGCCATAGCCGGATCATTGATTCTTCCCACCGTGATGACCGGTATCTGTATCATTTTCTTAAGGCGTTCACTGAATTCCACATTAAATCCCGGCTGGTAATAATAAGGAGCCACAATATTTCCTCCCATGCCGGTACCGGTAGATAAATGGATTGCATCAATCCCTGCCTGCTGGGCCATGCGGCAATAAATGAAAGCATCTTCCGGATGATTGCCGCCCTCTAAAAATTCCTCTGCGCTGATGCGCATTATCTGCGGAAAGTCATCTCCGCATAATTCCCTGATTCTTTTGATAATGCAGGCTACAATTCGAAAACGATTGGTGAATGATCCTCCAAACTCATCTACCCGTTTATTGGTAAAATCTGAAAGAAACTGGGCCAAAAGGTAATGATGAGCCGCATGAATCTCCACACCGTCAAACCCACTTTGTTTTGCCCGAAGTGCCCCCTTTGCATAAACATCAATCAATTCATACACTTCCTGATTAGAGTATTCCCTTACCTTTTCCAGATAATTAGTGGCTGCAATGGCGGAAGGCCCCGCCGGCTGTACTCCGGTATTTTTTTCCACACACATCATTCCCGAATGATGAAGCTGGGCAAAGATCTTTGCCCCGTTTTTATGTACTTCCTCTGTTAATTCTTTTAACCCTTCTATATAAGAATCATCCCACAGGGCCGCTTCTTTGCTGTTTCCAATTCCGTAGGGAGAAACTGCCATATATTCTGGAATAATCAGGCCAAATCCTCCTGCAGCACGGGCCCCAAAGTAGCAATGCGACTGCCTGGAAAACCGATGATCCAAAGTGGTTGTCCCACTGTCCATTGCAGGCATGACAAACCGGTTTTTAATTTCCAGACTTCCGATTTTTATCGGCTGAAACAGACAATCATAGTTCATAATTTTCCTCATTTCTGCGCTGCTTTTACCAACGCTCTTTTAATGTTTCAAAATAAATTTCCTTAACCTCTTCTGGCGAAAGCGTAAGAGGATTATTTTTCATACAACTGTTATCCGCTCCTGCCCGGTAAAAATCTTCAATTTCTTCCTCTGTAAAGTTGAAATCCTGCATAGTCTTAAAATGAATCTCATGAAGCAGTTTTTCAATCTCTGCAATGCCGGCTTCCGCCGCCTCCTGTGCCTTCATTCCTTTCGTATCTACGCCCATTGCCTCTGCAATCTTCTGAAACCGTTCGGGAAAGGCAGGTATGTTATGCCGCATACATGCCGGCATCATAATCCCAACAGACTGTCCATGCGTCATCTCCGGACGGTACTTTTGAAGCATTCCCGCCAGCCCATGAATGCTGCAGGCATCCAGTGCAAGAACAAAGCCTCCCATCATTGCCGCCCACATCATATTTTCCCGGGCTTTTTCATTTCTTTCGCCCTGTATTAAAGCGTCTCTTAAATTTTCAGAAATCAGCCGGATTCCCTCAAGGGCCACTGCATCATGAAAAGGCGAGCTGTGTAAAAGCATTTTTTTGTTCATATAAGAATCAATCAAATGTGTCAGCGCATCAATTCCGGTGTCCTTTGTAATTTCTTCCGGCATGGTAAGCGTAAACACCGGATCCAGTACAATCAGGTCGCAGTAAAATAAGGTTTCCTGCACGTCCGATTTGCGTCCAAGCTTTGTATTTGTAATTACCGCATGGGGACTCACCTCGCTTCCGGTTCCTGAGGTGGTGGGAATCAAAACCAGCATCTCCCGGCCATTGGTAAAATACTTCCGGTTAGGAGTGCTTCTGCCATAGTCCATGATATCCCCTTCATGACGTACCATAGCGGAAATGCATTTGGCAGTATCTAAAGAGCTTCCGCCCCCTATTCCCAATACCACATCACAGTTTTTTTCTTTATAAATGGCTGTCCCTTCCATCACCTCATAGTCCTTGGGATTTGCAGTTACGCCTGCATAAAGAACCGTTTCAAGTCCCGCCTCCTGCAGACTTTTAAAAAACTCCTGCACGCTTTCTATTCCGGACAATCCTTTATCTGTAACAACAAGCACTTTTTTTCTGTTTTCATTTACCAGATAATCCGCCACGTGCCTGAACCCATACATACCGGACAAAACTTTTGTTTTTCCAAAAGAAAATGTTAAAACCTCATTCATTCTCTGGCTTCTCCCTTCCATGCTGCCTGATACAAAGCAAGTATTTCTTCCACACTCAAGGCTTTTGCATTCAACATACAGCATTTATCCTTCACTGCATCTTCCGACAAAAGCTTTAATTCTTCTTCTGTTTTCACATACTCGGTCAATACTGGAAAATCAATTTCTTTTAATAACTGCATCATCTTTTGGGAAGCAGAAAGCGCTGCTTCATCAGGTTCCATTCCTTCCACCTTACATCCAAGCGCCTTTGCAATCTCTTTCATTCGTTCCGGACAGATGGATGCATTAAATTCCATTACATAGGGCAGCATGATTCCCACCGCAGTCCCGTGAGGTACATGATAGCGGGCGCCTAAGGGCGTTCCCATGCCATGTGCTCCGCCTGAACCTGCCTGTGAGACAAATCCTGCCATAGCAGCTCCCAGCATTACCTGTTTTCTTGCCTCCAAATCAGTGCCTTCCTTAACTGCCTGACACAGATTTGCTCCAATCATCCTCACTGCCTGCAATGCGTATGTATCAGAAAAAACTGATGATCCCGGCACATTCAGCACACGGTTTGAGGTATATGCTTCAATGGCATGAGCAATGGCATCTATTCCGGTAGCGGCAGTAATTCTTTTGGGCAGGCCGATGGTCAGCTCAGGATCAAGGAATACTTCACTGCTTACCAGCATGGGATCTCCAATGGTCGCTTTCCTGTTTTCTTTTTCACTGGTAATCACTGCATATTGTGTCACTTCACTTCCGGTTCCTGATGTGGTGGGAATAGAAAACAGGGGAAGCCCGGGGCGGCTAAACTTCTTTCCACCAGAAGGACTGTTGTCATAATCTAAAACTCCTCCTTCGTGAAACTGCATGATGTTCATTGCCTTAGCTGCGTCCATCACACTGCCTCCACCAATTGCAACTACGCCATCAAAGTTTCCTTCCCTTAAAATCCGGGTTCCCTTTTCCACAATGGCCGTAGGCGGATCGCTGGGAACCTGATCGAACAGATCATATTTCACTTTATATTCATCTAAGGACTCTATCACCTTTTTATGCAGGCCAAGTCTTACAATCTCCGAATCAGTTACAAGAAATACCCTGTTCCACCTTTTGGCCGCCGTTTCCGCGCCCACAGCGCCTGAGGCGCCATTGCCGATCAGCAGCTTGATTCCTCCGATAGTCACTGAATTTGTAGTTGAATTCTTTGCAGGCATCTTACTTCC
>VSNT01000310.1 GCA_009774465.1 Lachnospiraceae bacterium
ATAAACGCTATCCTTGTATCACTAACCAAATCAAATTATAATAGAGGTGGATATTTTTTTGAAAAAATCTGTCCGCTATAACATTTCGCGGACATTTGGGTTTTACAATAGCCTTATCAAATTTTGTTACTGATAGGGTTAAATCACAAAGAAAGGGAAAATATATGACGAAAAAATTATATCGAGTTATGTTGTTTGTTGGTACTTCAATGATACATCATTCAGCAGCGGGTGTCTTTATTTTGTGCAATATTTGGTATTTACTCATTTATAGTTCTGAATCTAATAGAAATAGTAAATAGGGAAAGTATTTCACTTACAGCAAGGCGGGCCAGTTTCCTGTCAACATGAGCCAGTCTGCCTTGTGTGGATTGATCCGTTATGAAAGGCTTGCTTTTTCCCATTAAGTTCAGTACACTGTCAATCTGACACAAAGCATTTCATACTGTTTCCATATTGCTTTGGTATAATAATGTGAGGAGGTGTAAAAATGGCTGTTTTATTGATTGTGGAAGATGATACTGCCACCAACGTGGCAATCTGTGAATATATGAGATCCGCAGGGCATATTACCTTGTCGGCCCTTGATGGTGAACAGGGTTTGCAGATTGCAAGGGAGAAATCGGTTGATTTAGTGGTTCTGGATATTATGCTGCCGAAGCGAACCGGTTTGGAGGTATTAAAAGAATTGCGCCAAACAAGCAACATTCCTATCTTAATGCTTACCGCCCTTGACGATGAGCCTACTCAGGCGGCCAGCTTTGATGAACAGGCGGACGACTATATCACAAAGCCCTTTTCCATGCTTTTGCTGGGAAAACGGGTGACAGCCCTGCTGCGGCGGTGTGGGAAAAGTCCGGAACTGAAACAAATTCAGATGGGCGATATTACGGTGGATTTTGGCGGCTATACTGCTTCCGGGCCGGGCGGCCCTATTGACCTGACACCAAAGGAGATCGACCTGCTGAAATTGCTGATAGAGCATAAAGGTCTGGTGCTTACACGGTCGCAGATCTTGGACGAGTTGTGGGGATATGATTACCCCATCATTGACCGCACGATTGATACCTACATTAAAAATTTACGGAAAAAGCTGAGTCTTAACCGGATTGTAACGGTAAAAGGCGTTGGCTACAAGTATGAGGAACACCCATGAGAAATTTAAAGCTCTTTACTAAAATCTTCTTATACACCTTTCTGGTAATGCTGTTTGTCACCGTGATGGCTCATGTTTTTCTCTATGTGCTTGCGCCGCAAATGACCGTAAGCACCAACCGTTTTGTGGAAGGAGCCATTATTGAGAGTGATGTGAATACTGGTATTTTGATAAAATCCGCTATCGGAAAAGCACTGCCGGTATCCCTGCTTTGCTGCGCCATCATTTCCGCTGGGTGTTCCCTGTTGTTTTCCAGAGCCATGACGAGGCCGATCAAGCAGATTGCGGTTACAACGGAAAAGATGGAAAAGCTGGATAAGGCTGCAGCCTGCGTGGTGCATACGAAGGACGAGATTGGCGAGCTGGCCGCCCGCGTCAATAAGCTGTATGCCAGCCTGCTTTCCACCATTGAAAATCTGGAGGAAGAAAAGCAAAACGTCCGTGAGGCGGAACGGTTGAAAATTGATTTCCTGCGGGCCGCCTCCCATGAGCTGAAAACGCCGGTGACTGCCCTGAACGCGATTTTGGAAAACATGATCTTAGGCATTGGAAAATACAAAGACCGGGATCGCTGTCTGTTGGAATGTAAGGAGATTACCGGGCAGCTATCCTTTATGATTAAAGAAATTTTGGATACCTCCCGGCTGGATTTTACACAGGAGAAACAGGACGCGGAAACCTTTGACCTGTCTGAGCGTCTTCCGGCAATCTGCGAGCCCTATCAGTTGATTGCGAAGGCAAAGGGACTCGACTTTTCTTTCAGCATACAGGGAAAGTGCCCTGTCCACACGTCAAAGAAAAGCCTTGAAAAGATCCTGTCTAACCTGCTCTCCAATGCGGTCGCTTACACAAAGCCGGGATGCAAGATCACCGTTATATTGAACGCCCGACAGATAAAAATAGAAAATGAGTGTACGCCCATCCCGCCGGATAAGCTGGCCCATGTATTTGAGCCGTTCTACCGCCCAGACTTTGCCAGAGATCGCAAAGATGGAGGGAATGGGCTGGGATTATATATTGTAGATACGCTTTCAAAGGCCCTTGGGATGCCCTATCAATTTGAGGCGACCAAAAACCCGCCGGGAATGTGCTTTACCCTTTATCTCCCATAAAGCGATGGCTTTTTTTATCCGTTTCATACTGGTTCCATATTGGGGTGCTATGCTGTCAGCGTTGCAACACTTATCCTATATGAAATGGAGGTCATTCTATGAACTTTATGAATCGAGCGTGGCTGTATATCGTCCGCAAGAGGGGCAAGAGTATCCTTCTTTTTGTCATCTTGCTGGTGATGGCAACCTTTGTATTGACCGCTCTGGCACTGGGGAACGCTTCGAAAGCCGCCCAGCAGGAGCTGCGGCAAAGCCTTGGCGGGAGTTTTCTCATTGGCTTTGACTACACGGAAAACAACCCCTATTTGAAGGTGGAAAGCGTGGAGGGCGGAACCCTGATGTATTCCACCCAGCAGATCAGCCCGGAGCTGGTAGAGCAAATCCGGGAAATTGAGGGGATCAAGGAGTGCAGCGCCACCGTGGAGGGGCTGGCGGCGTTCCCCTCTCTGGAACTATTTACCGGCAATATCCCCATTGAGGAAGAATTTCGCGCATCCTCAAAGATTTTAAGCACATGGAAAAGCGAGGAGCTTACCCGGTTTACTTCCGGGCAGCTTACGCTGACGCAGGGGCGGCATATCCTGCCGGACGACAAAAACAAGGGGCTGATCAGCAAGGATTTGGCTGAGAAAAACGGCCTGAAAATTGGTGACAAAATCCAGACGGACAAAGGCGTGGAGATTGAGATTGTGGGCCTGTTCTCTCCAAAAGAAATCGAAGGCATCAACGATCAGGTGACAACCTACGATAAAATACAAAACCTTATCATCACCGACCTTGCCACTTTGGTGGCTTACGAAAACGGCCCCGCAATACAGGGCTTTAACGAGCTGACGGTATCGGTGAACGACCCGCAGAACATGGAGGAAATCATTTCTAAAGTAAAGGAAATCAGCGGCGTGGACTGGAAAGGCTTTTCTTTTCTGGTTGACAACGAGGACTATGAAAACGCCGCGTCCTCTTTGGAACAGTTATCGGAGCTGGTATCCACCATTTTGATGATCGCGCTGATTGTAAGCATCGCCATCCTCTCGCTCATTCTAACCATGTGGGCCAGAACCCGCATCCATGAAACCGGCGTCCTGCTCTCGGTTGGGATCAGCAAGCTGTCCATCTTAGGGCAGTATATTGCCGAGGTTTTGCTGATTGCGATATTAGCATTTTCCCTCTCTTATTTCTCCGCCAGCGCCATTGCGGGCCAGATGGGAAACGTATTGCAATCCGGGCAGGCGGTAACGGAGGCGCAGCAGGAAGACGGCTTATCTGCCGGAACCCGTGGGGAGGCCGGAACAGATACCGGTGAGCCGGAAATCGAAACCCCGGAATTACAGGTTCGTGTACAGCTTGAGGAAATGGGCCTCCTATTCCTGCTGGGGATCGGGATTGTAACGGTATCCGCTGGAATATCCTCAATTTCCGTCATGCGGCTGAAACCGCGGGAAATTCTATCGAAAATGAGCTGAGAAAGGCGGTAACGATATGAAAAAAGTATGGAAAATGTTTTCTGTCCTCCTTTTTGTGGGATTGCTGTTCACAGGGTGTACCCCCAAGGAGAATAAATCAGACGAAACGCAGGAGCAATCCGGCTCGCCCATCATAGATTACGAGGTGCCGGATAAAGTAAAGGACTATGATTTTGACTATGAATTTGTGCCCGAAGGTGAATAGGAGGTGCCTCTATGGGAATTTTGGAACTGCAAAATCTAACATACTCTTATGACAAAAAGAGGAAGGTGCTGAGAGGGATCAATGCGCAGATGGAGGCGGGAAAAATGTATGCCATTCTCGGCCCGTCCGGGTGCGGCAAGACAACCCTTCTATCCCTGCTGGGCGGTCTGGACAG
Source organism: Lachnospiraceae bacterium (assembly GCA_009774465.1). Lineage (GTDB taxonomy): Bacteria > Bacillota > Clostridia > Lachnospirales > Lachnospiraceae > Suilimivivens. The sequence goes on from VSNT01000310.1 coordinate 4,112, forward strand.
CCCCACAAGCGGGAATATCCTGTTTGAAGGGAAAGACATTGCACAGGCCGGATTGGCAGGCCATCGGAAAAAGAATGTTTCTTTTATCTTTCAGAGCTACAACCTGATTGACTATATGACCCCGCAGGAGAATGTCCGGCTGACTTCAAAGAAACCGGCACTCCCGTTTCTGGAACGGCTGGGGCTGACGAGGGAGGAATCCAAACGGAACGTGCTGAAACTCTCCGGCGGCCAGCAGCAGCGGGTAGCCATTGCAAGGGCGCTCGCAAGCGAAGCTCCGGTGATTCTGGCGGACGAGCCTACCGGCAATCTGGACGAGGATACGGCTGGGGATATTACGGAAATCTTGAAAGAAAGCGCCCATCAGATGAAGAAATGCGTGATAGTTGTTACCCACTCAGGTGAGCTGGCAAAACAGGCGGATGTGGTGTTCCGGCTGAAAAAGGGTGAATTACAGATAGAGCAAAGCGAGAAATCTTCATAACTATAAATTCAAATTTATTCAGGAGCTGTATAGAGCAACAAATAGAGTTGGGAGGAACATAAAAACGAGAAGCTATCATGCAGAAGTAATTAATTTGAGCTTGAAAGACAAAAAGATGATAAAAAAATTTCCTGTTCTCAAATGTCAAAGTCGTTTTTTTGGTCTATGCAAAATATATACAATTTCAATACCTGAAAAAGATATTGAAGATGAAGTAAAAGCATTTCAAAAAAACATGAGTACGGCTTTGAAGAAAGAATGGTACATTACATTTCATACATCAGAAAATGCAATTGTAGTTTTTAGAGAAAAGATTTTTGTTATGTCCTGCAAGGGGATTGTTCCGGTATATAAAAAACGTATTGATACCTCTCATGCGAAAGATAAACAAAGGTGGGATGATATGATACAATATGCAAAATCATTGGGAGTACCAGATGAACAGTGCGATTTTTTACCAGAGGATTTTACAAAGCAAGAATATTGACAATTCCCGACGACAGCGACACCTTATATATGGTGTCTGCAAAAATATTTACAACGGCGAGGCTACCCGGCTAAAACGGCATCCACTCTGCAGGAAGCACGAACTGTCATTCAGGAGGAAATGCCGCTGGTAATTTGCTGTAACCTCGACCTACCGGACGGTTCCGGCATGGATTTTCTGGACGAGGTACGGGCCGTACAAGGAGATTCCTTTGTGGTGGGGATGTTCCAAATGAAGAATCCCCCTGTCCGGTTTCTGCTGTTCTTTATCCTTACCGAGAACAACGACCTTACCACGGAATATGAATACCGGCATGAGGGCGTGAACGACTATATCACCTCCCCGGTAAA
>VSNT01000311.1 GCA_009774465.1 Lachnospiraceae bacterium
ATGCACATAAAGGTTCCTCCATTTTTGTATTAGTTCTTACATATTACCATTATTTATTCACAAAAACAATGCAAATCTCGTTATTCTGTTGTTCTATATTATGCATATCCAGCAATAAAATATCTTTTCTTTCAAAAATAAAATCAAATTATATTTTTTGTGGTTTATCTCACAGTGTATAAATCTGAGAGCAACAACTTCTCTATTTTATGGCACCGTTTTGGCATCACTTTGCACTTTTTCACTGTTGCAAAGTTTCAAAAAGGGCTCTCCGAAATCTCGGAAAGCCCCATAAAATCCAGCTTTTTACTAATGAATTCGCAAAAATTCTATTTACTCAATAATCGTAGCTACACGACCAGAACCTACCGTACGACCACCCTCACGAGCTCTCGGAAATGAAATCTAAATGTTTTTCTTTAGTTTTCCTGCTTGTTTTTCTTTATATTATCCAGTTTATCTCTATATTTTTACTGTTCTGAAAAATTTTAGAGCCAAAATAGAGCCATTAGCAAAATACCCATTTTCTCCTTATCCAACCATATTACATGGTGCTAGCACCATGTATAAATAACATTAACAAGGAAAATATCAATTTGTTGTCCTCCACCACTCTAATCAACAAACTGGAATTTAGAAAATTAACTTCAAAGATATTTGCGTATTGTTTTATCACTCCAAACATGTACCTCAATATATCGTTCAGGACCAAACTGTCCTTCATTGTTCCAATCTTGCGGCAATCCATATTTTGCTATTACTTTCAATATATCTTGATAGGTATACAGCTTTTTGCGGTATTCTTTTCCATCTTTTATACGTGGACTGAAAGTTGGATGAGAATCGCCATAAGTAAAAGATAGCGTTTCTATATCAAATTCTTCAATCGGTATTTTAATGACGGCACAATCCTCATACCAAGTATTTAACCATGGACTATGTTCAACAACCATATAGTGGGGAACAAAACGCTCTATTTTCCCATGTTTCTTTTTAAATTCCGTTCGTAAAATATCTTCATAAAATAGCCTGTCTTTAATATAGCTTTGCTGCCGAAATGCACATTGTGTTTGTGGTTTTTCTTTCCTAATCTTCGCTAAAACCATTTCAGCTTCTTCAAAACTCAAGTCAGAAAGGTTACGAAATGGTCCGACTTTTTTATCATAATAGTGATATAGATACATATTCCTTCCCTTTCAAGTATACAAATCCCGATTTGTTCATTTAATTATATCACTTCCGTTCCTCATTTACCACAAAAATATAGGGTGCAGCAACCACCGCACCACACATTTATTATCGTTCTAACGATTTTTCTATTTTCCACTTCTTCCCTTTCAAATCGTTCTGTTTCTCATAAAGACTGTTGCGCTCTTTGCAGAGTTCTTTCATACGCTCCAACTGCACCCGCACTCCCTCCCGGCAATCCGGCTCTATCTTTTTATATTCCCCGGTCAGAGTACGGATTGTGTTATTGTTTTCCTTTATCTGCTCCGACAGACATACCCAGTCTATCAGATTTTGCACTTCCTTGTCCGTTTCATAAAGGTCTGTATCTGCCACGATTTTAGCGCACAGCCGTATCATAACTTTCTTTTCCATATCCGTCATATCAAATCAACCCTCACTTTCCTATCGGCTCATTTCAAAGGCACGTTTCGGGTGTTTATTTGCCCGTTCTGCCTGTTCTAATGCCTTTGCCCGTTCTACTATCAACTGTACCTGTTCCCTGCCTAAATGACGCTCCAAACGCCCCAAATCAGACGCTTTTTCCTGCAATCGGTCTATGGTGTCGCTCTGCTCCATAACCTTATCCGTCAAGCGGCTAATCTGCTTTTGTTGTCCGTCCACTTTGGCGGTCAGCTTCTTACACTGCTCTGTAAGCTGTACGCATTTGATAGTCAGATTTTTTACCACTTCTTTTAATTTCTCCACAAGCGGAAGTGCCTTTTTATCCCGATAATTCTTTGCGCTCATCAATGCGCCCGGCTCTGCCAACTGCCATTTCATATCTTCATCATAAGCGTGTATATTGCGCTCCATGACTTCCTTTGACTGTACCATTTTGTAGATTTCCTGTTGTAACTTTTTCTGCTGTTTCTCCAATTTTTCATTTTCGGATAACAGCTTTTCTTTGTCCTCTGTCAGCGTTTCCGTCTGCTCTCTCAAAAGAAGATTTGTAGAGGCAAGTTCCGATACTTCCTGCCGGATCGCTTCTCCCTCTTTCCGTATCTGTTCCGTTTCCTATCCTGTCACTATCTGCTGATGAAGAATATCTGATAATTCCTCTTTACTGCTGGAGATTGTCTGCTCCAGTTCCGCAACCTCTTTCTGTCGCTCTTTTTTCTCAAAATCCAAAACAGATAAATGCTTCTCATGTGTACCCTTTTTCTCCCATTCAATGCCATGCTGTAACATAATCTCCGCAAGCTGTTCTTTCTCTGCCGCTACCCACTGGTTACGTTCCGTTTCGCTCCTTGTACCGCCCTTAAAGCCGAGTTCTGTCAGTGCTTTTTTTAACGATACTCTTGTTTCAAGCCCTCTTTTGCTTCCAGTCGTATAAGGTATAAAATCTATATGCAGATGTGGAGTGGCTTCGTCCATGTGGAGATGTGCCGAAAACACCCTTAACGTAGGATTGCGCCGCTGAAAATCCTGCATATATTCATCAAGTATTTTTGCCGCAAGCTGTCCGTCCTCTGTCTTTGCCCCCATATCGTCCTTGTTCCCGATTTGTAAAATAATTTCATGGAATGGCTTCTCCTGTTTGCCGGAACAGATTTTCTCATAATAATCATCAATTATGCGGTCATTTCTTGTCTGCTTCTCATTGTACCGGGCAAGTGCTTCATCAAATAATTCGTGGTATACGTCTTTGATATTTTCGTTGCAGTATTCCACATTCAAACAGCTCCGCTCCGGATCAGTGTTCTTTGCATGGAATTTTCTGCTGTTGTGGTTGACAGAGCCTTTCCCTGTCATAACGCTAATAGTCCGTTTCAATCAATTTCCCTTTCTCCCTTGTCGGGTAATGAGCGCCGGATACGGCGCATAGCCTTTGTTACTTTCTGCGAAAGTAAAAAGTAACGCAAAAGCACTTTCGACAGGCTACGCTCTATCAAAAGTGCCTTTGCACCCTCCGGGGGTGCAAGACGTCCGGGGGACGTCTGCTCTGCACCGACCGAAGCGGAGCGTAGACTTTTCCGTCCTTACGGACGGGGCGGCTTTTCGCCGCCTTGATACCGCCGTGCTTCTAATCAAGGTGGCAAGATTACCCTATCTTTAGAAAAGGCAATCTTGCTATCTTCCTTTGCTACAAAGTCCAGTACCATTGATTTCCTACTTTCACGCTGTCAATGTTCATTTCCTTTTTGGCGTTCCACAGCGTTTTCCTCTTGATACCTCTCTCCTTTGCCGCTTCTGTAATTTCATTACATGATAACTGCCCCTCTGCTAAAATCTCCGCAAGAAATGATTTAGCGTCCTTTGTTTTCTGCCCTCTGCTTTCGCCGGAAAGTAATTCCTCAACCGTAATGTCATAAACACCCTCCCAAGTAAAACCGTTATCCTTATCCATGCGAAACGCTATTGAAGTTCCCTCCGGCGCAAGACTGCTTTTATCATGTGCTATCACACGCAGAGTTGTATCGTCTTTTATCCTGCCTACTACCAACACACTCCGGGCGGTAGCTTGAAAATCTATCGAACCCAAGCCCCGGTAAGTAGATTTACTTCCGCTTGCCGATGCGAACTCTGTTCGCATTATTCATTGTGACCAAGCCGATTTAAAAAATCGGCTTTAAGGACAATCGCACACCCATATTCTTCCGCAATATTCCCTAACTGCTTCAGCACTGGTCTGATTTCATTTGCCAAGCCAATTTATTGGCTTTGTGCATTATCCACATCTGCACCCAAATAGGCTTGTATCGGGTCTAACACAACCATTTTTGCCCCGGTTTCCTTTATAGCCCGGACAAGCCTTTCATCTGTCATACTCAAACAATCAATACTTTCATCAATTACCAACACCCGGTTACAGTCTGCTCCTGCTTCTAACAATCGGGGTTTTATGGTATCTTCCAAACTGTTCTCTGCGTTCTGATAAATTACGTTGACCGGCTCTCTGCCCTCTGCTGTTTCCTCACAGGGAAGCGCTTCGCCTTTTGTAAGAAGTGCCGCAAGGTGCAAAATAAAAGTGGTCTTTCCCTCCCCCGGATCGCCTTGCACAATCGTCAGCTTTCCATAGGGAATATAAGGATACCACAACCAGTTGACCTCTCTTGCTTCTACATCTTCCATGTTGATTAAACGATAATTTTTCTCTCTTTTTTCTTCCATTTGCGTCCTCCACTGAAATAATTCGATTGAGTTTCAGCAGAGCCTTTGTTATACTATATTTGCGAGATATAAATACAACAGGCTCTGCCTTTGTAGTGAAATGTCCTTGTCAATCGACAGGGGCATTTTCATTTCTTGCGGCGTTTAGCATATCTGCCACTTTCTTTTGCTGATTAGGATATAAATGCCCGTAAGTATTCAGCGTGATTTTAATATCCCTATGCCCTAACCGTTCCTTTATAATCAAAGGCTGTACGCCTTGATTAATAAGATATGCTACACTGGCTATGACGTAAATCATGCACCCTAATCGGCTTTACCCCCGCTTTCACACACGCACGTTTCAGCTTGTGCTGTACCGCTTCTGCCACAATGGGAAACAACCTTTCATTATCCGGCAGACCATAACAGCGGTTTACATACATTTCAATCTCTTTCGTTAAAAACTGCGGAATGTCAATCACTCTAACCGACTGTTCCGTTTTCGGCGTTGTAATAATATCTCTGCGCTCCGTCCAAAAAAGGATTTCAAATATCACATAATATTTGCTTTCCCGGTCAATGCTACTGATGAAGCAATCGTATTCGTCTTTCGTCCAAAAGTTCAGCTTTTCAGCGTCAGACTTTCCCATTTTCTTAACCTTTTTACATGGGTTATTATTGAGATTGTAAATGTTACTTGCATGAGTAAACAATGCTGTAATCTGATTTTGCACCATGCGCAAATAAGTCTGCGAATACCCTTTTGCTCTGATAGCGTTCTGCCACTGGATAATGTCAGAAGGGCTTATTTCGTTCATTTGCTTATTCTCAAAATACGGTAATACATGGGCTTCTATCATGTACCGCTTGTTTTTTATTGTGCGTTCCTTTAGTTCTCCTGCCTTATCCCGGAAATACACATCAACAAATGCACCTAACATCATATCCATATTGGCAGATGTACTTTTCAAAAATTCTCTTTCCCACTCCAACGCTTCTTTTTTCGTGGCAAAACCACGCTTCTTTTTGTGCTTCTTCTCCCCTTTCCAGTTTTCGTAATAGCATTGAGCAGTCCATTTCTCGGTCTTTTCATCTCTTGAAGCAGACATTTCTTATCCCCCTTTCATGCGGTTTGGTTCGGCTGATTGTAACCATAAAACTTTGTTTCCCAAAATGCCTTTGGCACTTTCCCGGCAACAACAAGATAGCCTTTGCTCTGTAATTCTTCATTTAATTCCCTTATCAGTTTGTAAGCATGACCTTTAGATACTCCTAATTCCTTTGCTACATCTTCCGCTGTCATCATGTGGTTTTCTTTCAATAAATTTCCCTCTCTTTCATTTCTTGTATTATTACAAGTTTTCTTGTAATTTGCAATATATTACATTATTTCTGGTTTGTCAATATGGATTATTAGATTTCTTGTAATATATACATTGATTTTTGTATCTACATATGTTACATTATTCTAAAAGGAGGTTGCGAAATGAGATTAGGCGAATATTTTGAGATTGGAAAGCGAATGAAACAAGCCCGAACTAACGCAGGAATTAACCAACGTGATATGTCTTCAAGACTTTCTTTGACCAATTCCTCATATTCTAATTATGAAAACGGATATAGTGAACCACCAGTCGAAACAATATTAAAATTTTGTGATACACTTGGAATTACATTAAATGATTTGTTGGAAGTAAAGATTACTTCAAATAAATCCGCTACTGTAAATACTTTTGCTGATTTTTTTTCTATTCTGATAGATTTAGACCGTAGGGGATTGCAAATAAAAGGAAACACTACCTATTCACAAAAAGATAATCAACTAACTGCTCATTTGACATTAGATATACCCAATGCACAGATTGCAACCTTTATTCCCGACTGGAACAAAGTAAATCAAGCATTAATTTCCGGTAAAATGGATAAAGAAGAATATGATATGTGGCTAGAAGATACTTTGAAATTATTTAATGTGCCGATTGACGAATACATCTGATCGATATACACTCAATCCAAATACTTTTTGCAAAAAACAAAGGAGATTTGCATGAATATTGACCTTGCGAAAACCCAACAATATCTTGAATGGTTCAAAAACAAACTATACCTAAACGCTATTGCGACCTCTGCTAAAAATCGTATCGTATATAGAGGACAAGTATACCGTTGCAACTTAGGTGTTGGCATTGGTAGTGAGGAATGCAAAGAGCGACCTTGTGTGGTTCTCCAATATAATTCAGCTAACAGAACATCACCTAATACACTGGTTGCACCAATAACGCATACCACCTCTACGCTTCCTATTGTTGTACCGATTGCAGAGAAAAAAGACTCTTCCGGCAAACTCATACTTGATGGAAATGTTCTTCTCGGAAATATTACCTGTGTAAGCAAGGCAAGACTTAGCGATTATATTACCGACCTTTCCGCTGATGAAATGAAAGCTGTTGATAAAGCCATTTCTTTATCGCTTG
>VSNT01000312.1 GCA_009774465.1 Lachnospiraceae bacterium
AGTTTCTTTCCTGCTCCGATTCTTGACTGAAAGGCTGTCTTTTATTCTCTTTTACACAAATTTTTCAGGGCTCTCGCAGAACGGGTCAAATCAAGTATCAATAAAGATACAGTAAATTTGAGTAAGACGGTTCCAAACATAGATGAAGCCTGTCCTATTATCAAAAGTATAAAATTTCGGTTCAATGTTTTTGTTTTCATATCCTACCTCTTAAAGTTTTTTCTTTAATTATAAAAATGAAAGCCTGACAGTGGTTGTCAGGCTTTCAAAATCTTTATAGGGGTTTTACTTGATTATTTCCAACATAGTAGCAATATCCTCGGTTGCCATTGCTACTTTTGACTTTTCGATTAAGATATTCCCTCCTGTCATTATGTATGACGGCATTATCCGAATACCCTTATAATAAATTTCGCTATTCCGCAATTTATAGGTGGAAACGGCGGGAACAGCGTTTTTCTTTGTTGACTTTTTCGTAATCATGTTAAAGGCTTTCTTTGCAACATCTCCCATAAGCATAATAACCTTTGTGTTGGGGAATAAAGAAAGCTCTGCTTCTAAATATGGCAAGCTACTTTCAATACTGCTTTTGTCAATGGCATATTCTGTCTTTGGGGTTTTTACTGCATTTGTGATATAAATACCCATTTGTAATATGTCTTGTATAGAAGTAACTGCCGTTCCCGCTCCTTGCAAAAGGGGGATAGTTGTTTTCAGATAATCAGCGTCGGGCAGCCCATAAAAATCCTGTAAAGGGTCAGAGGGAACAACTTCATTTATCATAATTGCTTTAATCGTAAGAGGGGGAATATCAATATTGTTTAGATAAATACTGTTTGCTATACCTACTTTTGTTTCAAGTTCTCTTTTAATGTTCATATCTTTATTCTCCTTTATGATGTTCTCTTGCAGCCTCATGTTTTGCTTTCAATGTTTGACGAATAGATTTAGGCTGAATTATTGTTACTTTGTTTCCAAATGACATAAGGAAATCATAAAGCCAATCATTTTCTGGCAGAGTGAGCTTAACAGTATATCCGTTTTCATGCTGTGTAATAGCTGTATCGTCCAACGTATCAAATAACCTGTACCCAACATCTAAAGCAAATTCTAATTCTAAGTCTATTAAATTCCCGATTTCTTCTGGCTTTGGAAAAAGAGAATGATATTGGTATGTTTCTGTCTTGCGTTCAAAATGTACTTCGGTTAAAATAAGGTTTTTTATTCTTGAAAGACGAAACAATCTGTTTTCGCTTCGTGATAGACAAAAAGCGTACAAATACCATGCCCTGTCTTTATAAACTAATTTATATGGATATACATTTCGCCTGTTGTTATTCCCAGTAGAATTATGATAATCAAAAGTGATTTCGCGGTTTTCTAATATAGCTTGTTTTAATTGTCTAAACAATCTATTTTCGTTTTCCGCAACACTACCCCAACGTGAAAAATCCACATCAATCCAGTCCGTTAAACCGATTTGAAAAATCGCACCGAGTTTGTTCAAAACAGTGTCTACTTCTGGATATTGAACGGCTGATAAACTTTGCAAACTGGATAATATTTCTAATTTCTCACTATCTGAAAAAAAAGATTTATTGAGGACGTAATCATCAAGAAACTGTATGCCGCCGTTTCTTCCAGTCGTAACATAGATAGGAATACCTGCACTACTTATAGCGTCTACATCACGATAAATTGTGCGGACGGACACTTCAAATTTTTCTGCTAATTCGGGAGCCGTAGCACGTCCCTTATCCAATAGATAATACAAAATTCTGAACAGTCTGCTTTCTTGCAACTCATCACCTCCATAGCTTGATTATATGTTTTATTTTGGCTAATTGATAGAACTGTGTAGACATATCCAAGAAGAAAGGTGAACAGTAAAATGTAACAGGGTGAATAACTATGGCAAAAAGACCAGTACCGAAATACGACTTCAAGGCTTTTGGGGCAGCGATAAAGGCGGCGCGGACAGGGCGCAAGGAGAGCCGCAAGAAAGTAAGCGACGAAATGTTTATCTCGCCGCGCTACCTTGCGAACATTGAGAACAAGGGGCAGCACCCAAGTTTGCAGATATTCTTTGAGCTAATGCTCCGCTACAATATATCCGTAGACCAGTTCCTTTTGGAAACGCCGCCAGAGAAGAACACGCAGCGGCGGCAGCTTGACGCGCTCCTTGACGGTATGAGCGATAAGGGCATACGGATTGTGAGTGCAACGGCAAAGGAGATAGCGGAAGTCGAAACAGAGGGCAGATAAGAGGTGTCCGTCACAAGTGAACAGGGTATCTTCTCTTGACAAGGGGAAACAGAAAACTAACAACATAATGGGCTGTCAACCTTACGTAAAACACCGCTTTCGCTAAAAACGAAGCGGTGTTTTTGTATACGTTCTGGACACCGTGACCAGAGGCTGCCCCCGCC
>VSNT01000313.1 GCA_009774465.1 Lachnospiraceae bacterium
CTTTCCGTATTTGCTAAATGATAAGTTTCGGAGCAAGCATAGGAAACGGGTACCCATTTCCGTAAATCTGCCCGTCCACGCTATAGCTTGTCGGACAGATTTTGCTTGTTGGGAAGAATCCCAAACCCTCTTGAAATCCTCTCACTACCTACAACACCGCACAGGGCGATTTTGACGGAGAATTGAGAAAAATTCTTCAAAAAGTTTTCCTTGCTCCTTAATACAGGGAAGTTTCGGAAATGCCAAATATGGATAAAGAAAAACCGAAGTTTTTATGAGCTGTAATGTGGTTTTAGAGTATGTCTGTACAGTTCTACTTGTCAACTAGAATAGAACACATTATTTGAGATTGACATGTCGAAAATAATGTGGTATATTTATAACGTAAAGTGCGAAATACACCACATAAAAAGGAGTAACACAATGAAAAATTGGTATGGCTGTATAGGTTTTCTTTCTTTGTTAGGATTTTGGGGGATTTTGGGTGAGGAACCCTTATTCCTATGTTTCTTTGCGTTTGCCCTATTCTTTGAATATTTCTGGGTAAATCCCGATGAAATGTTTATTGAAAACATGAGGAAATGCGCTACTTTTGCGTTTGTATCAAACCTCTTAATTACAACATCCGCAACCTTGATACTGTCACATTTCAATCTTAGCAGCAATCCATTAGCAGCCGGAACAGCATTGGGATTTGGAGTATCAATAGCCATTTTTGCTTTTTCAACTTTTATAATGGAAATTAGAGAGAGGTTAAATGCAAAAAATGATTAAAAACAGAATAAAGGAGTATAGGGCGAGATTTGATATGAAGCAGGAGGAATTAGCTTCAAAAGTGGGTGTGCGTCGTGAAACTATCGGAAATCTTGAAAAAGGAAAATATAACCCTTCTTTAGTTTTGGCATGGAATATAGCAAAGGTTTTTGGTGTAACGATTGAGGAAGTATTTACGGTAGAGGAGGAGAAAAAATCGAAATAAAAATGGATAAAGTCAAATGGATATTATGCCCTGTTTGCGGCAATAAGACACGATTGAAAATTAGGACAGATACGGAGTTAAAGAACTTTCCTCTCTACTGCCCGAAGTGCAGACAGGAAAATTTAATTGACGTAAAGGATTTGCAAATAACAGTTATCCAAAAACAATAAAGAGCCAGACGCATAAGACGCAGAGCCGACAGACTTGTGATAAGAATCACAGTTTGTCGGCTCTTTTTATGTTCAATAAAGAAATTTCTATCAAGTCAGCAGACTTATTTTACGGATAACAAAGGGGAATCGTGATGAAATGCAAAGTATGTCAGCAACAAAATAGAATAGTCATTTATCGGTCAAAAAAAGCCAAACAATTAACAAGGACTATTACGCCTATGAATATGAATACACATATCATTTAGTATGTCTTAATAACTCATATTACCCAAGAACCTATGCGGATATATTCTGCATGGGTTTTTGTTGTAATAGCCCCCTACTGGGAAGAAAGGGGGTGAGAGAAAATGAGATATTCTGAACAGTTCATGGAGCATATTGAATATGCTTTCCATGCGTTCTGCAAGGTTGTCCTGCGCCATGAAGCAATCAACGCATGGCGGGATTTGAAGCGAAAAATGGAACGAGAAATATCCCTTGACTATCTGATGTCAGAACGATATTTTGAACCGTCTGCTATGGATAGTTACTTTGAAAAACAGGACAAGCCGACCATATTTTTTGTGTTGGGAAAGAAAGTTATCGTTGATGATGAACGGTTAGCAGCGGCATTATCAAGATTGCCGAAATTAAGACAAGAAGTTTTGTTGCTATATTACTTCATCGGTTATCGTGATGAAGCAATCGGCAGACTGTACGGGCGTTGCAGAAGTACAATAAACAGTCGGAGAAATGTTGCGCTGAAACAGTTGCGGAAAGAATGGGGGAGATTGGAACATGAGGAACAAAAAGCTGATACCTTTTGAAGTAATCGAAAAAGCCGTTGCCGGAGAGCCGGAAGCGGTAGACGCAGTATTGCGGTACTACACCGCACACATCAAATACCTGTCTATGTATAAGGGGCATATCAATGACGATACACAGGACAGATTAAAGGCGAAACTGGTTGAAGCCATATTGAAATTCCGCTTCGACCGATAGGAAGTAGCAAAGACAGAAAAAGCTGTCAAGGGTAAACTTCGCGCTACGCGCCCTTGACAGCTTTTTCCGCCTTTGCTAATGGGCAGTCAAGAGGACGAAATCAGTAAACTGCTTTCGCCCTCAACTTATTATGGGATTTGTTACGCAGTAGAGGTTATTTTTCTCTTGATTTATGCGGCTTTGCGGGCGTTGAAATGGCGGGGTAAGGGTTTTATATGTCTGCTCTCAAAAACGGTGTTCTATTGCGTAACAGAAAAGCAGAGAACCGACCACTAATGAAAGTGATAT
>VSNT01000314.1 GCA_009774465.1 Lachnospiraceae bacterium
GAAATATAATCTGCCGCACGACGGCAAAAGAAAAAAAGCCGTCGTGCAGTAGTCTATAATCACGCTCATTTGCGAACGACGGCTTACAAATCAAAGCCGCCGTTCTTTTATCCCCCAAAAGAATGATGCGGTAACGCTGACAGATACGGCGGCTGACAGGAGGCAGCCGCTATGAGGTGCATATCTATTCGACAAAACCTGACGAGGTTTGACCCGTCAAAAAAAGCCCGTCCACCGCCTGGGAATACTCCGGCCACGAGTATGAACTATACACAGCCATAAAGCGCAATTTTATTCCCGTCCTCCGCCTGGTAGGTCTGCGACCTGCCGGGCAGTTTTTGTCGTTTCCTGCGGTCTGCGCCGATCAGGAAAAATTATTTTCGCAAAGGGGGCTTTTAGCGGGTAGCAGACGGCGTTGCCGGTGTCATGTTAGCGGAAAGGGAGAGAACCACCACCATCCCCGAGGAAAGGGGGTGAGAAGATGGATGCTATCCCCCGTAGCTATGACGAGTGCCGGTTTGACGCCTTTTGCAAGTCGGTACTGCGGAACGAGGCCCATAACTACCGGCGCGGCTTAAAGCGCCAGCGTGACCGGCAGGTGTCGATCAGCGCCTTGTCGCAGGCAGATATGGACAAGCTCTCTACGGTAGATCACTACCCCAGCGACAGTTACATTTTTTCGTCGCATGGGTATGACCTGCATATCAACAACGAGCTTGTGGCCGATGCCTTTGCCAGCCTGTCCGCACAGACGCAAAGCATTTTGATTTTGCGTTTCGTGCTGGATTTGGGCGACGCCGAGATCGGCAGCCTTGTGGGTATGTCCCGCAGCGCCGTCCAGCGGCACAGGAAGAAAACGCTGGATGAACTGCGGAACAAATTGACGGCATTGATGCCAAAGGGAGGTTGAGCGCGGATGATGAACCCCAGCTACAAGGGCCGGGCGCTTCTCCCCATGCCGGTGATCGAAGCCGCCCGCGCCGGGGACGCCGAAGCCGTGGAACAGGTCTTGCGGTACTACGAGGGCTACATAAACAAACTCTGCACCCGGACGCTGTATGACGAGTACGGCAATCCCTATGTCTGCCTGGACGAGTGGATGAAGCACCACCTGGAAAACAAGCTCATTCAGGCCATCGTCGGTTTAGGCTGACGGCAACCGGCCCGGCAGGGCAGGCGGAACACCTTACCCTTTCCATGTTCCCCCACCTCCGGCCCGGCGCTGCACCTTGACAAAGAAAGCCCGCAAGATAACGGCGGCGCAGCATAGGGCAACGGACACATTCTGTATGCGCTGCGTCGGTGGGCGCGCCATGACCCCGCATCCTGCGGGAGAGCGAGAACCGCCTACACCGAAAAGCTGGCAACTTATAATCAGCGGCGCATACGCTAACGATACTCCCTTACAGCCACAGTCCGAGCGTTCAAAGCGTCGCAGGCAATGGGTAGGGCCGCGTGAGAACCACGCGGGGGTGAAAGTCCCGTGGTGCTGGTCGCCGCCAGCCGTCCGATTTATGCCTTTTCTCATAACGTACAAGCCGGAGCGCATATGGATTGTATGACGCTATGCCGGAAAGGGGAATAAAGATGATTAGCCAATCACAGCTTCAAGAAATGAGAAGCGTGGATATAACGCAGGTTGACCGCAGCACTTTAGTTGATATTCGCAACATTCACATTGACACTGCGCTACCAGCCGTACAGAAAGTGCAAAGCTACCTGGAACAAATCGGCAATCCGTACTGCTTTCTCTGCGGTGATACGCCGGTCAAAATCCGCTTTGTATCAGAACACAAGACCTTAAAACAATCCCTATGCGATTACTTTTTAAGCCTGAAATAAACTACCGACTTTCCCGTTGCCATTTTTGACAAAGACCTTGTGATTATGGGGCGAAAATGGTATAATAGGCCTGTAATTATAAGGGGAAAGGAGGTATCATGCCCCGCACACGCAAAACCAGAACGGCACGCGCCAGCGTGGAGCCGTTTTGGAAAATAGGGCTTTATATCCGATTGTCCAGAGAGGACGACAACGAGGACGACAGCGAGAGCATCATCAATCAGGAAAAAATTCTGCGTGACTTTGTAGACCGTTACTTTGAGCCGGGGAACTATGTGATTGTAGACGTATTTGCCGATGACGGGCTGACAGGTACAGACACAGCACGGCCAAACTTCAAGCGGCTTGAGGGCTGTATCGTTCGCAAGGAAGTTAATTGCATGATTATCAAGTCACTTGCACGCGGTTTCCGCAATCTTGCAGATCAGCAAAAGTTTCTTGAAGAATTTATCCCAATCAACGGCGCAAGGTTTATCTGCACAGGTACACCATTCATCGACACCTATGCAAATCCACATTCTGCAAGCGGTCTTGAAGTGCCGATCAGGGGAATGTTCAACGAACAGTTTGCCGCTACCACTTCC
>VSNT01000315.1 GCA_009774465.1 Lachnospiraceae bacterium
TCAAGGTGGAGAACAGCTTCGCGGCCTCCCCTGTCCAGGAGAATGGCGAACTGAAAACGACCAAGACCGAGGGCGTTCTTCACGGCTGGGGCCTGAAAAGCGCCCAGACCGCCGCAGAAAAGTACGATGGAATGGTGCAGGCCGGTGTCTCCGGGGAAGTTTTCCGGGCGGTGGCTACGCTGTCCTATCAAGGAATGGAGGATATTCATGAGTAAATACGATTCTTTGTGGGCCTATGTGCAAAAGGATGGAAGCCCGACCCTCAAATTGACCTTTGCGCAGATCCAGGAGATCGCGGGTATCCCCATTGACCACTCTTTCCTGAAATGCAAAAAGGAATTGACGGACTATGGGTATCAGGTCGGGAAAATCTCTATGAAGGAGCAGACGGTTATCTTTAAGAGGACATGAGTATGACAGGGCTGAAAAGAGGAACGGTCATGCTGGCGCCGCATCAAGAAGAATGGACGCGGAATGCGGAGAGGACTATTCAAGTATTAAATCGGCTTTTAGAACCTGTTGCGGTTGACATTCAGCATATCGGAAGCACCGCCATTCCCTCCATTCATGCAAAACCGATTATTGATCTTGTCGTAGGCGTCCGCAACCTGGACGATATAGCGCCTTATGTTGAATTGCTCAAACAGCATGATATTGTTTTTCGCGGAGAAGATGTTGCGGGACAGCTGCTGTTTGTAATGGGTGATTTTGAAAAGGATACCCGTACACACCACATCCATGTGGTCAGATGGAACAGCGCCGAATGGAACAACTATATCAATTTTCGGGATTATTTGAACCGTTTTCCTGATAAAGCAATCGAGTACGATATCTGCAAGAAAGAGTTGGCAGCACAATTTGCAGATGACCGATGGAGCTATACCACAGGCAAGCAGGAACTGATAGGCCGCTTGCTGAAAGAGGCTCATGCGTGGAAGTCTGGGACATAGTGTTGCAGACGAAATTATGAAACGGAGGAATGATTATGTTCGAAAAGAAAGAAAAAAGATTCAACGTAAAAGAAGCGGAAAGCTACAGTGGAAGCGGAACCATCCGGATTATCGTTGATACAAAGACAGGCGTCAATTACATTATGACAGAAGGCGTTGGCGGTTCGTCTATCACACCCTTGCTCGACAGCAATGGGAACGTGGTGATTGATAACTGACTTTTTATCGAGGGGGAGGCAAAATGAAAATCAGATTGGTAAGACCTACGGAACAATTAAAGGAACAGGCAATCAATTTCAGGCAAGAATTTTTTGACAACCACGAGATGGTAATTAACGGAAGCGAATTGCTTGATAAGACAGATCAGTACGAGGATTGGCTGAAGGCTGTGGCCGCTAATACAAGGATTGAAACGGTAAATGCCAACTGGGTGGTCACAGACACTTTTTTTGCTGTGGATGAAAAAGACCAGATAATTGGAATTATAGATTTGAGACATACACTGAATGACTTTTTGAAGAATTTAGGGAATTGTGGTTACAGCGTTCGTCCTTCCGAGCGGAGGAAGGGATATGCAACAGAAATGCTCCGTTTGCTGCTGCCGATTGCGAAGGATGCAGGAATGAAAGAGCTGCATTTGTCTGTTGAACGTGATAATGAAGCCTCTATTAAAACCATCATGCGAAATGGCGGAAAATACGAGCGGAGCTTTGAGTTTGAGGGTGAACAAGCGGATATATACAAAATCAGTTTATAAACTCCGATTCAACAAACGTCATTTGAAAAGGGTAACTATATGAGAAGAACTATAAAATGCAATACAATCCATTTGTGCATCGCAGTATTCACATTTTGTCTGCTTGTAAGGTTTGCTGAGTATTTTCTGATTAAAACAGACCAAACGGCCATTGGAGAAAATGTGCTCCATAAAGCTGTTGGAATTATCATATTGGCGTTAGCATTGAAAAGGGCCAACCTTTCATGGAGCGATATTGGATTTCAAAGGAACGGCTTTGTAAGCGGTATTCTGAAAGGTCTGTTATTGGGAAGCGCCTGCTTTGCTGTTTCATATGGGGTAGAGCTGGCGATTTTAACCATGCAAGGCAATCCGGCACACTTTGAACTATATATCAGCAGCTTTTCATTAAGCGGTTCTCAAGTAAAAAATACAGGCTTTCTTTTCTTTGCGCTATGCGTAGTATTCAATATCATCAATGTATGGATGGAGGAGGGCATTTTCCGCGGGCTGTTTATTAAAACGCTCTCTGCAACAAAACCGTTTATGACAGCGAATTTGATTGGCGCATTTTTGTTTGGCGTTTGGCACATCGTCATGCCGCTCAGAAGCTATGTGAACGGTGAAATGTCATTTGCGGCAATGGCCTTAATGAGTATCGGCTATATTATCCTTGCCGGAATTATGGGGATCAAATGGGGACTTCTTTCCCGCATGACAGGAAACCTGTGGGTTGGACTTGGCGACCACCTGTTCAATAATACCGTTGCCACCAATATGCTGCATGTCGTTTCTTCAACGGGCGCGGATGAATTGCAAATCGTTCGGATTATGGCGGCACAGCTTGTTTCCTTCATTTTTGTGCTGGTAATTTACATTTACAGGAGCAGAAAAGAGGGTGAATAGAAATGTATCATGGCTTTGATCATAAGGGTATTCCGCAAGAACCGAGCGCGGAGGTGGCAGACGCCGAGAAACAGCTTGAAATCTCAGAGTACATCAAGGTTTTTGCAATTAAGGATGGAGAATAGGGTCTTTCTTTCATGCAGTCCTTCCGTTTTTCTTCTTGTTGCCGTTCTCCCCGGAATTGTGGTATAATGGGAAAATACAGAACAGCAAATTGGAAGTTGACGCCGATGAAAATAAATGAAAAGAGAGAACATCTATGCTCAATGCAGGAAGCAGGATAGTAAATAATTGG
>VSNT01000316.1 GCA_009774465.1 Lachnospiraceae bacterium
CGTACTGGGTCATGCCCACGCCGATGCAGTCACATCTGGAGTCGATCATCGTCTCGAAATGGCCAGGAGAGTTGATCCAGTTGTCGACAGCGCGTTGGGCTGCGTCGGCTGTGCCGGTGAACACGGTGAGGTTGTCACCGAAGCCATAGGGGTAACCGGCGTCAACAGCGGCTTGGCTTTCCTCCAGGGCGTGATGCCATGTGTAGCGCCGGTCGGAGCAGGCTTGGGCGGCATTCATTAGGGCCTCGCTGACCGGCAGTTCCGACACTCCGTTGTCCTTTCGGGTCTGGTTGATGAGCCAGATCATCTCCTGCCGTATCTCCAGGTTGTCTGTCAGGCCGGCGCTGTCCCCGCTGGCGGGGGCTTCCGGCGCAGCGGGGGCTGCGGAGCCAACCGTCAGTATTACGGTCCCACGTTCTCCAGCGCTGTTGGAGACGGTGATCTCTGCGATCCCCTCCGCTTTGGCAATGGCAACCCAGAAGGTCAGCACCTGTTCCACCGCTACCGTGTCTGGGTTGCTGGAAGTCACAGTGTAGTTTGCACCGCTGGGACCGATGATGAGGCCACTGCGCTCTCCCACCTTCAGAGTACTGCCCTTGTAGCTGCTCACCCGGACGGATTTGTCGGGCGTTTCCGTTGCCATGGCGGGGACAGTGAGGACAGTTGTGAGGATAGCTGCTGTCAGTGTGGCGGCAATGCGCTTTTTCATGTTGGTCATACATTTTCCTCCTAATTTTCAGTGTTTTGTGGGGCTTTTGCAAGCAACACAATACCGAAATAGGAGGCGAAAGTCGATAGAAAATTGCAATCTAAAACGGAGAAATACAGAGGTAAAAATCGAGCGGATTACACAGAGTTTCGTTGTGTTTATAGGGTGCCTCTTCCGGAGCGTCGATCCTCCTGACCACATAAACAGCCACAGACAGATGTGGAACACGTGGAAACACTGTTTTCAAAGAGTGCCGGAGAGTAAATGAAAAGGAGTAGAAACGGCTATAAACTATCAAAATTTGTCTAAAAAATCTTTGCAGACCTCTTTGGATACAGTCCCACAAGGATTGAGCCGCTTCCTGGCCGGGAGCGGCTTAATATTCCGTGCTCAACAGGAAATCTGCGGTGCGTGTCGTTTTGATTCGCTGATAATTTTCGTCTATCTGCTTGCTGATATATGGATGTCTTTGATATCGCCAAAGTATATGGTTATAAACGCAATGCTTTTTTTAAATCAAAAGTTTTGCGATTTGTATCCGCAAAACTTTTGATACAGCCATTGCAGACCCCTGATTTTAAGAAGCGGACCTGAGTTGCACTTCCCTTTTGGTACAACTATTTTTAATATTCGGCGCAATTTATATCCTGTCTTCCTTGACAAACAAAAACCTTGTTGTATAATGTAACGATTTAGTTCACGCTAAATGGTCGGGTTGGGAAAATAAAATATAGGGGGATATTATATGCACGACTTTAGATATGTTACCAGAAAAGAACGTGCCCTAGTCAAGAACGACCTGATTGCTATTATAAAAAGGACCCAAAATTTACTTCGGGATGATTTTACTTTTCGCTTTGATTTCGTGGGAAGTGCTAGGCGTAATATGGTGACTTACGCCCCATAAACAAATATTGGCTATGATTTTGATGTTAATCTGGAGGTCAACGACGATGATTGCAATTATACTCCGGAAAAAATCAAATTCAAAATTACACAGGCGTTGAATAAGGTAGCCCATAAGTATGGATACGATTACGCTGAAGACTCGACCCGTGTTATCACCATCAAATTCAAGGACAGAAAAAACTCGCGTATTCTTCACAGCTGCGATTTTGCCATTGTAAATAACTATACAGATGAAGAGGGCCATAAACGGCAAGAATATATTCGTTTCAATAAAAGGCAGAACAGTTACACTTGGGAGGAACAGCCTGGTGGATACTATATGCTTTGCGAAAAAGAACAGTGGATAAAAGATAATAGACATCACGATGAATTAAGAAAACTGTACTTAGACAAGAAGAACAAGAACAGCGATTATAATAAACATTCACGCTCCCTTTATGCTGAAGCTGTACATGAGATTTGTCAAAGATATGGCTTCTATGATTAACTTTGCCGTTGGTTTGGGGATGATAATATCCTCTTGACCACAGAACCTACCACAGACGCGGCCGGAACACATGGAAAACACCTCGTTAAAGAGGCTTACAGATGAAGTGAACTCCAGTGGAAACGGCTAAAAGGAACAGAAACCAGCCGAAAAAGTTTTCTGAATCTTTTCGCATCCGAGAGGTCGAGGGTTCGAATCCCTTTGGGTCCACCAAAAGTGCGCCAGACGAACCCAGGAGCCGGTCATCTATGTGGCCGGGAACCTGTTCGTGCTGGTGTGTCCGCTGGCCTATGCCACGGACAAATGAAAAAGGCCGCTGCTCTGGAATAATCCAGGGTAGCGGCCTTTTTCATGCCTGCGCCGTCACGGTTTCCGAGATAAAATCACGGTATTTGTGTTTTCCTGACAAACTCATGTAAAAATACGAAAATGCGGTTATATTCTAC
>VSNT01000317.1 GCA_009774465.1 Lachnospiraceae bacterium
ATATATGATGAATTATATAAAACTTTTAAAGAAGAAATTCCAGAAGGTTATTCTTTTTTTGAGGTTAAAGAAAAAGAGAATCTAATAGATGAAACTGATGGAATACACATAGTGTTTGGGATGGTTATTGTTCCTTATATTCTTCATATTGTTCATAATAATAAAATGTATGAAATAAATAAAGTATTTTCATTTTTAGAAAATATGGCAATATGTGAAGATGTAAAAATTAAAGAGGTTTTGGATTTCACAGTATTAGAGCAATTAGCAGATGAAGGACATGATACTCTTGGACAATGTAAACAATATATGAAAAAAAACACGTTGAAACATTGTGAAGAGATAGAAAAATATTTTTTATAACAGCTTTGTAACATTTTTGTGACATTTTCTTTGACGAACCCTCAAAACCCATATTACAATGGCACTTACCAGTATATCATTTATTTATTTGGATACATTTTTTGAGCGTTTTGTTCTATACTTAAACCAGTACTAATGGAAGGAGCATAGCCATGAATATCCCAAAGCCTTTATTACTTACAACCGACCACAAGGAAAAACTTGAAATACAGCAAAAGCATTTATGACAGCGGTTACCAGCTATGGCTATGATGCCAACGGAAACCGGACCAGCATCATCACCCCGGAAGGAAGCCATATCAGCAGAAGTTATGACGACAGGGACAGGCTGATTACAGAGCGTGTTGAGGATAAAAAGAATGATATCGACCGCTTAACCAGTATCGCTTATGACAAGGCCGGAAACATTATTTCTGTAAAGCAGTCAGGACGGGACGGGCAGGTAAGAGAAATAGCCTATGATTATGATTTAAAAGACAGACTGACGCATATGGAAGAGCTTGACGGGCCTGTATTTAAGCTTGCTTATGATAAGAACGACAGGAGAACAGAGCAGAAGAGGCTCCTTCCTGCAGATGGGGAAAGTTATGAGAAGATAAAGTTCCATTATGATCTGCGCGGGAATCTTCTGGAGCGTTATGGGAATGATATCCTTCAAGAGCGGAATACCTATGATATCCGCGGCAGGCGCCTGACGAATGCTGATGGCGACGGTGTGGAAGCAGGCTTTCGCTATGGCCTGCTGGGGGAAACTCTTGAAACCTTCACAGCAGAGAGCCGGAAGCAGGACAGGCCTGCGCAGAAGCTTGCTTATGATGCAAGGGGAAGGATTACAGGAATAGAGGATGGACGGGGAGGATATACCTCCTATCAGCTTGATGCCTAGGGAAAAATCACAGGAATCAAAAATGCAGAGGGCGGACAGGAGCAGTATGCCTATGACCAGGCAGGAAATATTACGGAAACTGTGGATGCCAGAGGCGGAAAAATCCGTTATGCCTACAACAGCATGGGGAAAGTCTGTGCCATCACAGACCAGCTTGGAAACACAGAAACCTTCCGTTATGATAAGGAAGGCAGGCAGATCCAGCATAGAGACCGTAAAGGAATCCTTACGGAAACCAGATATAATGTATATGGCCAGCCTGTATTACAGGCCTGCACAAATGAAAAAGGAAACCGCCATGTGATGGGGACATGGGAGTATGACGACCTTGGTCAGCTAAAGAAATCTGTGGCAGGGGGATTCAGTTACACTTACCTATACCGTCCGGATGGAAAGCTGCTTAAGAAGTGGAGCAGCGGAAGACAGGTTATCGCCTGTGACTATTATAAGAACGGTACTTTAAAGAGCCTGACGGATGTAAGCGGAAAGACGCTGCATTATGGCTATGACGAGGCAGGAAGATTATCCAGTCTTTCAGATGATGAAGGAAAAGTACTTACAGAGTATGGCTACACAGCGGCAGGGAGATTAAAAGAAATCAAAACGCCGGAAGGATTTACTGCGTCCTATGAATATGATAGTGATGGGAATCTCTCCCATCTCAGGATTGGAAATGAGGAAAAGGGCAGCTTATTATATGATGCCTTTATGCTGTATGACCTGAATGGAAACCGTACAGGGAAGACAGGTAAACGTCTTGGAGTGGATGGAACGCTTCAAAAGATGGATACAGCTTACAGCTATGACAGTATGAATCGTCTGACGGAAGAGAGGCGTGTAACTGACGGTGATAAGTATGCTTATGATCTGGCAGGGAACAGGTTAAAAAAGCAGTACTATAACTATACCCTGACAGCAGAAACAGATCAGAATATAGACTGTAATAGTGGTACTGCGAATATTATCAATAGTGCTGGATACAGCAGTGTTCTTGACGGAGAAGAGACGTACTGTTACAATGAAAGAAACGAACTGACGGAGAAAAAAACACTGTCAGTTGTTACTAAATACCTGTATGATGAGAATGGAAGTCTGGTAAGAGAGAAGGAGGGAAGTAAGACAGCCAGCTACCAGTATGATCTGCTAAACAGGCAGATGCATGTAAGGATGCCGGATGGAAGAGAGCAGGAAAATCTCTATGACGGGGAAGGACTGCGCGCAGGAATTAAGGAAAATGGAAAGGAAAGCACGTTCCTTTACTATAATGGAGAGATCCTTGCAGAGTGTAGCGGTGGTACAGCAAGTAGTGTACCTGTAAGAAGATATCAGAGAGGTATTTTCCTTTCCCGCGTGGAAGATGCGGATACAGGGAAAAACTATGCATACAACCAGGATGAGCAGGGAAGCACTGTATATATCACTGGAAATAATGGAACAGTAGAGAACAGCTATGTCTATGATGCCTTTGGAAATGTGCTTGAAGGTAAGGAAAGCATAGAAAACCGCATTCAGTACACAGGGCAGCAGTATGATCAGGAAACTGGACAGTATTATTTGAGGGCAAGATACTATAATCCGGTGATAGGTAGATTCACGCAGGAGGATACCTACAGGGGAGATGGATTGAATCTGTATGCTTACTGTGGAAATAATCCTGTGATTTATTATGATCCCAGTGGACATGAGGGAGAAGCATACTTAGAGAAACCAATATCAGAGAGTGAGCAGTCAAGAGTTGAGCAGGTAGATGCGGAAATTGATAATGGTGTTAATGCTGGGAATGGAGGAATAAATATTGCAGGTGGTTTAAATGATGAAAGAATAGAATATTATTTAGGCAAATCAAGAAATAATATTGATAGTGATACTGTAATGTTAGGAAGTACGGGACAATATGATGTTATTGCAGAGAATGAGGGATATACATATTTCAAAATGAGTGATGAGGTATGGGCTGCACTAGAAAATGAAGCAGGTGGTAACTATGATGAAATTTGGAAGGTGAACCAACAATTTATTGACCAGCAAATTGCCACTAATAAAAATATATTGTTATCGAATGATCCATATAAGGGATACTATTTCAATGATGGTGAAAAAAGATTTTATC
>VSNT01000318.1 GCA_009774465.1 Lachnospiraceae bacterium
GCCCCGGCCACGGGGCTGTTCAAGGGGTTTGGGGTGCTACCCCAACAAGCAGAGAAACAGACATCCGGCGGCAACGCCGGATGTCTGTTTCGTGCATTTGTATATACAAATGCCCTGCTTGCCAAGTAGCGCACCCCGTAAAATCCCCCACCGTTACATCTTTGCCCCCAGCCTTGTGAGCGGCGGTATGTTGAGCGAAACGAGGAATTGGTTCACAGCTTCAATCTTGCACGAATACATCTCACATAGGACCATGCAGTATGTATTGTGGCGCATGGTGTTCTTCATCACAAGTCCCGCTTTCCGCAACAGTTCCATGCTGATGATCGGCGGAAGTGTCAGGCCGACCGATAACGCCACGATGTGTTCTCTGGTCACGCCATAGTCCGGGTCGTTGCTCAGACGGATGATGGTGCGGGTCGAGATCAGCGAGGTTTCCTCCAGACGCTCCACCGTCATCTTCTGGTCTTTCATCAGATAGTGGAGTGCGTCTGGAAACTCCATTGGGGCGATGGCCTTGTTCGTGGCGGTCGCCCATTCTATCATTGCGGGGAAAGCCGCAGTATTATCTTGACGGCTGGTATCTGAACATGGATTTGAAAATACAGTCATGTGGGTGTTCTCCGTATTCTGGACGGCATCTGTCCGATGCGCTTGTCCTGCTCCTTTATCTGAAAAAACTATAACGGACAGTTCTTCAGATTCTTTCGAGGACAGTCCGGGAACACTCCAAGAAAAATCCTGTTTTTTGCCGGAGAAAAAGCCCCGGCCGCAATATGTGTCCGGGGCTTCAAAGAAGTTCGATATTCGGATTGAATTTGTACCCGATGCTGTGAACACTCCTGATGTAGTCCGGCGTTTCGGGCGTGACCTTGAGCTTGTGCCGGAGGTTGCTGACATGGTTGTTGACTGCCCTGTGGGAGTAGTAGTCAAGATTTTCGTGCCACACGAGGTCTATTATCATCTCATAGGTGAGTATGCGGCGAGGATTCATGATGAGTAAAGCGAAGATGTCGAACTCTTTCACTGTCAGCATGATTTCGGTTTCACGGACATATACAATCCTATTTTCCAAACAGAAATACAAATCTTCGGCTTGAACTTCTGTCAACTTGGCATCAGGATTGATGGCTGGAGTGTGGGTAGAAATACTGTGTAGGAAAATATCGGGATTGCCGCCTTGCGCTTGTGCGAGAACATACTGCATCAATTCCTGTTGCTGGCTGACATCTAACAGAGCAAGCAACTTCTCACCAATTTGTTTGCCGGATTCCGATATGTCAAGAACAGCTAACTTCCCAATTCAAACCACCTCCCTCCACATTTGCCCCTTGTATACTGCATTATTGAAAAGGGAAAATCTGTATCCGTTTCGGAATATTGGATGGGAATGTCAAAACGAAGTGTTGTGCAGCATCAAGCCCATCCAATATTCCCGAAAGAGTGTCGCCATCAGATATTGTTTTATGAATGCTCTAATTAGTCTGCTGTGCTTTTTCTTTCAGCTTTTGAAATGACAGGTCGCTGATCGCGTGTTCTATCTGGTGGGCGTCTTGCTCCGCTGTTTCCTGATTGACACCAGCGGCGATTAGCTGCTCCATGAAAAATTGGCGGCGTTCATAAATCTTTTCAGCGACTGTTCGTCCATTCTCGGTTAGACAAAGACAGCCGTTTTCATCTATGACCAGAAATCCGCCAGTCCGCAGGTTCTTTACCGCATGGCTGACACTTGGTTTTGAATATCCCATATATCCAGCAAGGTCAACCGATCTGATGCTCCCCCTTTTCTGGTGAAGTATCAAAATGGCCTCTAAATAGTCCTCCGAGGATTTACCTAATGTCAGGTCAGTTCACCCCCTTGTGGATATTCAGGTGTTTCTACAGTTAAAGCACGATTGATTTTGATTGCAAAAATGAAGGTAACTGCGGTTGTCAGCAAGTCAGCTGCTGGCTGCACCCAAATTACCCCGGATAGTTGGAAAAGGCGGGGCAACACATAAATCAAGGGCAGGAAAAATATCCCTTGTCGGCTTAAGCTCAACAGTCC
>VSNT01000319.1 GCA_009774465.1 Lachnospiraceae bacterium
ACCCGGTCCGACAGAAGGCGTGACGCCTGGCAATGAGGCTATACCCCCTGCAGACAATATCCCCGAACAGGTTCCACCTCAAACCCCAGAGCCGGAACCTGCGCCAGTGCCCGGACAGCAGAACATCCCCCTTGCCCCATTGATGGTTTTCTTGGTTGGGCTTGCGGCAGTAGGTGGCGGGATGATCGTCTATTGGGTGATGAAGCGCCGTCAGCAGGACTCATACGATGAATGGGACGATGACGAAGCGGAATAACCTCTACCTCCCTCCGGGGAGTATACTTCGCCAGCTCCCTGCCAAACGGTTATAACCGCCTAACCCAATGTAAAGATGGCGCGCAGCGAGTCGAATATTTCTTCCACTGTGATGCCGGTTATACCCAAGTCGCGCAGCACAATCTGTTCTTCAGACATCGCCTGAAGAAATGTGGCCATGTCGTTGGAAACCGGCTCGCTCAACTCAATTCTGGTCTCTGGATTGGCGATAGCGTACAGGCGGAACACATCATTTTTGTGCTTCCGCAGGTCCCTCTCGTTGACATGTTCGCCGGCCTCTTTGCGCTTAGTCAAATCAAGCCAGGCCTTCGCCTTAAACAGGATCAGGTATTCGGCGTCGAGTACAGATATCCCATCGGCAACCCGGCGCCCATCCAGCATGAGCTTGTAGTAATTATCATCCAGCATGATCGCGGACAGACTGGAAATATCCTCGGAGACTGGCAGAGGCGTCAGATGAACCTCCGGATGTGCCATTTGAAAGTCCGGACGGCGGGAGAACAGCTCAATCATTTTCGGGTAATTGGCCGTTTGCGGTTCTGTAAAGCGGTAAAAGTGCGGCTGATCAGAATTTCGCCACCCGCATTTATACTGGCCAGCCTTGATATAGTCCCAGAAAACAGAGGCAAACTCCTCATAGCGGTTTTCAATCAGCAGGATCATGTCAATATCACGGGTCGCCCGAAATTCCAAGGCCGCCTCGTGCATCAGGATATCGCAGGCTGTGCCTCCGATAATGGTATAGCAATCCTCATACCCCCGAAAATGTTCCTTGAATGAATCAACACCAGTTACCACTTATATCCCTCCAACATCTCGTCTATGGCAAGCTGTACCCGTTCATCTGTCTGCGCGGATAGGGATACAGCCAGGGAGATCACATCCACCAGGTTGCGCCTGGCCAGCGGCTGCGGATCGTATTTCCATATCTCCAACTCAGTATAATCCTGCTCAATGCTCCATGCGGGATCCACCAGCTCCAGACTGTTCTGGATGTCTCTATATTGGCGCTTGCCAATCGCTTTGCAGGTTACAGCCGGTGGATTCAGCATGGTCATCTCCGCAAGGGCGGTCTCGCCGCTCAACGGCAGTTCCAGGGAGTCATCTCCCCCCTTCACAAATATACGCTTCAGGACCGGGCTGGTCAAGTATGGGCTGGCTTTCTCATACGCCTGCCGCCCGAAATACAGCAGGGACACATAATCACATCGCCCTGTCCGCTCCGTTTTGACCAAGCCCGCATTGGACAGTTCCTGCACCCCGCGGGTGACATTCATGCCTGAAGTCCCAATCTGGCGCGATAGCCCCACTTTACTCATAGGCTCCGCAGTCTTCTGGTAGAGCAGATGCAGCAGCAAAAACTGTGCGCCAGCGGATAGATGGGTAAGCTTCTTCTGTTCGGGCATCATCCGCTCCTGTAGCACAACCCCCATACAGGGAAGATAAATCTGGCTTCCGGGCACAATAAACGAAAGCCGCTGCTCGATCAGGGCCTTCCTCTGATATGCGGAGAGTCTTTCAAAGCACAGGACAACGCTTCCCGGCCAGTACTCCCGCAGCTTCTTCAGCTGCTTCTGGAACGCGGGCAGGCTAAACCCAGACTGCTCAGTATAAAGCACCAATAGCTCTGTGTCATCCACAGTAAGTGTGGCGTACTTCCTGTCCCCACGCAGATACAGTGGTAGCCTTTGCGCATCCGGCCACGGACTCTCCTTTGCGGCCAGACCGAGTACATCGTTCAGATAAGAGAGCATCTTCCTTCACCTCAAAGCAATTATAACATATTAAATGTTAGCGTTCAATATTTTTGTTACGATTAAATTCGGCAATATTCTGCGCCCGCGCTGCCCACCATACTGACTTTGTGCTCCCATACTGACTTTGGGCGAAAATGTGTGAATTATATGTATATTTTCGAGATTTTTGTTGACTTTTGGGGGCGGATATGTTAAGCTATATCCATAGCAAGACCTTGCGCTCAGGCTTTCGGTACGTCGGGGGCTTCCCGGCGTCAGACCCATCAAAATGGATGGGGAATCGTTACGGACCTGTGTGCTTTGACAGGTCCACACGGCGCAGGTCTTGTTTTAACAATATGTAGCCGAGAGGTTGCTGAAATACAGTACAGAGTCAATGGCTGGATGCGACACAACTATTCCAGCGCTTGATTCTGTGCTGTCTTTTTTAGCGGCCCCTCGGCTTTTTCTATTTCCCGGTAAGGGAAACCCGGCATCCGAAGAAAAATGTTGACCGAGGAGGATTTGACAATGAAGAAAAACAAACGCGCAAAGAGCACCTTGCCTGAAGCAGGATGCAGGCTGTACTGCCATTGTGGCCGCCCGGCGGTTCTGCGCGATGCGAAAGAGGTGTGCAGGACTCGTCGGGAAGGCGAGAAAGCTTATGTCTGTTCCGGATATCCTGCTTGCGATTCTTTCGTATTGGCGCACCCTAATACCCTTGAGCCCATGGGCAGTCTGGCAGGGCCGGAGCTGCGGCGGCTCAGATTCGAGGCCCACAGGCAGTTCGGCCAGCTCCATAAGGCAGGGATCATGACAAAGCGGCAGTCCTATCAGTGGCTTGCCCAGATCGTACACGCGCCTATGTCCCACGCTCATATCGGGCACCTGGGCGAGTACTTCTGCAAAGAAGTGATCCGGGAGAGCAAAGAGCTGCTGAAGAGAAACCAAGCCCCCGTCAGAGGGGCGCACAAAAATGAAGGAGGTGTCGAAAATGTTGGCGCTTACACCCCAAGAGCAAGCGCGAGTTGAGGAGAACATGGGACTGGTAGGAATGGTGCTCAGGGACTATATCCATACGCCCCCACCTGGCAGCGTTTATACCGTGGATGATCTGTACCAGATCGGCTGCATTGGGCTGTGTAAGGCTGTACAGACGGACAAGGCCGGACACAGCGCCGCATTCTCCACATATGCCAGCCGGTTAATCCGGAACGAAATCTATGACGCCCTGGAGTACTCTACCCGCCATAGCCGGGAACAGGCAACAGCGCCTGAAGACCTGCCCCATGTACGGGTTGACGACGAACTGGAACAGCATATGCTGTGCGGTGCGCTGCTCGACCAGCTCGACCGGGCGGAGGCTACGGCAACAGGAACCGTGGCCAAGGGTATCCGGGCAATCCGACTTCTGGCACAGGGCTATACCAACCGGGAGATCGGCGAGGAGTTCCAAGCTCCGGCCAACCATGTAACCGCATGGGTGGCCAAAGCCCGGAAACATCTTGCCGCAATGGCTACATAAGAATCTGATATTGAGGAGGAACTTTCGTGAACAGAAAAAATACAACACACCCCTTCCCCCGCAACCTTATTTGCGATGTGTATGGAAGAGAGGTAGCTCCAGAGGAGCTTCCTTTGGACATTGACGAAAGCATTATGTATGTGCTGGATAACATGATGCCGGAGCGGGATGCGTTTATCCTGATCCTGCGATATATGCGAAATATGAGCAATCGGGAGATCGCGGCCTATTATGGGTTGAGCAGTGCGCGTATCCATCAGATCATTTACAAGGCACACCGCCAACTGCGGCATCCCAGCCGCTTTAAGTATTTCAAGGATGGCTGCGCTAAAGTCGCGCAGGAAAAGCCGGTATTACCGGGGGAGCAAGTCCCAACTGCGCTGCCCGCCGATCCAAGGCCTGATGAAGCGCTTGCGGACATTGCGGACGTAAACATCCGGGTAGACGCTATTATGGCTCGCGGCGGCCTGAACCGAATTGAGTGGCTGGGCCTGCCAATGCGGGCATACAACTGCCTAGTCACCAGCCAGGTTGAGAACGTATGGCAGTTGTGCTTATTGTCGCCGGCCGCTTTGCTCCAGATCAAGAACCTGGGGGTCGGAACTCTGGTTATCATCCAGGAGAAACTGTGTGCGCTCAATCTTGGGCTGGATGATGGTACGATGGGAGCGGATGATCAGACATGGGACTACGCTGCACAGCGCTATACGGCCTTGGCCATGAGCGGCAGATAGAGTCCATTATACAGAAAAGGGGGATGTCCACCGGTGTATGCCGATGGACATCCCCTTTTTATGTGTTATGCCGAAGCCAGGTCATTGCTTTTCGGATAGTGCAGAGATGTAGCTGTCAATGATATCCTCCAAATGACGGTATTGCCCTGGGGTTAGCTGTGAAAGCTTTTCCGAGAGAATGATTAGGTCTTGGGGCGATATTTCACCGAGGAGCAGGTAGTCTGGACTGATCTCCAGCACTTCGCATATTTTGATGATATTCTCAACCCGTAACCGCTTTTTCCCTGTTTCTGCCGTTGATATGGTTTGGCTCGATACATCAGCACGCTCCGCCAGTTGTTCTTGTGACAGGCGGGACCTTTCCCGGTGCTTCCGTATGCGCTGCCCTATTTGTGTCAGTAAGTCATCCATAGAAGCACCTCCTATAGCTAATATTTTACCAGCTAACGCATGAAATGATAACAGGCCATAGATAAATTTTTATAGCTATAGCGTAAGTTCGGGAGCCTTTGAAAGGTGAAACTGGCACAGAGGATAGGTGAAGTAAAGAGTGATAGCTGAGACTTCCAGCACTACTGCACATTGGCCTATACTGACAATGGAGCGTGGGATGGCAAATGTATATTGAAAAATTTTCCGTGTTGAGCTATAATTAGAGCGTAGGATAATTCGGGATTATCAATGGAAATCGCAGCAAGGAGAGCAGTGTCATGAGAAATGAGCTTGATTATAGGTTCTCTATCCGCCGGTTGGATAAAAGCACAGATTCAGATTATGCTGCCGCTCTGAAGATTTACAATGAGACAACTCCATATGAAATTAAGACCAACACCAATGAGATAACCTTTTGGCTGGATCGTAAGGATAATACAGACCCTTTTGAATCCATGTTTTTTGTACTGTATTATTCTGATAAGCTCGCAGGATTTGCCATGATGACGTATATCAAGGCACAGCGTATAGTAATTCTCGAATACGTTGCCTTGGAAACCCAGTATAGGGTTAATACTGTTTTCTTTACCTACATCAATCTATTGGAGAGTTATCTACATATCAACCAGTACGATGTGGCGTTTATCCTCAATGAGGTAAGTAACCGCCACAATGGAAGCGACATAGATAAGGAAAGCCAGATTTTCTCCAAATTGCTCTGCATTGAGGGATTTGGAAAAATTGAGGCTCCCTATGTTACACCGCCGCTTGGGACAAATAATTTCGAGAGCAGCTTCGATGCGTTCCTTTTTGCAAAATCAAGCGGTGATGTTCATGCGCTGGAACGGCAGACTTATTTGGAAATTGTGAAAGCAATTTACTTTGACTATTTTTTGGTCTGGTACGAACATGTGCTCCCGGCAAATCTGGTTAATGAATACAATGGGATACTGCAAAAATCCTTTGAAGCTATATCAAGAAAACTATCAACAAACGGGACGGTTCCTGTATTATATGTGGAGTGCCCCATTCTACTAAACAATACATGCAATATCAAAACGACCGGACTACCGCCGGCCACGCCTAAGAAATCAAAAGTCTTATTGTATGTTGTGCTTGCGGTGTTTATTGTGATCTGCCCCTTAGTTGTAGCCTGGGGTTATAACTATGTATTGAATTTATTAGGAGTCCCGATAGGCTCTGTAAACGCCATCCTTGGAAGTTGTTTGAGCGCATGTTTGACAACTTGCGCTACATTATGGGTGACCAAGAAAAAACGATGACAGAGTCGCCTACTAAGCTTTATCAAATAGAATCCATATAGCAAAAGATTTTATTGCAGATTCTGGTCATGATTTACTTTGCTACCATATATCAATATGAGGAATCGAGCGATGGCGGGCAATTGAAAGGGGTTGCCCATACAATTTACCGGCATATTAAAAATGCGAATCAAGAGTTGAACAAGAGCTTGGCAAGAGCGGCAGCAATGCGGCCAAAGATATGACAAAGCAGGCCCGACAAGGAGCGGACCAAGGAGGCGGACTGGATGTCCGTTAAGCGAATAAGCCAGTTGAAAAAGCACTCGATAGGCTGACGGACAGAACTAACAAATGTAGAGAAAGTGTCGCCAGAAATCAGGGGATCGCCTTTTTGCTTTTTCCTTGGAGTAAGCAGCTCAATGGTGTGGTTTTGCTTCAGTGACAGCGCCCAACCGGCATCAATATATGCCTTATCAGCGTACAGATATCCTGGCTTCAAGAAGGCATGATCTTCCACGATTTGTTTGGCAACAGGGAGGTCATGCTGCGCCGCGCCAGAAGCCATCAAAGATACCGGAATGGGGAGGCGGCCAGGAACGCGGGCCGCAATAACATGGAGTTTTATGCCGTAATACCACTCTTTTCGGGAAGAATTATAGCTTTTCTCGCATAATTCCGAGGCAACCTTGGCGTGCCCGGAACGGGGGCCTTTTGCCAAGATGATGGGGCAGGAATCCACAATATAGTCCAATTGCTCCCCCAGATCCACCCCGATGACACTTAGCCAATACTCCGCCAAGGCCTGAAATGCCGGAGCCAACCGATTCAATCGCTCAGAAAACGCCTGATAGCTGGGCAGCTTGGGAAACCATTCCAGCAGATGGTTTTGGGTATAGTCATAGATCGCCTTCTGCTCGAATCTCCGCTGACTGATGCCCCACAAATATACCGTTATACACTCCTCATCCGTGAATTGGGGACGGAAATTGTTGCTTTGACGTTGCATTACCGCTTCGATTATGCTACTATTGTCGCAGACAGCGCAATAGAGTGTTATGAGATTTGTTTGCCACATACTTACATTCTCTACTCTTTTGCGCTGTTTTTCTACCCCCTTCTCTTGCTTTTAA
>VSNT01000032.1 GCA_009774465.1 Lachnospiraceae bacterium
TCTATATATTGTGTTTGGGTTTTGCTTTTTTGTTTTTTTCGCAAATTTTAGAAATTTTTAGCACTAAAGTTCACATAGACAAAATATATAAATTTTGTTATATTAGGTAAAAATGGCAGAAAATGTTTATGAATCATTTTTGAATACTTTATTTAAGGAAAGGAAATTCAAATGGGAAATACGAGACACAGGATAGAAAATATTAAACCTACTTATTTTGAAAGGTCTAAACTTTTATATGTTTCAACTTCGAAATATGAAGGAGACTGGCAGAGCATTTTTCATTCACATCCTTTCAGCGAACTTTTCTATGTGGTAAACGGAAGCGGTTCCTTTGTGGCGGAGGGTTCGGAATTTCCTGTGGGGAAAAATGATATGGTCATCATCAACCCTCATGTACAGCATACGGAAAAATCTTTGCGCACGTCGCCTCTGGAATATATTGTATTGGGAATAGACGGACTTTCTTTTTCCTTTGAAAATATTGCGTCAGCCCAAGATGGTATTTATATGCAGACCGCTGCGGGAGCGGTGTACAAATATAATATGCAGAATGCGAATGTTTACGCTTATCTGAACATTATGCTGGAGGAGATATCAGGCAAAGAGGAAAATTATGAAACAGTCTGCCAGAATCTTCTGGAAGTGCTCCTGGTATGTATGCTTAGAAATGACAATTTATCCATTGTCCAGAATAATCATAAGATTTTAAACAGGGAATGCACTCAGATTAAAAACTATCTGGATGCCAACTATGCTGAAAACATTACGCTGGATACACTGGCTTCCCTTACCCATATGAACAAATATTATATGGCCCATGCCTTTACAAAATATACAGGTCTTTCTCCTATTAATTATCTTCTTCAAAAGAGGATACAGGAGGGAAAGTCGCTGCTGGAAACCTCTACCTGTTCCATTGCCCAGATTTCCACCATGCTTGGATTTTCTTCCCAGTCTTATTTTTCCCAGGCATTTAAAAAGGCGACAGGCAAAACGCCAATCCAGCATAGAAGCGAGTTCAGAAAGCAAAAGCAGGAAAATTAAAAATGCCTATATTCAAAAAGAGGGAAATAGTGTAAAATAACAAATATATCAGCTTTTTACATACATCCGGAGGGATTGAAAAATGGATATTTTTAGTATACTGACGATGATAGGCGGTCTTGCACTTTTTTTATATGGAATGGAGGTGCTTGGCGACGGTCTTAAGAAAGCATCTGGCGGCAAGCTGGAAATTATTCTGGAGAAACTGACCTCCAATAAATTGATGGCAATTTTGCTGGGGGCGGGCGTAACCGCAGTAATTCAATCTTCTTCGGCCACAACTGTTATGGTGGTGGGCTTTGTCAATTCGGGAATTATGAAACTGTCCCGGGCGGTAGGCGTTATTCTTGGAGCTAATGTGGGAACTACCGTAACAGCCTGGATTCTGAGCTTATCAGACGTAAAAGGCTCCAGCCTGTTTTTTCAGTTCTTAAAGCCTTCTTCTTTTTCACCTGTTCTTGCCATTATTGGAATCTGTATTCTTCACAGAGGGAAAAGGGAGATTCATAAAAATGTAGGTACAATCATGGTGGGGTTTGCGGTTTTAATGTTTGGTATGGATACCATGTCAAATTCAGTAACGCCTTTTGCGCAGAGCCCTGAATTTTCCAATATTCTTTTGATGTTTTCCAATCCGGTTTTGGGGATGCTGGCAGGTCTTGTTCTGACAGCAATTATTCAGTCTTCTTCCGCATCCGTAGGTATCTTACAGGCCCTTTGCGCGTCGGGGGCAGTCAGCTATGCCACTGCGATACCCATTATTATGGGAGAAAATGTAGGGGCATGTATGCCTGCGCTTCTTTCCGGTGCAGGAGGAAATAAGGGGGCGAAAAGGGCGGCGCTGATTCATCTTTATTATAATATATTAAAAACAGTAACGTTTATGGCAGTTTTCTATGCTGTGAATGCATTTGTTCATTTTGAATTTTTAGGGCAGGCGGCCAGCGCAGTGGGAGTTGCGGTGATACATAGTGCATTTAATGTGGCGGCAGTCATTGCAATATATCCCTTTACCAATCTTTTGGAAAAGCTGGTGTATTTGACAATTCCTGAAACAGAAGAAGAAAAGCTGGAAGGAGAAGAAGGAAGGAAAGAGATTCATCTTTTGGATGCAAGATTTTTAAGTACGCCGGGATTTGCTTTGGAACAATGCAGAAATGTGGCAATTGATATGGCAAATCATGCAAGAAGTGCCCTGTTTCTGGCAATGGAGCTGATTGATAAATTTGATCAGAAAGCATCGGAAAAGGTGATTGAGCTTGAAGAACTGGTAGATTACTATGAGGATGAGCTGGGTTCTTATTTGATTAAATTAAGCAGTAAACATCTTTCGGAAAAAGACAGCCAGGAACTTTCAGTACTTCTTCACTGCATTGGCGATTTTGAAAGAATTTCAGATCATGCCATAAACATTATGGAATCGGCTAAAGAAATGTATGAAAAAAAGCTTTCTTTTTCTAAAAAGGCGCAGGAGGAACTGGTCATTTTTACAGGGGCAATTCAGGATATTGTGAATACATCCGTACAGATTTTCCAGGAGGAAGACTTAAAGCTTGCCGGTATGGTAGAGCCTTTGGAAGAGGTAATTGACTATTTAAATTCAGAAATGAAAAAGCGTCACATAAAAAGACTCAGGAAAGGGAAATGTACCATTGAAATGGGCTTTATCCTTTCAGATATCACCACCAATTATGAAAGAGTGTCGGATCATTGTTCCAATATAGCTCTCTGCCTGCTTCAATTAAATGAAGAAAACTTTGACACCCATGAATATCAGTATAATCTGACTAAGAAAAATAATGTGGAATTTATTTCACAGGTAAATCACTTGAGCGAACAGTACCAATTACCATAAAGTCCGTTTTATAGGACTGCTGTAATGATATTCTGATAATGGAAAAACAAATCAGAATAACAGGAGGCAGTATGATGAAAGGATATGTTGTTAATAATGGTTATATGGGAATGGTGGAAGGAATCTACATGTTGTTTGCAAGTGAAGAAGATTATCTGGAGTATATAAACGCGTAGCAGTCTGCCATGAAAGGAGTATCTATGGCAAAAAAACTGGGACGGAGAACCTTAAGCCAGCCGGCAGTTACTTTGGCGCCGCTGCTGCTTGGAAAGCTTTTGTGCAGAAGGACCGAGCAGGGCATATTAAAATATAGAATTATGGAAACAGAATGCTATTATGGCGAGGAGGATACCGCCTGTCATGCCAGCAAGGGTAAGACAGAACGCACGAAAGTCCTTTATGAAAAGGGTGGAACTTCCTATGTATACCTCTGTTATGGGATGCACTGCCTGTTTAATGTGGTCAGCGGAAAGGAAGGCCATCCGGAAGCAGTATTGATACGCGGGGTAACCGGGTATAACGGGCCGGGTAAGCTGACGCGTGCCATGAAAATAGACAGGACGCTAAATGGAGAGGACATGGTGGGTTCTAAGGAACTCTGGCTTGAGGATGACGGATACTGCCCTCCATATGTAACTGCCAAACGGGTAGGAATTGATTACGCCACAGAAGAGTACAGAGATATCTTATGGCGCTTTATTGTAGATGATGGCAGATATAAGCCTGCGAAATAGAAGGAGCTGTACCAGATGAAAGAAATAATTTACGGGACAGAGAATCCCGGGAAAATAGCATATATGCAAAGGGCGCTTGAGAAAGTTCCGGTCAGAATAACAGGGGCGAAGCCAGCCGCTGATGAACGAGGACTGACGCTTCCTGCCATTGAAGAAACAGGGAAAGATCAGCTTGAAAATGCCAGGTTGAAGGCGGAAAGTTATTTCCGTCTTTTTAAAAGCCCTGTGTTTTCCTGCGACAGCGGTCTATACCTTTGGGACTTTTCCACGGGGGAGGCGCTTCCTGAAAGTGAGCAGCCGGGAATTCATGTACGGGGAAGAGGAAGCCACAGACTGAGCGATGATGAGCTGTTAGCTCATTACATAAATCTGGTTAAAAAATATGGGCTGATAAAGGCCAGATATAAAAATGCGATCTGCCTGATCTGGAATGAAGATATCAGAGAAGAAAGTATTGTGGAAAATTTGTGGGGAAAAGAATTTTTGTTTACAGATATCCCTCATCCAAAGAAAGTACCGGGTTTTCCTCTTGACAGCATTTCTCTTGATATAAAAACAAGGCAGTATTTTTATGATATGGAAGGAAACTCACAGGATAATCTGGTATCGGGCAATGGATTTGAGTGCTTTTTTTGTAATTTTTTCAAAAAATATGAAAAAATATGTTAAAATTCGGGAAAACGCGATGAATTACAACTTTTCACAGACATTTCTATAATTTATACTTAAATTACAGGAAATTTAATTGAAAAGGAGATTTCAGTTATGCATAATGAAGATGGCAAGAAGGTTGAACAAATGGTATCGCATATGATGCTGGACATGGGAGTTCCTGCTCATTTAAAGGGATACAGATATGTCCGCAGTGCGGTGCTGATTGCCGAGGAAGATATGAAGGTTGTGGGAAGTGTAACAAAACTGCTTTACCCTGAGATTGCGAAGCAGTATAATACTACTGACTGCAAGGTGGAAAGAGCAATACGAAATGCCATCGAAATTTCATGGGAAAGAGGAAATAAGGAAACCTTTGAGCGGCTGTTTGGATATTGTGTAAAAAGCGGTCAGGGCAGGCCGACAAACAGTGAATACATAGCAGCAATTGCAGACACCATCAGAATACAGATGAATGCGGCAGATCTTAAAGAAAAGGAGCGCGGATATACACATGGATAAACCAGCAATTTGCGGAGGAAGCCCTGTTCGGGAGACAAAAATATTTTATGGACATCAGTATATTGATGATGCGGATATTCAGGCGGTGGTGGACGTTTTAAAAAGCGACTACCTTACCTGTGGACCTAAAATCAGTGAACTGGAAGAAAAGCTTTGCGATCTCACCGGTGCAAAATACGCAGTGGCCTGCAGCAATGGCACAGCAGCACTGCATCTGGCATGTATGGCGGCGGGCGTTTGCAAGGGGGACGAGGTAATCACAACTCCCATTACCTTTGCGGCATCTGCCAACTGCGCATTATACTGCGGTGCAAGACCTGTTTTTGCGGATATTAATGAGGAGACCTTTAATATTGATCCAAAGAGTGTGGAAATCCTTACAGGAGAGAAGACAAAGGCAGTAGTGGCAGTAGACTTTACGGGACAGTCTGCAGAGCTTGACAGTCTGCTTACACATTGTCGTAAGCATGGGCTGGTATTAATTGAGGATGGCGCTCATGTGATTGGAACAAAATATAATGGAAAATGGAACGGCTCCATTTCAGATATGACTACCTTAAGTTTTCATCCGGTTAAAACGGTAACCGGCGGCGAGGGCGGGGCAGTGTTAACTGATAATGAAGAATATTATCAGAAGCTGCTTTTATACCGTACCCACGGAATTACCAGAGATC
The DNA here is from genome assembly GCA_009774465.1 of Lachnospiraceae bacterium. Taxonomy (GTDB): domain Bacteria; phylum Bacillota; class Clostridia; order Lachnospirales; family Lachnospiraceae; genus Suilimivivens. The sequence continues at coordinate 5,484 of VSNT01000032.1, forward strand.
CGGAACTGATGGAGCACGAAATAGATGGTCCCTGGTATTATGAACAGGTGGCCCTTGGGATGAATTACCGGATGACAGATATGCAGGCAGCGCTTGTGATCAGTCAACTAAATAAGCTTTCTGTATTTTCAAAGCGCAGAAAAGAGATTGTAAAGGCTTATGACGAAGCCTTTGGCAGGCTGCCTCAGGTTATTTTACAGAAGGAAATTCCGGAATCAGACACGACAAGACATTTATATATTTTAAGACTTAATTTATCCAAACTGAAAATTGACAGAAAGCAGTTTTTTGAAGCGCTGGGAGCGGAAAATATCTGCTGTAATGTACATTATATACCAGTCTATTACTTTCCTTATTATGAAAAACTGGGCTACAAAAAGGGACTTTGCCCCAAAGCGGAAAAGCTGTATGAGGAAATCATCAGCCTGCCGCTTTATTATGCAATGACAGATCAGGATGTGCAGGATGTGATTAAGGCTGTCACCAAAATTGCAGTATATTATGCGGCGGACGAGCTTTAAGTAAAATATGAATCCGGCAAATCAAATTGCTTCGTTCTGGCGGTGCATTTCCGGCGGCTCATAGTTATCCATAAAGTCTTCTCCCAGATATACGATTTCTTCTGCGAACTTAATAGAATGAACTACTGTAAATACTGATATTACGCGGCGGAACATGAGATTCGGGATAAAGTTAAGCACTTCCATAGGAAATTTGCCATCCAGTATAATATATTCGGAAAAAATATCATGGTAATTCAAAAGATCTCTTGGGTGAGGTTTTATCATTATAATAGATTCTTCTCCGGGGATGGTTCCAAACTGTTCTATGCAGTCGCGGAATATTTTTTCCCGTACATCCAGAGAGCATAAGGGTTCTGTTAACAGCAGAATCCTGTTTTTATCTTTGCTGTCGTTTAATTTTTTGCTGATTTCGTCCATGTCGGCAATGAACAGATGAATCAGTAGATTTTTGGCAGCATCATCCAGGGCGTCCACCAGTTCACAGCGGGGCTTTTCGATATATTTGGGGCAGGGATATGGAAGGATGGAAATATTGTTAACTTCCATATCTATGCAGTATTTTGCCCAGCCATTTTGTATAAAAATAAGGTTTAATGAGGCAAGAAAAGCTTTCAGCTTAAAGTGGCCTCTGTTGTCATATCTGGCTGTGTCATAAGTGCTGATACAGTCCAGCCCATCCTCCAGGGCATGGTAAGGTATTTTTTTATAACTCAGGTAATATCCAATGGGATCGGAATCGCAAAATACATAAATATCTTTATATTCTTTAAAATTCACCGGAACATAGTTTTCCTGCATTTTTCCCAAAAGCCTGGTATATTTCATCCTTGCAAGCAGATTTAAAATCAGATTTCCGCGGTTTTTGTGATACTTCATAACCTCCGGAAAAGTAATGTCTTCTTTTTCATCAAACATATACACATTTTCAAACAGACCGCATTTTTCGGCTCTGGTCTTTAAGTCCCCAAAATCATTGGACATGGTGCTTAAAATAAGATCCGCGTTTTTTCGATCAGATACAGGAAGATTCAGTTCTTTTAAGCAGGCTACATATACGTGATAATAGGTGTGACAGACGTAAACTCGGTTCTTCATGGTGTTCCTTTCTTCCGGCAGATTTACTCATAAGAAATTCGAATACAGGAAAGGGCTTTTTTGCCGCACTCCAGTGCCTTGCCTGCGGTTTTTCCGGTGGTGATTATATGTCCCAGACGGTCATTACTGGATTTGGTGCTGTGCACCACATCGCCGGCCTTTTTATATAGAACTACCTCTTCAACTCCTTTCAGAGAGTAAACCGCTTCGTCTACAGTGATGTTTTTCAGAATGCCTTCTTTGCCCTGAATAAAGTGGATAGCGGAGCCATTTTGGCGGGTTTGCGTCAGGTCAACAGTGCCGCCGGTGGCTAAAAGTACGGAATTCCCTACCATATCCACTCCTGTAGATAAGGGGACAAGTTTGGAGGTAATAAAGTCGCCTCCCAGGCGGGCGGCTAATTCTACAATCTTTGGTCCCTCGTTGGTTATCTTGAGTTCTGTGTGAGAAGGGGCATTGATAAGCCCGATTGCTTTCACTGCTCTTTTGGTGATCTGACAGATTTCTTCTTTTGTTTCTTCATCCAGCATACTTGGCTCACTGTGGGCGATCTCCACAAAATAAGGGGGCGGGGTAATAAATTTGTCTGTTATGGTTACAATGGTGGTTTCTTTGTTTATTGTCATTGCCTCAACACTGACTTCCGGACCGGTCATATATTCTTCTACCATGACGATTCCACCTCTTGAATTTTCTTTGCTGTATTCGTAGGTTTTCAGCAACTGGTCATTGGATGGCAGAACCGGATCGTTTAAGAGAACCACGCCCCGGCTTCCGGCGTTATCCGCCGGCTTTATGATGCAGCAGCCTTTTAGTTTTCTGACTGCGGCTGAAAATTCGTCAAAATTATTTACTGCGTAATATTCAGGAATGGGAAGGCGGCTTTCTTTCAGACGGTCGCGCATATGGCTTTTGATGGTGGCACAGAGGGAATCCTTATAGGATAAATCCGGCTGTTTCCCCAGCTTTTCATTTACATAGGCAGCAGTTCTGACAGGCCCGTCACTTGTGGAAGTGATCACCACGTCAGGCTGGTAGATCAGAGCCTGACGGTATACTTCCTCCTGATCCAGTGTACTGACTACCAGCTTAACATCAGCAAGAGAAAATCCTACGGCATTTGCGTCATAATCTACCAGTATAATCTGATAGCCAAGCTCTTTTGCCTTTTTGATTGCCGGTACCTGAAGGGCGCTGGCGCCCAATATCATCATTTTTTTCTGCATGTTACATTCATCACTTTCTGCCTTTTGGGCGAAAACATTTTTCAGGATACTGTTCCGTTATAGCCTGATGCTCTAAGGAAATTTTAGTCAATATATTTCCAATCTAAAGGTGTTCCCTTTGAAAGATCTGTTTTTGCTTTCTGGCCTAAGACTTGATCGTAGTACATGGTGTGCAGGCCGAAAGCAGGACGTACGGAGCGTATATTTTCTTTTGTAAATATTTCTCCGGCTTTTATATCTTTTACAACAAAAAGAGAACGACCATCCTCCCGGCTTTTTTTCTGTTTTTCGGTTAACTCATAGGTGATTCGGCCAAGGGCCTTTTCGGCAATACGGACTTCCTCCGCCATTTTCTTAAATTCTTCCGGCTCCATTGAAAATGCAGCGTCAGGACCTCCGTCCGCCCGGGATAAAGTGAGATGCTTTTCAATCATCTTTGCACCTAAAGCCACACTGGCTACCGGGGCAGTGCTGCCCATGCTGTGGTCAGAAAGTCCGGTAATACAGTCAAAAACCTGTGCCATATTGGGAATAACCTTAAGGTTCATATCCTCATAAGGAGAGGGGTAGGTGGAGGTACATTTTAAAAGTATAACCTGTTCGTTTCCTTCCTCACGACATACCTTGACAGCTCTTTCAATATCCTCTAAATAGGCAATTCCGGTGGCAATAATTACGGGTTTTCCTATTTTGGCAATTTTACGAATCAGGGGAATATCATTGATTTCGAAAGAAGCTATTTTATAGGCAGGCATATTCATTTCTTCCATGAAGTCCACTGCAGTTTCGTCAAAGGGAGAAGAAAAGCATTCCATGCCCAGGTCGTTTGCCAGCTTCATCAGCTTCGGCTGCCATTCCCAGGGCGTGTATGCGGTTTCATAAAGTTTATGAAGAGTGGTTCCATCCCAGATGGTACCCTGGGTAATCTGAAAATAGTCATTGTCGCAGTCTAAGGTGATGGTATCAGGAAGATAAGTCTGCAATTTAACCGCATCTGCACCTGCATCCTTTGCAGCCTTTATAATTGCTTCCGCTCTGTGGTAGTCCTGCAAATGATTTGCAGAAACTTCCGCCACAAGATAGGTCTTCTCGTCTTCACCAATATAGCTGTTTCCTATTTTAATTTTCTTTTCCATAAGAATCCTCCATTTTAACCCTGCATCATGAGTTTGTATTTTAGTTCTGCAAGCTCCCAATCGGAAGCATTATCGATATCCTGAACCTGTGTCTGCGGCATGACAAGGGGAACATAGCCATCCGGCAGATCGCCTTTACAGCCCCGGTACTTTTTCGTCTGATAAAAGTAAAACTGCCCGCAGTCATGATACATGGTCTCAAGATCCTGAGAGCGTTTCATGGCATTTTCCGGATAACAATATTGCAGTTTTCCATTTTTGACAATCATTCCCCGCTGAGGCGGAAAGGAAAAGCTGACCACAGGCATTACGCCGGAAGCCTTATTTTCAATCAGAACCTGCAGAGCATTTTGCAATTTTTCAGCAGTCACAAAGGGCGCTGTGGGATAAATACAGGCCATATAGTCAAAAGTTCTTCCCATTTTTTCATAGGCTGCAAGCACTTCCAGAAGCACATCATCTGTGGTGGCAAAATCGTTTGAAGTTTCACTGCTTCTCATAAAGGGAACCTTTGCCCCTGCTTTTTTGGAAATCTCCGCAATTTCCTCATCATCTGTAGACACCATGACTTCCTCAAAAATGCCGGAGGAGATGGCAGCTTCTATAGAATAGCAGATAATAGGTTTTCCTAAAAATAATTTTTTGTTTTTTCCGGGGATGCGTTTGCTTCCTCCCCGTGCAGTAATAATACATATGGCGTTCATGTTAATACCTCACGTTTATATTATTTAGATAATTTCAAATGATAAGGTGGTGGAATATTCAGACAATATTTTCTGTTCAAATCCTGTTGCACCAGGCATTTCGTCAAGCCAAATAGGGCAGAAGTCAGTCGGGAAATGTCCCTCCTGCCTTCTATTGTCTTGACTACATGGTGCATAAGGCTTTTTACAGAATATATTGTCTGAATATTCATTCAACTTTATAGTTTCGAGATTATCTTTATGCTCATGTTGAATTATAGGTTTATGATTTCTTCTGCGATGCGTTTGGCGCCTTTGCCGTCGGTTACTTCGTGTAGTTTCTGTTTCATTTGTTGCCGCATTGGTTCATCATTTAATAGCAGGATCATGTTTTGCAGGATTTTGTCGATGGACTCTTTTCGGTTTTGGCGGATGTCGCCGGAGAAAAGCATTCTGCTTTCAGCGGCGAAAAAATCACTGTCGTACTGCTGGTTATCTGCACACACATAAAAAACGGTGGGAAGCTGCATGGCGCACAGTTCAAACAGCATGGTGCCGGCAGCGGATACTGCAATCTGGCATTGACTCATTAATTCAGCCATGTTGTTTACATTATGGTGGAGCAGAATATTGGAATGTTCTTTTGCCAAAAGTTCTAATTCTGCCGCATTTTGATTGAAGCTTCCAACAATCACATGGAAGGTGCAGGAAGCAAGTTCTTTTTTATTCACAGCCTTTGACAGGATGCCGCAAAGCACATTATAAATATCTCCGCCGCCGCAGCTTATCAGTACGTGTTTAGTTGTATCGGCTATTCTGGAAGGCGCACAGGACGGAGCTTGAAATTCTTCCCGCAGGGGAACATAGGCGGTTCCAAGCAACAGCTTGGATTTTCCTTTATATGCCTCTTTATAGGGGAATCGAACATGATAAGGGTTATAATTTATAATCAGGTCCGCAGGGTATAGTGCTGTGAAGCAGTCGTCTATATATATGGTTTTGCAAATTTTTCTTAGGCTGTTAAAATAATTTTCAGTTACCTGATAAGAGTCTACAAGCAGTTTTTGGCAGTTATGCTTTTTCAATTCTCTGGAAAGGTGCGGAAGCTCTTCTTCCATTTGCTCCCAGGAAGTGTGGAGACATACGTATTCCATGCCATTTTGGGTTAATATTTCGCCGGGGTATTCGTCAGCGGTAAAAAATAAAACTTTTTTCCCCTTTTTCCACAGCTGTTTTGCAATGGTAATGCAGCGCATAATATGTCCTGTGGCAATGGTGGCGTTAGCGTCTGCTCTGATGCCTATAACTTCGCTTTCTATATCCTGCCCTTGCAAAGGAGGGCAGGCGGAGCCAAAGGAGCAGGAGGGGGCAGGACGACAGGTGGAATCAGGGCAGCAGGCGACAGACGAGATGGCTTTTGGACCTTCATATTCGGCAAGTGCCCGGGCAATATATTGCATTTCGGATAACCCATAGCGCTGGTCTATGGGGAGAGCCAGAATTTGCCGGTAGATTTCCTGTTCCGTTTCGCTGAGGATAGTTTCATTTTCTTTTCCAACAGGCCAGAGTACTGGTGCGTAAATGCCCCGGCTGACCAGAAATTTCTGTAAATCTTCCCGATTTTTGGCATAAACAGGAAAATAAAGAGGAGCACCCACAGCCTTAAGGGCACTCTCCTTTGCAAAAACAGGAGTAAATTCAAAATCAGTAACTGAAAGTGCTTTCCTTTCAACATTTATCTGCTGAAACAGATATCGGTAATTTTCATTGCGTCTGTTTCTATATCTTTCTTCCTTTATGCCGGATAGAATTTTCATGGACTCATTTGACAGAGGGCTGATTTTCTCATAAGAATCCAGCCATTCTTCCATTTCCCGATTTTTTGTCATAAAAGCATTTTTTTGTTTCTGCTTTTCTTCTGAAGAGCCGGGAGTTTTAAAATAACTCCACTTTTTGGTAAGTAGATCAAGCTTGGTATCAATAAAAATCCTGTTTTCCACGCAAAATTCTTCCGGGAAAGGCTCATTGGAAACTGCAAAGCCCCCATCTGGCACAGGGTACCACTTCCGCAGGCTTCCAATAATATAATCCGCATTCCACTCTATATCGTTTAAATAGTAGGACTGGGTTATATCCTCCATAATGCAGAGACCTTTGGACTGCCAGATTTTCAGCATGGAGCGCAAGGGTTTGCAGGTATCCAATCCATAGTAGGGGTGGATAAAAAGAAGCCCTGGTTTTAAGGTTTTTATCTGTGCGGAAAGGGTTTCCTTTTCGGCTTCCAGATTCTTGTCAATAGGATAAAAATGCAGATCCCAGCCGGCCCGTTCAAAAGGCCAAAAGACAGAATCGCACATGTATGCGGGAAGAAGGGCGCACTTTTTAAGCTTAGGCCTGTTTTTGGCAATTGCTTTTAAGGATAATGCAATTGCTTCCCTGCCGGAACCGGTAAAAACGGTGTGGCTTTTGTTATATTTTTTTATTTCCCCAAGGGAAAAGGCCGACGCATTATATGCGGCGGCATCAGAAAAAGTTTCAGGATCAATTTCGTAAATGCTTCCGATTTCCATGAAGTTGCCTTTCTTTTACTTTAGTGTGCTTTCCGCCATTTCCTGTAAGCCCACAACAGTTTATAGTAAAGCATAAAAAGCAGGGTGGACTTTTGCTGCATCCCAATCAGTTTTTTTTCTTCTGCATGGGTTCTTTCCTGATAATAGGGATTGGCTTCAAAGTCAGGGAAGGTCTGCTTCATTTCCTTTCCCATTGCCTTCACAAAGCTGTATTTCGTCTTTTCCACGCCTGCCATGTAGGTAAACAGTGTGTTAATGTAAAAAAGCAGGGTAAAACTATACTCAAGCTCCGGTTTAAATTCTTCGTAAAAATTGTGCCTTTTTGCCTCTGCTAACATGAGCCGGCCGGCTGCCATCCGGTCCTCACATCTTTTGGGAGAAATGGTGTGGACGGTGGAGGCGTCATGCTGATAGTAATAGTATAAGGGCTCGTCAATATATTCAAACTGCTTCGCTAAGATAAGATAAGAATTGCCCAGCGCATTGTCCTCGTAAAAAATATTCTCGGGAAACCAGAGTTCATTTTCCAAAATCATGGAGCGGCGGAAAATTTTAACCACAAGGCTTCCTCCATCTAAAATAAGGCTCTGACGTTTTTCTTTATTTAAAAGTCCGCATTGTTCCTTTTTATTGTTGGGAACAATCTGTCCCACTTTCATGGAATGTTCGCCCACCAGAGAGTAATCACAGCCAACCAGATCTGCACCGGTTTCTTCCGCTTTGCGAATCAGCCGTTCATACATGTCAGGGGTAATCCAGTCGTCACTGTCAATAAAGCCGATCCAGTCTCCTTTGGCAAGTTTCAGACCGATATTTTTTGCCCCGCCCTGATGTTTGTTTACTTCTGAATGAACGGCATGAAAGCGGTCAGGAAAGCGTCGTTCAAAGTCTTTTAATATTTCAAGGGAATTGTCAGTGGAGGCGTCGTCCACCGCAATAATTTCATAATCATTTATTGTCTGGTTTACCAGAGAATTCAGGCAGTATGCAAGTTTGCCCTCTGCTGCCATGTTGTATACAGGTACAATGATACTTAACTTCAATTTAAGCCTCCACAATCTTTTTCATATGATTTCAAACTCTTTGCGGCTATTATAGCACACTATAAATCCATAAGAAAGGGAAGAAATTTGTTGGTTGCGGAAAGGCAGCGTAAATGGTTATAATGTAAAGTGTAGGAAAGAGATGAAAACAGGAGGGTTCAGGTTGTGAAGGACACTGCGGTAGAGATGGCAAAGAGGCTGTTGGTAGACAGTATCTGGAAAAGCGCGAATCTGGAAGGATTAGGAACTACATTTCCCAAAACGGAAGCAATTCTTGCAAATGCTCCGACTACAACCAGAACAGAAGAAGTTCTGTTTGTGATCAATATGAAACGCGCATGGCAATTCCTTTTGGATAATCTTGCATATGATAATTGCATTATGCTGCTTAGAGAATATGATAAAATTGTAGGAGAATTATTATTTCATTACGCAGGTGAAATAAGAACGATTCCGGTGCAGATTGGAGGCACCGCGTGGGAACCTGAAATGCCCCACACCGGAGTAATTATAGAAGCAATCAAAGAAATAGAGCAGATAAAAGATATGGAATTAAAAGCACTAACATATTTTTGCTATATTGCACGCACACAAATGTTTATTGATGGGAATAAAAGAGTTGCACAGTTGATGGCAAACAAGGTTTTAATTGAAAATAATATTGGAATATTTCAAATTCCAATTGAAAAGCTGGAAGAATTTAAAGAAAAGCTGATTGATTTTTATGAAAGCGGAAATGATGAAAAAATAATTATGTTTATGAAGGAATACTGTATCAGACGGGTGCAGTGTTAAAAGGGCTGGGAAACAGTCCTTTTTATATTATTTTTTATATTATTGAGAAGCTGGTAAAATTTGACGGGTTCGCCGCTCCTGTGATAAAATATAATGATATTTTTTAAGCAAATGAAAGAATTGGGAAAATAAATGAAAAAGATATTTAAAAAATTGATGATATTACTGGATAAAAGGCAGAAAAGGAAAATGATTGTGCTTATTTTTCTTATGCTCATCGGTGCCATATTAGAAACCCTGGGGGTATCCATGATTTATCCTGTGGTAAAGGTGGTTATGGAAGAAAATGCAGTGGAAAAAAGCTGGTACCTGCAGGTGTTCTGTGACGTCTTTCAAATTGCCTACAGCGATACGAAGAGCCTGATGATTGTGGTGATGTCCGGACTGATCGGCATTTTTGCACTGAAAAATATTTTCCTGTTTTTTCAGCAGAAGGTACAGCTTAAGTTTGTTTATACCAACCAGTTTGCCACTTCAAGAAGGATGATGATTAATTTTATGCAGCGTCCTTATGAATACTACTTAAATGCAGATACTTCCGTGATTCAAAGAAGCATTACCTCCGACGTAAATAATATGTACGGTCTTATCTTATCGCTTTTGCAGCTAATCAGTGAAGTGATCGTGTTTGTGAGTCTGATGGTAGTCTGTCTGGCGACGGACATATGGATGACCATCACAGTGGCCTCTCTCCTGATAGTGGCGCTTTTGGTGATTAAGTGTATTTTAAAGCCGATTATGCGTAAGGCAGGAGAAGAAAATCAGGATTATTACAGCGGACTGTATAAATGGATTGACCAGTCTGTTATGGGAATCAAGGAAATTAAGATTGCCAATAAGGAAAGATATTTTATCAACGAATATGCCAAGTGTGGTGCAGGATATGTAAATGCGGTGCAGAGATATAACTTATTTAACGCAACCCCAAGGCTCCTGATTGAAACCATTGCAATTGCAGGCATGATTTTGTATCTTATGATGAGCCTTTTAGGCGGTGCTTCGGTAAACGATATTATGCCTCAGCTCTCCCTTTTTGCGATGGTGGCTATGCGGCTGATTCCCTGTGCCAACAGAATTAATAATTACCTGACTTCCATTTCTTACTTTGAACCCTTCTTTATGGGTGTCAGCGATAACTTACAGGAGGAGATACGGGACGAGTCCATTAATTATGATGAAGAGACTTATAAAAAGAAAATAGAAGTTGAAAAACTGGAAATTAAGGATAAAATTGTGCTTAAGGATATTGTTTACAAATATCCTAATACGGAAGTTTTGATTTTTGACCATGCGGATATGGAAATTCCCATTGGACAGGCAGTGGGGATTGTAGGGACTTCCGGTGCGGGAAAAACTACAATCGTGGATATTCTTCTTGGGTTATTAAGGTTGCAGAGCGGGGAGATTTTAGCTGATGGAGTAGAGGTAAGGAAGCATTACCAGTCTTGGCTGAAAAATATCGGTTACATTCCTCAGACGATTTTTATGATAGATTCCTCTATCCGCAAGAATGTAGCTTTCGGCTGTGCCGAGGAGGAAATTGATGATGAAAAGGTCTGGCGCGCCCTTGAAGAGGCCCAGCTTGATGAATTTGTAAAGGGGCTGCCGGAAGGACTTGATACAAGTATCGGAGAAAGAGGCATCCGCATTTCAGGCGGGCAGCGGCAGAGAATCGGGATTGCAAGGGCATTGTTTGAAGATCCCGAGGTGCTGGTGCTGGATGAGGCTACCTCTGCTTTAGATAACGAGACGGAAGCGGCAATTATGGATTCCATCAATCGGCTTCATGGCAAAAAAACACTTATTATTATCGCACACAGACTGCAGACCATTGAAAAATGCGACATGGTTTACCGGGTGGAGGAAGGCAGAATTTCCAGAGAACGGTGAGGGCGCGCAGCCTGTAGTTTAGAAAAATAAGGGAAAGGAAAACTGTGAACATGCAAAAAAACGGACGCATGGCAAATATTGAATTATTGAGAATTCTTGCAATGGTCATGGTGGTTGTTATGCACTTTTTGTATTATTCCGGTTCCCTTATGGAGGCAGGAGTGGCAGCAGGCAGCAGAAAAATAATTGGTACACTGATAGAGGCTTTCTGTCTTGTGGCTGTCAATACCTATGTATTTATCAGCGGTTATTTTGGGGTAAAGAGTAATTTTAAGATAAGTAAGGCAGCAGCCCTTCTTTGTCAGATCTGGTTTTATTCCATATTGATTTTTCTGGCGCTTTTTGCATTGGGAGTGCCGACCAATGGGTATGGGGAAGGAAATTTAAATATTTATGGTCTTGCATCTTACCTTTTCCCAATAGAGACGGAGCATTACTGGTTTGCAACTGCTTATTTTATGCTGTACTTATTGACTCCGGTGCTGGGAACAGCAGTAAAAAACATGTCAAAAAGAAGATTGCAGATTACATTGGGCGGTCTGCTTATCCTGTTTTGTGGTATAAAAAGTTTCAGTCCCATAGAATTTGTGGTTGATAACTATGGATATGATTTTGCATGGTTTATCTGCGTATATCTTGTAGCGGCGTATTTGGGGCTTTATGGCTCTAAGTTTTTTGAAAAAAAGGGCTGGATGATTTATGGTTTAAGTGCTTTGGGCAGCTTTTTACTGCAGCTTCTTTTATGGGCAGTCTGTCAGAAAAGCAGCAGCTTTGCATACTATTTTACGGTTCCTTTCCATTATAATTTTATATTGTGCCTTACCGGCGCAATCGGCCTGTTTTATGGTTTCCTTCAAATCAGAATAAAGGAAGGGCGGCTTTCGCAGATTATACGAAAATTGGGTACACTAAGTTTTGGGATTTATCTTTTACATGAGCATATTGATTTAAGAGGCATCTGGTACGAATTTCTTGGGAAAGTGGTGAATCCCGGCAGAAATCAGGGGCTGCCATATTTCTTTGCAGAATTGTTTTTCTGCCTTTTTATTCTTTTCGGGGCGGGAATCCTCATAGACTGGATGAGAAGCCTGCTGTTTGCGGCAGCAGGAAATGCGCTTGGGAAAACGCCATTAGGGAAAAAGATAAGGGAACTGGACGAAGAAGGGAGAATATAGGATGAGCACAGGCCGTTTTTATACAAAAGTAAGGACAGTGGTTGGAACAGAAGGCTTTCAGAAGGCCGGAAGGCTTGCGGCTGATTTTTTGTTTCCGTTGATACTTCTGCTTTTTCCACTGCTGAAAGCTGGTCAGGGGATTGAGCTGACAGACACGGGATACAGCCTTGGAAATTACCGGTTTTTTGGTGAAACAGGCGGTGTGTGGACTTTCCTTACCTTTCTTTCAAATGTAACCGGTTTTTTGCTGACCAGGCTTCCAATGGGGCACACTATGCTGGGAATGAAGATTTATACCTCACTAACAGTAAGCCTTCTTGGGCTGCTGGGTTATCGCTTTTTTAAGACAAAAATGCCTGCCTGGCTGGCGTTTTTGGGAGAAATTGCAGCCATTGGCTTTTGCTGGTGTCCTACGGTGATTTTATATAATTATCTTACCTACCTGCTGCTTTTGGCAGGGGCAGTTTTATTGTTCCGTGGTCTTGCAGGATGCCGCCCGGCCTGTCTTTTTCTGGCGGGAATCCTTTTAGGGCTGAATGGATTTGTTCGTTTTCCAAATAATGTACTGGAAGCAGCACTTATTGTGGCGGTCTGGTATTATGGAGGGTTGAAAAAGAAAGATTTTAAGCAGGTTGCAAGGGAAACAGGATTGTGCGTGGCAGGCTATCTGGCGGCATTTCTTGTAATGATTGGGATTTTATCCGTTTCTTATGGAGCAGATACCTTTGGAGAAATGATTGCAGGGGTTTTTGGAATGGCGGGCAGTGCTTCCGATTATACCCTGGGGGAAATGCTTCTTGCAATTTTTGACGCGTATTTTCGTGGATTCCAATGGATGCTTTATATGATCTTATGCGTATTGCCGGGAATACCATTTTTGGTCATAGACAGAAACCGGTTTTTAAAGACAAGAAAGATAATTTATTGTGTATGTATCCCTGTTTTATTTTGGGCTCTTGGAAAATGGGGAATGTATAATTTTAAGTATTATCAGAAGGAATCAGCCCTGCAGTGGGGAGTAGTGTTTCTCCTTCTGGCATTGGCGGAATTAATCTGGATGCTGTTTACCAGGATGCTGGATGATGAATGGCGGCTCATTGGCTGCATCGGACTTGTCCTTGTTTTGATTGGACCGCTTGGAAGCAATAATCATATCTGGCCGGTGTTAAATAATCTGTTTTTTATTGCGCCTGTTGTTTTCTGGATGGTCTACCGCCTGGCCAGATGGGGCAGGACTTATCTGGATATCACGGAAAAAGTGCCTTTGTTTCCGGTGAAGGCTATGATGTCCGGCATACTGCTTGCTTTTTTTATTCAGGCTGTAGGGATTGGATGTTTTTATGTATTTCGTGACGGGGAAATGGGAGAAGAGAGAATTTACAAGGTGACGGAAAATCAGGTGCTTAAGGGAATGTATACCAGTGAGCTGAATTCGGAAGTTTTAGAGGAAATTTCTATTTTCATGACAGAAAATAATGCCCAGTTTATAGAAAAAGAGCTGATTTTATATGGCAATATTCCGGGACTTTCCTATTATCTTGATAAGCCTCCGGCGATTGATACCACATGGGCGGATTTAAATACCTATCCGGTAAGCCGGCTGATACAGGAGCTGGATGAAATTTCCGCTGCGCTGAGTGATAAAAATAAGAGGCCTCTGGTGATACTTACACCGCAGATTGCATCTTATCTATCAGGGAATGAGACACATATGCAGTGGTGGGGAGTAGATAAGAAAAGCTATGACCAGGATGAAAAATTAAAGGCCATTTGGAGTTTTATGGAAAAAGGTGCTTATGAGCAGGTGTTTGCCAATGAAGCTTTTGTAGTTTACCAATGATAATAACAGGAAAGGTGTGTTTGAGTATGATCAGATTTAATGTTCCCCCTTATGTGGGCGGAGAAATGAAAAACGTGGAAAAAGCAATAGAAAACATGCATATATGCGGAGACGGAGAGTTTACGAAAAAGTGCAGTGAATATCTGGAGAGGACCACTGGCACAGCCAAATGCCTTCTCACCACATCCTGCACCCATGCGCTGGAAATGGCGGCGCTTTTGTGTGATTTGAAGGAGGGAGATGAAGTAATTCTTCCTTCCTACACCTTTGTCTCCACTGCTGATGCTTTTGTTTTAAGGGGAGCAAAGGCGGTGTTTGTTGACATCAGACCGGATACCATGAATATTGATGAAAACCTGATTGAGGATGCGGTTACGGAGAAAACAAAGGCAATCTTTGTGGTGCATTATGCAGGGGTGGCCTGTGAGATGGATAAAATCATGGAGATTGCAGACAGACACCACCTTATGGTGGTGGAAGATGCCGCTCAGGCAATTATGTGTACTTATAAAGGAAGGCCGCTGGGAACCATTGGCGATTTTGGCTGCTACAGTTTTCATGAGACGAAAAATTTCAGCATGGGCGAGGGCGGTGCACTTTTAATCCGTGATCCCGGGCATATAGAAGATGCGGAGATTTTAAGAGAAAAGGGAACGGACAGGAGCAAATATTTCAGAGGCCAGGTGGACAAGTACCGCTGGATGAACTTTGGCTCTTCCTATCTGCCCAGCGAGATGAATGCTGCTTATCTTGCCGCTCAGCTTGACGCGGCGGATGAGATTAACAATGCCCGCCTTTCAAGGTGGAATCAGTATTATGAGCTTTTATATCCCCTTGCAAAGGCTGGAAAGATAGAACTTCCCTGTGTGCCGGATGGCTGCGTGCACAATGGACATATGTTCTATATCAAGACCAGGGATCTGGAGGAGAGAAGCCGGCTGATTGATTTTCTGAAAACAAATGACATACTTGCCGTATTTCACTATGTTCCGCTTCATTCTGCACCGGCAGGAATAAAATTCGGACGGTTTCATGGAGAGGATAAATATACTACAAAAGAAAGCGAGCGGCTTCTGCGGCTGCCGATGTTTTACCAGCTTACGGAGGAACAGGCAGACTATATTGCAGGAAAAGTAAAGGAATTTTATGGAATTTAAAAGTATCCTTAAAAAAAATGAAAACTGGGTGATTGCACTTTTGGCAGTGACCGTTCTGGGAATTTTCGCAGGGGTAAAATTTGACTATTTCTATGACCTGAATGATGATGTGCTGATGAAAGATATTCTGGCAGGCGCTTACACTGGAACGCCGGAAGGGCATAATATTCAGATGCTTTGGCTTGTCAGCGCGGGAATCAGTCTGTTTTACAGGATTGCAGGCAGCCTCCCCTGGTATGGATTTTTTTTGTGTGCCTGCCATTTTGGCTGTTTCCTTTTGATTTTGCAAAGAAGTCTTGTTTTTGTGGAAACTTTCTATGGGAAAATTTTTATTACGTTGACGGAAACCCTGCTTTTTTGTGGATTGTTTCTTGAGCATTTGATTTTTGCCCAATATACGGTGACCTGCACTTTACTTGGGGCGGCGGCGGCATTTTTATTTTACACTACGGATATTACGCTTTCAGCAGGAAAATTTATGAAAAAAAATATTCCGGCAGTTCTTCTGGTATCTGCAGCCTACTTAATTCGTTCAGAAATGCTGCTTTTGGTGCTTCCCATGATCTGTGTGGCGGGAGCGGCCAAGTGGGGAAGTGAAAAAAAGATATTTACCAGAGAACATGCGGTAAAATATCTTACAGTGATCGGTATGATACTGGCTGGAATATTAATAGGACAGGCAACCCACATGATAGCCTATGGTTCCGAAGAATGGAAAACATTTACAGAGTTTTTCAATAACAGAACGGAGCTTTATGATTTTCAGGAAATTCCGCCCTATGAAGAAAATCAGGATTTTTATGAGGAAATCGGGTTAAGCGGAAGCGAGCAGATTCTCTTTGCCAATTATAACTTTGGCATGGATGAAGAAATTGACGAAAAGTTAGTCGGCCAGATTGCAGAATATGCCGGTATGCATAAAAGCGTTCAGGAGCCTTTTATGCAGAGACTTACCGAAAGCCTTAAATTTTATATCTATCGCCTTACCCACGGTCCGGCAGATACAGGGAGCGATTATCCCTGGAATTATGCGGTGATTGCAGGGTACCTTACGGTATTTCTGCTGGCCCTGCCCAGAAGGATAAAATGCGGTATTCCTCAGGAGGAAGGAAGAGCAGGATATGTAAAAAACGGGCTGGAAGTTTTATGGAAGCTTAGTTTTCTCTTTGCAGTGCGAACCCTTCTTTGGATGTATATTTTAATGCGGGGGCGCGATCCGGAGCGGATAACCCATTCTTTGTATTTGATGGAGTTTTGTATCCTGGGGGCTATGGCATTTACCCAGTGGAAAATGCTTATGTTCCGTAAAACAAAAAGACTCTCCGGAGTCCTTTCGGCAGCAGTGTTTGCTGTTTTGGCAGTTGCAATTCTGCCTTTAAGCATAAGAGCAGTAGAAATAAGGCAGGGGGAAAGAGAAGAAATAAATGCACCCTATCAAGAGCTGTATCAGTATTTTTCAAGGGAGGAGAATGCAGACAATTTTTATTTGATCGATGTGTATTCTACGGTGGAATATTCAGAAAAAATGTTTGAGGATGTTGATAATTCCCTGGATAATTATGATATCATGGGAGGATGGGCATGTAAAAGCCCCATTCAGAGGAAAAAGTTTGCAGTCTTTGGAATTGAAAACATGGAGCGGGCGCTTAAAGATCAGGAAAATGTTTATTTTGTACGTAAAATAAGTGAGGACATGGAGTGGCTTTCCGATTATTATGAAGGCCATGATACGCCGGTGAAAATTACTCTGGCAGATACAGTGGCCGGTGTTTTTGAAGTTTATGAAGTGCGAAGCTTATAGCTGAAAGGCATCAGGAGAAAAATTATGTCTGCCCGCGGCTGCAAACTTGCAATGGGCATTAAAATGAGGATATTATGGAAAATGTAAGTGAAAAAAATCCGGTTTTGGAAGGGGAGGATATTTTTCTTCGCCTGATGAATAAGGAGGATACGGAAAATATTGTAAAATGGCGGAACAGTGATTTTGTGCGACGGAATTTTATCTATCAAAAACCTTTTACAAGAGAAGGCCACCAGCATTGGATAGAAACTATGGTGGACACGGGAAAGGTGGTTCAGTTTATTATCTGCACCAAAGGCGGACAACCTGTAGGAAGCGTTTACTTAAGAGACATAAATAAAATTGATCATAAAGCGGAATATGGAATTTTTATCGGGGAAAAGGATGCGCTGGGGAAAGGATTTGGCACCCAGGCAGCGCGGCTTATCATTCGTTATGCGTTTGAACAACTGGGGCTTCATAAGGTGATGCTGCGTCTTTTAGCTGATAATAAACAGGCCTACAGAAGCTATGAAAAGGCAGGATTCGTTCAGGAAGCCTATTTAAAGGATGAAGTGTATCTTGAAGGTACTTATAAAGATGTAATATACATGGCAATAATTCATCAAAATTCTACAGTAAATGCAGAATGTATTAAGTGGAGGTTTTAGTGAAAACATTAATAAGTTTTGTAATTCCCTGTTATCGCTCAGCCTATACGCTGCCCGGTGTAATCAATGAAATCAGGGAAACAATGGAAAAGCTTGCGGCATATGATTATGAGGTGGTATTAATCAACGACTGTTCTCCTGACGATACCTTTGAGACCATTAAAAGGCTGTGTCAGGAAAATCACAACATTACCGGAATTAATCTTGCAAAAAATTTTGGGCAGCACAGCGCCCTTATGGCCGGCTTTCATTATGTAAAGGGAGAGATTGTGATCTGCCTGGATGATGACGGGCAGACGCCGGCGGACGAAGCAGGTAAGCTGATTGAAGGAATTGAACAGGGCGCGGATGTTGTGTATGCCAAATATAATCATAAGCATCACTCCGGTTTTAGAAACTGGGGAAGCCATGTAAATGAACTGATGACGCGGGTGATGCTGGGAAAACCCAAAGAGCTTTATATTTCCAGCTACTTTGCCGCCAGAAGATTTATTGTGGAAGAGATGAAAAGATATACCTATGCCTATCCTTATGTGATCGGACTGGTTCTGCGCAGCACAAAAAATATCATCAATGTGGAAGTGGAGCACAGGGATCGGAAAGAAGGGGCTTCCGGCTATACCATAGGAAAGCTTCTGGCCCTCTGGTTTAATGGGTTTACGGCCTTTAGTGTGAAACCTTTAAGGATAGCAACTGTAACCGGAGCGGTCTGTGCACTGGTTGGATTTTTGTATGGAATTTATACCATTGTTAAGAAAATATTTATCAATCCTCCGGGGCTGGTTACCGGATTCAGCGCGCTTATGTCTGTGATGGTATTTATCGGCGGAATGCTGATGCTGATGATGGGGCTGGTTGGAGAATATATGGGAAGAATGTACATTTCCATGAACAATTCTCCCCAGTATGTGATTCGGGAGATGGCAGGAAAAGCAGCAGAAAACAGGGAAAATGAAAACGAAAAGCGATAAGAAAACGAAGCAAACTGCATATTTTGTGAATGTATCCGGGATGCGGGCTATTGCAGCGGCGCTCCTTGCTCTGGGCGGCACCTGGGCATTTCCTTATCTGCTTTCTGTCAGTGGGGATTTTTTGGAGTATACCAACAGCATTTTATCGGTTTTTTTGTTTCTGGGGCTTTTTGTTTTTGTGGAGAAAGCTTTGGCAGTAAACTATGCAGAAAAAGAACGCAGCTGGTTTTATCCCGGACTGGCAGGAGGATTATTTTCCCTTTGTATGGTTTTTGGCTCCCGGCTTGATTTGAAGGAAAGCGTTCCCTTTAAAGAGGGGAAAATGTGGCTTGGCATACTCATATGGGCTGTTCTTTTTACCATAATCATACGGTATTTTTGGGAGATAATGGCCTGCAGAAAACAGGTCTACAGAATACAGGCCTGCGTTTCGGAAGCAGGCAGCGGTATTAAGAAGAAGGAAGATTTGGAAAATACTTTCGGCCAAAGGATAGACCTGCGCAGCCTGGGAATCAGGGCAGCAGTGATTTTTCTATGCTTCTTTCCGGTTTTTCTGGCAGTTTACCCGGGATTTTTTGTATATGACGCGCAGGAAGAATACCTGCAGGTGGTGACCAGAAATTTTACTACCCACCATCCCCTTATCCATGTACTTTTGCTGGGGGGACTTATTCAACTGGTTTATAAGGTAAGCGGCAGTGTCAATTTGGGGATTGCCTGTTATACCATATTGCAAATGACAGTGATGTCAGTAATTTTTGCCTGGTGTGTGGAAAAATTAAAACAGCGGGGGATGAGAAAGTCAGGAAGAGTTTTACTTACTTTATACTTTGGATTATGCCCTGTTCTGGTTATGTTTTCCCTGTGTTCCGCCAAGGATGGACTGTTTACGGGAATGCTCCTTATTATGGTGGTTTTGCTGCAGGAGCTTTGTAAGGAGCCGGAAGCATTTTTTAAAAACCGGAGAAAGATGACACTTATGTCAGTATCAACTCTTGGAATGATGCTGCTTCGCCATAATGGGTTTTACGCATTTTTTGTGTTTACATTGCTTCTGATTATTTACCTGAGAAAAGAGATAAAAAAAGCATTGATTTATCCTGTGGGCATTATTTTCATCTATTTGCTGTGTAATGCTGCCCTGACGGGCCTTTTTCACGCGGACCATTCGGAAAGTCAGGAAATGCTTACAGTGCCTATTTCCCAGATGGCCAGGGTATATGCAGATGAAAAGGATACCCTTCCGATGGAGGAGAAGGAAATTCTGCACCGGTATCTTTCCGAAGAAGCCCTTGCCCATTATACGCCCAAGGTGTCGGACGGGGTGAAAATTCATTTTAACAATGAGGCCTTTGCAGCAGATAAGGGAAGTTTTTTTAAATTGTGGGCAAAATGGGGGGCCAGTCATCCTTTTACCTATCTAAATGCATGGTTTATGACTTCTTACGGGTTCTGGTATCCGGATACGGTCATTGATGTTTATCGGGGAAATACGGTATTTACTTTTACTTATGGGGACAGCTCTTATTTTGGCTATGAAGTGGAGGAGCCGGGAAGCAGGGAAAGTAAGATGCCCTGGCTGAATGAACTGTACCGGAAAATGTCGTTGGAGATATTTCAGCAGAAGATTCCTGTGGTGTCCATGCTGTTTTCGCCCGGGTTTTTCTTTTGGGTGATGATGTTTCTCTTAGGGTATTTATGTTATTTAAAAGAGTATAAAAGGGTGCTGCCCTTTGCACTGCCTCTTTTGTGCTGGCTGACAGTGATTTTAGGGCCTACCTATCTGGTCAGATATGTGGTATTTTTATGGGTGGCGGTGCCTTTACTTTTGTGGGAAGTGAACTGCTGCAAATTTGATAATTGGAAATAACTGTGATATACTACCCATGCTAATAGCTAACAGCTATATGGGAAAATGAGGACTGATTATGAAAAAGATAGTATATAAAAGCAAAGCAATACAGGCGGTAATTCTTCTTGCGGCAGCGGTTCTTCTGGTGTCTTTGTGGCCCCTTCGCATCTGGAATGAGAGAATTACGGAATCTATTCCTCAAAATACGGGAGCCATGACAGATGTAGTAAATGACGAATATACCATTCTGCAGAGCTTTGTGGCCCAGTATGACCATATGGACACCATATCTTTGTATCTTGGGGATGGAACAGAAGGGAAAAGCTTTTTTGTCCGGCTTTTAAATGAAGGTCAGGCAATTATTGCGGAGGAAGAAGTGGAGATTTTGCCGGATCAGCTTCCCGGGTACTGTGAAGTGCTGATTGATGTGGATATGGAAGTGGGGAAAATGTACCATTTGATTGTTCAGGGGAATCAGTCGGCAGTATTTTTAGGATGTGAAAACGTTTCCCTGGCAGATATGCCTTATGCAGGCGCCATGTACTATAACAGCAGTACGGTAGAGGGAAGGAATCTGGTTGCAGAATACAATTACAGCGTGCCTTTAAGGAAGGGAAAGGTCTTTTTCTTTGGAGGGCTTATTGCGTTAGCAGCTGTTATTTTAATTGGCGGGGTGAGGCTGTATTACCGGAATCGGGAGGATAAGCTGACCACTGTGGAGCGGGTTTTTAAGTCGGTGCTGAATCCAATTGTGGCGGCAGGTACCATTGGGGCGCTGATTGCAGTGTGCATGGGAGTTTGCGGAAATTATCTGCTGGATAACAGCTTCTTTTTCTTAAGTGTTCTTCTCCTTTCAGCCATATTGTTTTATGGCATCAATCATAACAGAGATGGTCAGGAACCGATTATTACTTTGGAATATATAAAGGGGCACCTTCCGGATTTACTCCAGTCTGTATTTATCGCAGGGGCGGTCAGCGGGTGCTGCGAATATATGGCAGGGCTCTATGATATTCATCATAAAATGGCAGTGCGTAAGGAAATGCTTTATTTTGCCCTTGCCGTTATTGTCATGTTTAAATGGAAAGAAATTGTTAATCTATATAACCTGATTTATCTGATTGCAGCAGGGATTGCAGGTTATCTTTACTATCAAAATCAGGTGGAGCTTTTGGCGCAGCAGACCATTAAGGAGGCGGAGATTCCCTGGAATATACAGGTGATCCGCCATACTGTGCTGATTGGAATTTTGCTGGGGCTGATTTTGATTCGCACAGTAATTGGATTGGCAAAAAGAAAGCTTACCCGGCCTAAATTTGCCTATGCCGGCCTGATTTTGCTCTTTTTTGGGGCAATTATCATCTTTAGAAATGGAAGATGGTGGACGGTAGCTTTAGCGGTGGGATTTGGGCTTTTCTACCTTGCTTATGGGATGTGGGAGCATAAGGACAGACTGCTTGTCAATGTCTGCCGGGGAATTATACTGCAATTTATGCTGACTACAGGGTATGCGCTGCTTCACCGGCCTTATTTAACTTTCAGAACAGCCAGATATACCCATATTTTCCATACGGTGACGATTACAGCAACTTATTTGACCATTGTGGAATGTGCGGCAATTGTCATATTACTTTCCAAGCTTTCAAAAAGTAGAAAATTAAAGGATTTCTGGAAAGAAGCTGTTTTATTTGGCGTGGTATCTTCCTACATGCTTTTTACCATGTCAAGAACCGCCTTCTTTTCAGTGGGCGTGACATTGCTTTTTGCAGTGATTGTTATGGCGTCGGGAAAGAAAAAAGAAAAGCTGAAAAGTATAGGAAGTTCTTTTGGCATTATGGCACTTTCGGTGGCGGCCTGTCTGCCGGTAACATTTACCATGCAGCGTACGATTCCGGTTCTTGTAAGCGATCCATACGTTTATGAGATTGAGTCTTATGTGGATGAAGCATTGCGGGGCAGAAAGCTTGATTCAGTGGAATTTATGCGTGTAGGGCGGTTTATCGATGTGTTTGCAGAGAAAATTTTCAGCATACCGGAAGGAACTTTTGATATTTACGGGGAAATAGCCGAATATGAAAGAACCCATGTAAATGGAATCCCGATATCGGAACTTGAAACGATGGGAGAAAATACAGAGACGGAAAGCTTTGATGGAGAAACTTCCGGCAGCGAAAGCTCCGGTGAGGCAGATTTGACAGAGACTGCTTTGGAAGAGCCTGTTTTTGAGGAAACCAATCCTGTAGAAGAAGATCCGCAAAAAGAGGATTATACAAACGGGCGAATTGACATTTTCCGTTCTTATATGGAACAGCTTAATATGACTGGTCACGAGGAGATGGGAGCGATTCTTAAGGATGGGGCGGTTGCAACACATGCCCATAATATTTACCTGCAGGCAGCATATGATCATGGAATTCCGACAGGGATTTTGTTTGTGCTGACGGGACTTGGAACTTTTATTGCTTCTTTCTTGTATTACAATAGAAAAAAGGACAAAATAACTTATGCGGCAATGCCGGTGGTAGTGACAGTGGCAGTGGCAGTGGCAGGAATGGTGGAATGGATTTTCCATTTGAGTAATCCCTGTGGATATGTGTTGATGCTGGTGATTACACCGTTACTGTTTGAGGGTGAAAAGTAAAGGTTGGCCATGAGCAGAGAAGAAAAAAGAGAAAAAAAAGTATTTAATGTAAAATTACTATACAGAAGAACCGCACTGATTATTTATGATATCATCAGTGTAATTGGGGCAAGCTATTTGGCGCTGCTTATGCGCTACAGCTTTGATATGTCGGAAATTCCTCCGCACTTTATCGGCCCTATCAACCGGTTTCTGCCTGTGAATATTTTAATCACATTAATTGTGCTTTACATTTTCAGGATGTATCACAGCCTTTGGGCATTTGCAGGAGAGACGGAGCTGCAGAATCTGGTGATTTCCAGTGTGATTTCTGCGGTCTGCTACAGTGTAGGTATTCAGTTTTTCAGGGTGCCGGGGCAGCAGGCAGTTCCCAGCAGTTATTATTTTCTTTATGTGTTTATGCTGATCAGCTTTATTTTTGTAAGCAGATTTTCCTACCGGTTTTTCAGGAGCTTAAAGCATAAGCAGCAAAATAAAAATAACAGCATTTCCGTTATGGTAATCGGAGCGGGAGAAGCTGCCAATATTATTATAAAAGAGATTGTAAACAGCAACTTTTCCACTATGGTCATTCGCTGTATTATTGATGATGACAAGGGAAAATGGGGAAGATTTATTCAGGGAATCAAGGTAGTGGGCGGCAGGGATAAGATTATTGAATGTGCCGATATTTTTGGGATTGATGAAATTATCGTGGCAATGCCCTCTATTACCAGAAGCGAGCTTTCCGAAATTCTGGACATCTGTAAAGAGACAAGCTGTAAGCTTCGCTCCCTGCCCGGGATGTATCAGTTAGTGAACGGTGAAGTCAGCGTCAGCAAGTTGCGTGATGTGGAAGTGGAGGATTTGCTGGGAAGAGAACCTATTGAAGTGGATATGGATTCTATCCTTGGTTATGTAAAGGGGAAAAAGGTGCTGGTGACAGGGGGCGGCGGTTCTATTGGAAGCGAGCTGTGCCGTCAGATTGCAGGCCATAAGCCGGCTCAGCTTATTATACTGGATATTTATGAAAACAGTGTTTATGATGTGCAGCAGGAACTTACAACCAAATTTCCTGAACTTTCCTTAGTGGTGCTGATTGCTTCGGTTAGAAATACCAACCGGATGAACTGGATTTTTGAAACCTATAAGCCGGATATTGTTTACCACGCGGCGGCTCATAAGCATGTGCCTTTAATGGAAGCAAGTCCCAATGAAGCAATTAAGAACAATGTATTTGGCACATGGAAAACCGCTTATGCGGCGGCCATGAATGATGTGCAAAGGTTTGTTATGATTTCTACGGATAAAGCGGTAAATCCAACCAATATTATGGGAGCCAGCAAGCGGATCTGTGAAATGATTATTCAGACCTTTAACAAACATTATGATACGGAATTTGTGGCTGTCAGGTTTGGAAATGTGTTAGGCAGCAACGGAAGCGTGATTCCATTATTTAAAAAACAGATTATGGCAGGTGGGCCGGTGACGGTAACCCATCCTGATATTATCAGATATTTTATGACCATACCGGAAGCAGTATCTTTGGTACTGCAGGCAGGCGCTTATGCAAAAGGCGGTGAAATATTTGTTCTGGATATGGGAAAACCGGTAAAGATATTGGATTTGGCTAAAAATCTGATTCGGCTGTCGGGTTATCGTGTAGGTGAAGATATTAAGATTGAGTTTACCGGTCTGCGCCCCGGAGAAAAGCTTTATGAGGAGCTTTTGATGGCGGAAGAGGGAATGACGGAGACTGCAAATAAACTGATTC
>VSNT01000320.1 GCA_009774465.1 Lachnospiraceae bacterium
AATCCAGAGAAAACCAACGGCGGCGATTTGGTCACAGCCTATCAATGCAATCCGTCTATCGCTGACCAGGAGTTTCTTTTTTCCAAGCGGCAGTACGCCGCCATTACCGGTAGGGAGCGAAAAGAGAATGATGTGATCGCCTACCACCTGCGGCAGTCCTTCAAGCCGGGTGAGATCACGCCGGAGCTGGCGAACAAGATTGGCTATGACCTTGCTATGTCGCTGACTAAGGGCAAACACGCTTTCATCGTCTGTACCCATGTGGACAAGCACCATATCCACTCTCATATTGTGTTCAATTCCACTGCTCTGGACTGCACCAGAAAATTCCGAAACTTCTGGCGGTCCTCCTTTGCGGTTCGCAAAATCTCTGATATGCTGTGTCTGGAAAACGGGCTGTCGGTGATTGCGGAGCCGAAGCCCAGCCGGGGTAACTACGGCACATGGTTAGGTGAGGACAAACCGCCCACCGTCCGAGGGCAGTTGGAGCAGATCATCGACACCGCCCTCGGTCAAGACTGCAAGGATTTTGACAGCTTCCTTGCCGCTATGAAAGCAGCAGGTGTAGAGGTGAAACAGGGAAAACACCTTGCGTTCAAAATCCCCAACGGCAAGAGGTTCGTCCGCTGTGATTCCCTCGGCGCGGACTACTCCGAAACAGCGATTATGGAGCGCATTTCCGGCAAGCGGATCGTCACTTCAAGGGCAACAGCGGCGGTGAAGTCCAAGCCCAATTTGCTGATTGATATTCAGGCGAAAATGCAGCAGGCCAACTCTCCCGGATTCGAGCGGTGGGCGAAAATTTTCAACCTCAAAGAGATGGCAAAGACGCTCATCTACTTGCAGGAAAACAACCTGACAGACCTTGGAGAATTGGAGAAAGCCTGTGATGCGGCAGTTCAAAAATTCAACGATTTAGCTGACCAGTCGAAAGCCGCCAGCGCAAGAATGAAGGACATTTCTGAACTGCAAAAGCACATCGGCACTTACGGTAAGACACGAGAGATTTACGCGCAATACCGGAAATTGGCGGGCAGGAAACGGGAGAAATTTTATGAACAGCATAGCGGTGAAATCACGGCCTGTCAAGCGGCGAAGTGGTACTTTGATTCCCTCGGTTTGAAGAAGCTACCGTTCATGCAATCGCTGAAACAGGAGTACGCCATGTTGAAGGCTGAGAACAGAAAGCGGTATCCAGAATACAAGCAGGCCAAGGCAAAAATGATAGAACTGCTCACTGCCAAAAACAACGTGGATCGGATTTTGGGCGTGACCGAAAAAGAGAAAAATCGTGACCGCCAGCAGGAGGCGCGATGATGATTTTCTCTCTCCCTGCGGGTAACAGCAGACGCCGGAGGCGGCTTAAAAGGACCGGCGCGACCGCGCCGGTCCTTACGGGGGCTTGGGGGCGTCAGCCACCAACAAGCGAGTGCCGGGTATATACCGGCGCATTGCTTGCCGCTACTTGCTACCGCTATGTTTTCATGCCTCAAACATCAAACGGTTTGTATATCTTGAATCTGTTGCGGTCTGCTTCAATGACCCCTTGCCGACGCAGTTTTCCGATTTCCGCCGACAACCCACTGCGCTCTACTTCCAGATAATCTGCCAACTCCTGGCGATCATATGGTATTTCAAATTCCAGACTGCCAAATTGTTTAGCTTGAAGCATCAGATACGCCATCAGCTTTTCACGTGTCGTGCGCTTGGATGTGACCTCGATTTTTTGGTGAAGCACCAAATTCTTTGCCGCAACAATTTGAAGAAGATTGTCAATCATCTGTTGATGGAATTGACAAGCATTACTGCATGAATGACTAATTTTCAAACAGTCAATCAACATAACCTCCGCAGCCTCCGATGCCAGCACAGAAACTGGGACTACCTCTACCCCTGCACAAGCGAAGGATTCCCCAAATAATTCACCAGGAATAAGGTTGGCAATCATGCTTCGATTACCAAAGAAATCCGTCCGAACAATTTGGAAACTGCCCGTTAGGACAATTCCCACATATTTTGCTGGTTCACTTTCATTCATCACGGCTTCTCCCTTTTCAAAGGAAAATACCCTGGCGTTGAGGCAACGTAGAGCCTTGGTCAGTTCCCAATGCGCAATATCCCGAAACAGCGGACACATGCACAATACTTCAAAATATTTTTCCACAGATTTGTCCCCTCTGTTGAAATTTCAACATACAAAACAAGTGAATCATACTATACTGATCCCAAGATGTCAACAGGGATTCAAAAATATAGTTGACCGGAAAGGACAATTTTATGGTTCGCAAAATAATTCATATTGATGAAGAAAAGTGTAACGGATGCGGAGCCTGTGCCGCTGCCTGTCATGAGGGAGCTATTGAGATGGTAGACGGTAAGGCGAGGCTCACTCGTGAGGACTACTGCGATGGTCTGGGTGACTGCCTGCCCGC
>VSNT01000321.1 GCA_009774465.1 Lachnospiraceae bacterium
CGAGAGAACGCCGAGAAGTGGCGGGCGGCGTGGGCCGCTTATGCGAACCGGGCTTTAGAAGCTGCTGGCAGGCCGGAACGCATCGACCACCGCAGTTACAAGCGGCAGGGCATTGAGAAAATCCCTTCCATCCACATGGGCGTTGCCGCCAGTCAGATGGAACGGCGGGGCATTGCTACGGAGAAGGGAGATATTAACCGCCAGATTGCCGCAGACAACAAACTGCTGAAGGAAATCAAGGCCCGCATCACCCGGATTTATAACTGGACGAAAGAGCAGGCTGGGACCGAACAGCCCCAAGATGGCGGCAGCCTTGTGGCTCGTCTTTATGAAGCCCAGGCCAAGGTCAACAGCAACAAAGCCCGTTCCCGTTCCGGTAAGATTAAGGCTCTGCAAGAGAACGCGAAACTGCTGGCATTTTTGCAGGGCAATGGCATCAATTCCATGCAGGAACTTTATGAAAAAGTCTCTGCCATGAACAAAGATTATTACGATCTCCGTGGGCAGATTGTCGGCGCGGAACGCCGTCTTGCTGTCCTGGATGAACGGCTGGAAATGTGGGCGCAGTACGAGAAGTACAAGCCCATCCGCCAGAAGTTGGACAAGGTGAAACCGGGTAAGCGGGAGAAATATCAGCAGGAGCATAAAGCAGAGTTAGCAGACTTTGACGCTGCCGCCCATTTTCTGAAATCGCTGAAAGAATCCGGTGAGGCGATCACGCCCAAAGCGTGGCGGGCCGAAGCTGCAAAATTGACGGTACAAAAGGACGCAGATTATCAGAAAATGTATGCCATGAGGGATGAAATTAAGGCGGTGGAGGCTCTACGCAAAACCGCTGACCGTCTGGCTCGCGAGGGACAGCACCAGCAGAAAGAGCAAGAACGATAAATCATCAATTTTACCGAAGGGAGTTTTTGAAAAATGGACCTGAACCCGTGGGAACGCCGCCAGAAGATTTTGGAGGTTTTGTGCCTCCGGCGGCATGATACTTATGGAAATTTAGCGCATGAGTTTAACGTCAGCACCGGGACAATTCGCCGCGACATTGTAGTGCTGACCTGCTCCTATCCGATTGAAACCGTCCAGGGTGGTCATGGCGGTGTCAGAGTTGCGGAGTGGTTCCACCTGGACCGCCGGATGCTCAATGCGGAGGAAATTGCTTTGCTCCGCAGGCTGGGGGAATCCCTGGACGGCCATGACCGCGAAATGCTCAACCGAATTATTGCGGTGTTTTCGCATTAAGGGTAATCATCATGCAAATCAAAATCAGTGAAATCAAAATCAATCCAGGACGGCGGGATACCCAACAGAGAAACGTGGAGGAACTGGCCCGGAGTATCGCCGCCGTGGGCCTGATGAACCCCGTCACCGTCACCCAGGACAACACGCTTATCGCCGGCCTGCATCGGTTGGAGGCGGTGAAGCTGCTGGGCTGGACGGAAATTGAGTGTACCGTCAGCAATGCGGACGGCCTGCAAGCGGAACTGGCCGAGATTGACGAGAACTTTGTTCGGACTGGTTTGTCCCATCGTGAGTTGGGCGATCTGCTTCTGCGCCGGAAAGAACTCTATGAAGCCATCCACCCGGAGACGCGCCAAGGCCAGCGAAATGGTCAGACAGCTAAAAACGACAAATTGACGGTTTTAGCGGCAAAGCCCTTTTCGGAGGATACTGCTGATAAGCTGGGAATCAGCAAACGCACCGTTGAGCGGCTTGTCCAGACCGCCGCCAATCTGACCCCGGAGGCCAAGAAAACCATCCGGGATGCTGGCGATAAAATCACCAAAGGGGACGCGCTGAAAATCTCCCGGCTCCCACCTGACCAGCAGGCGGAGGCCGCTGCTGATCTGACCATAGCACCGCCCACGCTGAAGAAGCAGGGGATGATGGACGGCGAAGCAGCTTTGAGAGAGTTTACGTCTCTCTGCTCCCGCTATGTTTCCGGTATCAAATCCCTTCATCACCGGGCAGGCATTTTCGCCGGAATGTCAATTTCCCAATTTGACGCATTGGGCAATAGTGCGTATTCTGTCACGACCGCAATCAAAGAATTTTTCGAGAAGGTACATGAAATCCGACACGAAATGGAGAATGAACATGAAAACTGATTACATCACCGCCAGCTCCTCCCTGCCGCCTTATCTGGCCTATCCCCGGTTCCTGCTGGGGATGGACTTGCGGCTGATTACGAAAGAGGTCTACTGCATCCTGCTGGACATGACGGTGAACGGCGAGGGTAGCGTGGATAAGCATGGACGGCGGTATCTGACCTTCATCAACCCGGAGATTGCGAAGCTGATTGACCGCACTCCCTCCACCGTAGGCCACGCCCTGGCAGAGTTGGAGGCCGCAGGGCTGGTAAAGCGGCATTGGGTGAGCCGCAGCCCCACCCAGCCTTACCACACCTACGTCAAGTTACCCGCAGGAGAGGATGAACCGTGATTGTCCACATGAACTATCAGCAGTACCGGACAGCCCGGAGACTGGTACATAGCTGCTGCAATTATGACGGCGGGTGCTGCCTGCTTCTGGACAATGGTGAGGAATGTGTCTGCCCGCAGAGTATCACCTACT
>VSNT01000322.1 GCA_009774465.1 Lachnospiraceae bacterium
AGCTGCTACCTCGCTGGGCAGTGCCCGGAGGGCCGCATGAGCTGCGGACGGCAGGAGGAGATGCGGAAGCTCTTTGGAGGAAAGCTGTCGTGAGTGAGAAGTTTCCGTTCCTGCCGGAGGCGGAGGGCGATCAGCTGTGGGCGGTGGCGGGTTCGCCGGTGACGCTGATCATTGGATATCTGGCGCTGGTGAACGTCTGGGCCTTTGCCCTGATGGGTTTTGACAAGGGCAGAGCGAAGCAGAAGGGCGCGCGGCGCATCCGGGAGCGGACGCTGTTCCTCTCCGCCCTGCTGGGCGGCGGACTGGGGGCGTTCCTGGGAATGTGGACGTTCCGGCATAAGACGAAGCACTGGTACTTTGTGGCAGGTATCCCGCTGATCGCCCTGGCGGAGGCCGCCCTGGGGATATGGCTCTGGAGGATACTGCGGTAGCCCCGTGGGAATGGAGGATCGGAAGAATGAGCAACGAATACGATAACGAGGTGTTTTTCACTCAATACGCCGCCATGTCCCGCAGCCGGAACGGCCTGTCCGCCGCCGGAGAGTGGCATCAGCTGAAGCCGCTGTTTCCGCCCCTGGCGGGGAAAAGGGTCCTCGACCTGGGGTGCGGCTACGGCTGGCACTGCAAGTTTTCCGAGGAGCAGGGCGCGTCCCGGATATTGGGGATCGACCTGAGCGAAAAGATGATCGCGGAAGCCCGGAAGCGGAACGCCGGTCCTGGGATCGAGTACCAGGTCTGCGGCATTGGAGAGTACGAGTACCCGGCGGACGCCTGGGACTGCGTGGTCTCCAATCTGGCGCTGCACTACGTGGAGGATCTGGAAGAGGTTTTCCGGAAGGTGTATCGAACGTTGAAAGGGGACGGCGTGTTCCTGTTCAACATCGAGCATCCGGTTTTCACATCCGCTGGAGGTCAGGACTGGATCTACGGAGAGGACGGACAGCCGCGGCACTGGCCGGTGGACCGCTACTTCCTCCCCGGAAGGCGGGAGACCCATTTCCTGGGCTGCGACGTGCTAAAGTACCACCACACGCTGACGCAGATCCTGATGGGCGTACTGCGCAGCGGCTTCGCTCTGGAGGCAGTGGAGGAAGCGATGCCGCCGGAGGAGATGATGGATATCCCCGGCATGAAGGACGAGCTGCGCCGTCCCATGATGCTGCTGGTAAAGGCGCGGGCTGTGAAATAGCACTGATTTATGCGCTGTCCAAGCTGCCTTGGTTCTTATTGGCAAAAAAACGGCTGTAGATGAACACTTCGTAAACAATCTTTTCTACCCCTTGTCAAATTAGGCTTGATGAGATATTATGATAACAAATGCGAGATATCTCGCGCCGCTAAAAGAAAGGAGATATGAAGATGTCTGCTTACAGCGAATTCCTGGACAGCATAGTCTGTCCGTCCTGCGGCCATGAGGGTATGCTTCCCGATGGCACAGGCTGGTGCGAATGTCCTAGCTGCGGCTGGGATGGCCCGATTCCTGGCTCTGGTGATGATGATTGATTTCTGACTGTATGTGATATGAAAGGACCGCCACTCCAAAAACGGGATGGCGGTCCTCTTATTATATCGCTCGATTTGTTACTTGATAACGCCCTTCTGCAAGATCAGGTTGGCGTATACGCTGGTCTCGCCGGACTGGACCACGCAGCAGCAGGTCCGGGCCTGGCGGTAGAACTCGAAGCGCTCATAAGCGCCCATAGCCTTCCCGCCCCGGCCGTCGTACTTGGCGATGATCTTCTCGTACTCATCCCATACGGGGATAGGCAGATCCTTGTCGCAGTCCATCTTCTCCATGCGCATCACCGGAGTCTCCACGTAGGCGTCCAAAGGGATCACCTGCAAAATGGCGTCCAGCAGTTCCGGGATTCCATGACCGTCGGCCCGGATAAAGACGGCGTTGGCCTCCCGGGCGGTGGACGCGCGGGGATAGTTGCCGTCTCCGATGCAGATGCGGTCGCCGTGGCCCATCTCGCAGAGGACCTTCAGCAGCTCGGGGGACAGAATAGGGGGAATGTTTTTCAGCATGGCGGCCTCCTAAGATTTCTTTCGTCACCGGGCGTATATCTGCGGCCCGCAGTAAGCCCAGTTGCGAATTAAAAGTTCTTTTTGATCCTTTTTCTTTCAAGAAAAAGGATGTATGCCTTACCGAATATTCCTATACATAGGCCCGTACGCGGCGCAGGCGCGATAATCCTGGCCCTCCTTGTCCATGCCGAAGGCGTTCCAGGCGGCGGGACGGAACACGTCCTTGCTGGGCACGTTGTGCATACAAACGGGAATGCGCAGCATGGAGCAAAGGGTAATGAGGTCTGCGCCCACATGCCCGTAGGAGATGGCCCCGTGGTTGGCGCCCCAGTTGTTCATCACGTCGTAGGCGGTGCAGAAGGGACTGCCCTCCACGCC
>VSNT01000323.1 GCA_009774465.1 Lachnospiraceae bacterium
GAATTGCATGGTTGAGCTGTTGAGCCTCTTCCCGCAGCTGGATACGGCCTGCGCGGCGCTGGGCTGTTTCCCGGACCCGGATGGCTCCGGCATTGGGACAGATGGCAGGATCATTCGCTTTTCTCCTCCGGAACTGCTGCGGCGGTATCAGGATAGTCCGGCGGCAGTGCGGCGCGGGTATCTCCATATGCTGCTGCACTGCCTTTACCTCCATCCCTTTTCGGACCGGACAGGCTGTCTGTGGGACCTGGCGGCGGATATGGCGGTGGAACAGGTTATCGAAGACGCGGCATTGTTCCGGCTGACGCTGAAAGAGGATGCCGTCCGCACAAAATGTTTTAGCATGATAGGGAGTACGCCCCTTTCCGTCGAGGAGCTGTATGGGATGCTGGAGCGGGAAACGTTCCCCTTTTCATTGACGGAAATGGAGATGGCGTTCCGGTTTGACGATCATGCCCTATGGGCGCGGGACACAAAATCCTGTGCCGAAGGACGGCGCAAGTGGGAGAGTCTTGCATCCGGCGCGGGCCGGGGCGGCAGCCGTGCCGGCCGGACCGCCGGGAACGGCATGGAGCTTCTGCAGGTTCTCCGGCAGGGCGCGTATGACTACCGCGGCTTCCTGCGCCGGTTTACTGAGCAGCGGGAGGAGATTCAGCTGGACACGGACAGCTTTGACCAGATATTCTACCATTTCGGCCTGGAATATTACGGAGATATGCCCCTCATTGAACCGCTGGAATATCAGGAAGTCAACCGGCTGGAGGAGCTGGTCATCGCTGTCGATACCTCCGGCTCCTGTTCGGTGGAAACAGTACGGCAATTTCTGGCGGAGACCTACGGCATTATGAGCCGGCGGGAGAATTTCTTCCGGAAAATGAAGGTCTATCTCATCCAGTGCGACTGCATCGTCCAGAGCGTAACGGTCATCCGTTCAGCGGAAGACTGGGCAAAAAGCTGTGAGAGCATCACCATCCAGGGCCGGGGCGGCACGGACTTCACACCGGTGTTCCGGTATGTGGAGGAGCTGCGGCGGAAAGGGGAGCTGAAGGCGCTGAAAGCCCTGCTCTACTTTACCGACGGGGACGGGGTGTATCCCAGAGAACGGACGGACTATCAGACGGCTTTCGTATTTCTGCATCAAAGCGACAAAATGGATCAAGTCCCCGCCTGGGCCGTCCGGCTGGTCCTGGAGGGGCTGACGGAGTAAGATATAATGAACATCCAAGAAGCGAAACAGGAGATCAAAAACGCCCTCCGGGCTTATTTCCAGAAGGACGGGAATGGACGGTATATCCTGCCGTCTGTCCACCAGCGGCCTCTGCTGCTGATGGGTCCGCCGGGTATTGGGAAGACGGCTGTCGTGGAGCAGGCCGCCCGGGAGGCGGGCATCGGGCTGGTGGCCTACACCATGACCCATCACACCCGGCAGAGCGCCATCGGTCTGCCCCGTATTGAGACGCGGACCTATCAGGGCCGGACGGTCAGCGTGACGGAGTACACCCTCAGCGAAATTGTCGCCTCCATCTATGACTGCATGGAGCGGACCGGGAAGCGGGAAGGCGTCCTGTTTCTGGACGAGATCAACTGCGTCTCGGAGACGCTGGCCCCAACTATGCTGCAATTCCTGCAAAACAAAGCCTTTGGGAACCACCGAATACCCGAAGGCTGGCTGATCGCGGCGGCGGGGAACCCGCCGGGATACAACCGCTCCGTCCGGGAGTTTGACGTGGTGACCCTGGACCGGGTCCGCCAGATCGACGTGGAGCCGGACTTAGAGGCGTGGATGGACTACGCCCGGCGGAAACAGCTCCATGGAGCTGTCCTCTCCTATCTCAGCATCCGGACGGACCGCTTCTACCGGGTAGAGCAGACAGCCGGGGGCGTTTCCTCTGTTACCGCCCGCGGCTGGGAGGATCTATCCGCATTCATGCAGAGCTGCGAGACTCTGGATATTCCCGTGTCAGAAGCGCAGGTACGGCAGTATCTGCAAAACGAGGATACCGCCAGGGATTTCGCGGGGTATT
>VSNT01000324.1 GCA_009774465.1 Lachnospiraceae bacterium
GTGTCAATCCCAGTGTGACGCTGGCGAATGCAGAGTTCAAGGTGGCCTACTCGGACGGCAGCCTCATTGGGGATTCCAACGGCGTTTACCGTTCGGACGAAAATGGCGAGGTGCGCATCGAGGGCCTCGTCCCCGGAAAGAGCGTGGTCGTCACAGAGACCAAGGCCCCGGCGGGGTTCCTCATTGATACCCAGTCCCAGACGGTAGTGATCCAGGCGGGTAAGACGGTCAGCGTGACCATGAAAAACCAGCCCAAGGGCCAGCTCATTGTCCAGAAACGGGACAGCGCCACCAACAAGCCGCTCTCCGGGGCGGAGTTCCGCATCACCACAGCGGCCGGTTGCGAAGTGGGTCTGGACGGCGTGATCGGCACATCCACGCTGACCTCCAACGGCATTTTTACTACCGATTCCCTGGGCGAAATCCGAATTACCAATCTCGCACCCGGCGCCTATGTACTGTCTGAAATCAAGGCCCCGGACGGTTACATCATGGACAGCCCCAGCACCAACGTGGTCATCGGCCCCAACGGAGACACGCAGACGATCATTATCACCAACACCCCCAAGGCCACATTGACCATCACGAAACGGGACGCTGTGACCCGCAAGCCTTTGGCAAACGCTGAATTTATTGTCCGGGACAGTGAAGGTCACGCGGTTGGTCCCACCAATGGCATCTATAAAACCGGAACGGACGGCACAGTGATTGTCTCCGGACTGGAGCCTGGCAGTACCATCATGGTGTCTGAAACCAGAGCACCTACAGGTTACATCCTCGATGAGACACCCAAGAGCATTGTGGTGAAGTCCGGCATTTCCAACAGCCTGATTTTTGACAACCAACCGGGTACAACCTTAATAATTCGGAAATTCATCGAGGGAACCGAAAACGAGCCTTTGAGCGGCGTGTGCTTCAAGGTGGTGGACGGCTCCGGTGCCGCTGTCGGCCCGGACGATGGGGTGTATTTCACGGATAAAGCCGGTGAAATCGTCCTGGAAGGCATTGAGCCCGGAACTACGGTGATTGCCAGAGAGATCAAGACCGTGGAGGGCTTTGTGCTGGACGGAACGCCCCAGGATATTCTCATTAAGGGCGGTGAAGTCCAGCAGTTGACGTTTTGGAACAAGCGGGCCGGTACGCTGGTGATTCAAAAGAAAGACAGCGTAACCGGCAATTTTATCCCCGGCGCTCAGTTCCAGCTGACCTATGCCAACGGCGGCTATGTGGACGCCGACAACGGCCACCTGAGCAGCAACGGCCTCTATACCACGGACGATAAAGGTGAGATTCGCATTTCCGGTATTGTGGGAACTGTTGTGGCGAAAGAGGTCAAGGCGGCTCCCGGCTATGTGATTGACCAGAGCACCCAGACCCAGACCGTAACGGTCAATCCCATGGACACGCAAACTTTAACTTTCCTCAACGAACCTCTGTGCTCCCTCACGATTACGAAAAAAGATTCCGTTACCGGAAAGCCTGTACCGGGAACCGAATTCACGGTCAAGGACGGCAACGGGACTGTGCTGGGCCGCTACACTACCGGCAAGGATGGCACTGTCGTTGTGACGGGCCTCATCCCCGGCAGCACTGTAGTCGTGGTTGAAACGAAAGTCCCCAGCGGCTATGTCCTCAACAGTACGCCCCAAATAATTATTGTGAAAAATGGCTCTAATTCGGTGAGCAGCGGCGGAACCACTGGCGGTACGGCCAATCCAGGCGGAAATACCAGCACTGGCGGCGGGACCAACGGCGGCAATGATATCACGTTCGAGAATGACCCCAAGACCACCTTAGTGATTGAGAAGTACATCACCGGAACCACCACTCCGCTGAAAGGCGTGACGTTCCTGGTCACTGAGTCCAATGGCAAGGTGCTGGGGGCCAACAACGGCGAGTACACCACCGATGAGAATGGCCGGATTGTAATTGAGGGCCTGGAGCCCGGTGTGACCATCATTGCGAAAGAAATCCGGGGCCTGCACGGTTATGTTCTCGACACCAGCCCCAAAACCATCCAGATCAAGGTTGGGGACGCTCAGACCTTGAAGTTTTATAACACTCCTGTGGGCGGCTTGGAGCTGATCAAGGTGTCCGAAGCGGACAAGACCCAGCGGATCAAGGG
Organism: Lachnospiraceae bacterium; assembly: GCA_009774465.1. Taxonomy (GTDB): domain Bacteria; phylum Bacillota; class Clostridia; order Lachnospirales; family Lachnospiraceae; genus Suilimivivens. The sequence continues at coordinate 2,126 of VSNT01000324.1, forward strand.
TGTGACCTTTGAAATCCGCAAGATGGACGGCGCTCTGGTGGACACCGTGACCACCGGGGACCGTGGCCGGGTCCATGTCTCCCTGGACGCGGGCGACTACTACTGCGTGGAGGTCGAGGCGGCGGAGGGCTTCAAGATTGACAGCACCCCCCACTACTTCACCATCCGGGACAACGAGACCACCACGCTGACCGTGACCAACGCCCCCTTTAGCGGTATCATACTGCACAAAATTGACAGCGTGACCGGCCTGGGGATTTACGGCGTGAAGTTCTTGGTCTACGACCAGAACAAGAATCCCATCGGGGAGTATTCCACAGATGATTCCGGCTATATCTACATCGACGATTTGACCATCCAGGGCAAGGGCAAGCTGTTCATCCGTGAGCTGGAGGCTGCACCCGGCTATGAGCTGGATAAGGAGTACAAGACCGTCTATGTTCAGCCGGGCAAAACGGTGGAAATCGAATGGGAAAATACCCCCATTACCGGACAGATTCAGGTCCAGAAGTACGCTGCCGAGTACAATGAAGTCACCGGCACACCCGCCGGTGCTCCCCTCCAGGGCGCGGTCTATGAGATCAGCGAGGCCCGCTCAGGCAAGGTCGTCGATTATATTACCACCGACGCCAGAGGCGTAGCCGCCTCCAAGCCTCTGCCGTTAGGGCGCTATAAAATTGTGGAGGTTACTGCCCCGGCCTACTGGCAGGTCAGCGGCAAGACCTTTGACGAAACATTGGAGTATTCGGGCCAGATCATCAAGGTGAGCGACTACGACAAGCCCTCCAACCTGGGCGTGACTATCACCAAACGGGGCAACGCCGAGGTCCTGGCCGGGAGCCAGATGCGCTATGACTTCACCGTGGCCAACACCAGCAATGTACCGCTTGAATCCTACTACTGGCATGACCGCATTCCCACCGACGCGGCCCGAGCGACTATTTTCACCACCGGAACCTACAGCGCCCGGCTCAATTACCGGATTCTCTACAAGACCAATTACTCCGGGGCCTACCAGGTGCTGGCGTCCAATCTCATCACCAGCATCAACTACTCCTTCAGCCTGAACGCTATCCCCATGCAGGCTGGGGAGTATG
>VSNT01000325.1 GCA_009774465.1 Lachnospiraceae bacterium
AGGGAGACCCCGCCCAGCTGCACAGTTATACTCTGGACGGGGTGACCTACCAGAAGTATGAGGCATGGGCTGAGTACGAAACGGCAGGCGACAGCCTGAGTAATCTCAGCTATGACCTGCCCTTTTCCGTTGACCAGGCCTACAGCGCCGACCCCAGCGTGACGCTTACAAGGTTCTGCCCGCAGACGGTCAAGCACGCCCCCTCTAAGGTAAGCGCCAGCGACCCCACCGGAGGTGTCGGGGCCTATAACCCTGGCAGCCCCGGCGGCAAGAAACCCACTACCTCCAATGTAGACTGGCGCACTGACGCGGAGCGGACATTTTTGCGCTTTACCCTGATTGAATTTCCGAATGGTGTTGTTACCGACCTTAATACCAACGATTACAGTACTTGGCACGTTGTCGGCACCCCCCTCAACATAGTCTGGAACAGGAATGGATCGGACGTATGGTCCGCCGACAAGTGCCGGAGTGACATCACCTGGTACAACTCCTGTGCCATGCAGTACAACGGAAAAGGTGCGGATGCCGCCCAGCTTATGGCCGGCTCATCTGTGCCCCAGGGTGTCTATTCCTACGATGCTACCGCCGGTCACAACAAACGCTGGGTGACCACTGCGGATGAGTTCCAAAAGGAAACGGGCATTACCGACCAACAGAAGGAGCAGATGTTCCACTGTAACTCCAGTTCCTGGTCTTCTGGCTGGAGAGATGGCGATTACACCTCCATGTGGGGCACTGACGCTGAGTCTGTTACTCCCGGCAACCTTTACAAAGTTTACAAGGCCAATGATGCGTTCCTTTATCTTCTGGGCCGGCTGAGTGAAACAGACAACGGTGCTGGCGGAGATGTTACTGGCTGGAGCAAGGACGAAGCCATGGAGCGTTGGTCTGAGTATGTCCACGACGCGGACGGCAATCTGCGCACCAAGTACCGGGTCATTGTAGAAACAGGCGGTGTCTTTCGGGACCCTGACGGTGTGCGCCGGGCCTACACGCTGCGGGAGATGATGGCCTACACCATTTACAATAATGAATCCCAAGTCAAAGGCAATTTAATTTGGGACCAGGCGTCCACCATGGTGAACATGGCCCGCTGGATGCGGCAGGGCAAGGATCAGCAGTTCCTCGAATATCCGCTTAACGAGGACGGCACTCCCACCGGTGAGGAGCTGCACTCCACTAACGGTTTCCGGGAGTGTGACAGCTATGTGGATACCATCCAGTATCCCCGGCCCATTCGAGATACCATCTTCAATGAGCGGCGTTCCTTTGGTCTACATATTTTTAGTCCCTTCAATTTTGAAAGAAAAGACCAGACGGAATTGTCGTTAGAAGTTACTAAGAAAACCGGAGCAGGGATTGCGCTTGGACAGGTATGGAACTTTACCGTGAGATATACAGCAGGAAGGCCATCCAGTTTTACCGCAACGAAAAATGGAACAAGTTATACAAATCAAGTTGTAGCCACCGATAACGGTTTAAAATTTACTCTGACAGGTGATGAAACCATACACATTGACTTTGAAGCCGATCCCTCTTTCCGATTCGAGGTCACAGAGGACGACTCTTCCCAGCTGACCAATATCACCGGCACCGGCGGCACAGCCGATATGTCCACCAAGAAATTTACCAGCAGCGGCGGAGCCTCCAAGGTGACCTTTACCAACGGCACCGCCGAAAAGAAGCCCGTCTACCTGAAGCTCAAGAAGATCGCTGCTGCGGACAAGCGGCCCCTGGCCGGCGCAGAGTTCTCTGTCTATGCGGATTCCTCTTGCAGCGGCACACCCCTGGCCGTAATGACCACCGGCGCTGACGGCACAGCCAGCACCTCCGTCCCCAACATTGTGGAGGATGGTGGCTCTGTGACCCTGTACGTCAAGGAGGCAAAGGCCCCCGCCGGCTGTACTCCGCTGGCCTCCCCCTTCACTGTGACCTGCAAGGCCCCGGAGAACAGCACGGCGGCGGGCGCGGTCCAGGTCGGCCCTGCAAGCGGGATCGAGAACGGCGGCATCCCCGAGCCGGGGAAAGCCCTTCTGTTCAAGCGGGACGCGCTGACCAACACCGGCGTCGGCCCCGCCACCTTCAAGTTCAGCTCCGTCACCAACGGCGTGTATGAGTTTGACACCGATGAAGCTGGCGTGTTGGAGAGCGTCCAGTGGTGGGACCCCACCGAGGCGTCCGGGAAGTATATCAAGCCTGGTGAGTACGCTGTAACGGAATTGGTCCCGCCCCCCAACTACGAGCCCACCACCGAGGTCCAGCAAATCAAGCTGGAACTGGACGCCAACGGCAACCCCATCCCCGCCGGCCCCCTTGTCTTCAAAAATCTGGCGAAGGTCGGACTGAAGATCGTGAAATATGACCGGCAGAGCCACCGGCCCATGGCGAACGGCACCTTTGAGATTTTCCGGGATGGCGTTTCTCTGGGCAACTATGAGACGAACGCCAGCGGCGAGATCCTCCTGACCGGCATCGAACCCGGCACCTACCGGGCGGTAGAGGTGGACACCGGGGACGACAGCCACATCAAGGACACCGCTCCCC
>VSNT01000326.1 GCA_009774465.1 Lachnospiraceae bacterium
TGGAGGATCTGCTCTTCGGGTAGCTGGAGTAGTCCGCCTCGATCGGCGACCGGGTGCTGAACATCTCCGTCTGGGACCTGACCCCGGAGGCCTACATGACCCGGCTGGGCTTCTCCCAGGCGGAGAAGGACTGGGCCACGCTGCTCTACTCCGTCATGGCGGAGGACCAGCGGGTGACCGTTGGCGACACAGACGGCTCTGGGTACTACGGCACCGACTACGGCGACATCACCTTTACCAACGCTGAGACCCCTGTGGTCTACTACAATCAGACGGACGCCCGGTGGGGGAATAAGCCCTACGGCAAGACCAGCACCATCGGCCGGGCAGGCTGCGGCCCCACGGCCCTTGCCATCGCCGTGGCCTCCCTGACCGGCAACAAGGTCACCCCCTATGACGTGGCCCAGTGGTCGGTGGCGAACGGTGGGCTCTGTGAGGGCAGCGGAAGCTACCACAGCCTGATCCCCAACGGCGGACGGCATTACGGTCTGACCGTGACCAGCATTGGCCGGGACGGCAAAAAGCTGGTGGAGGCCCTGCAAGAGGGCAAGCTGGTCATCGCCATCATGACCAAGGGACACTTTACCAACAGCGGACACTTTATCGTCCTGCGGGGCGTCACCTCTGACGGCAAACTTCTGGTGGCCGACCCGGCCAGCGTCAAGAGAAGCAATTATTCTATCTCTCTCTATTGTGGAGATGATAGAGAATTGCGGTATAAAAAAATACGAGCGGATTATTCTGCTTTGGAACAATTAGACGAAATTACGCAGATAATAATCAACAGAGATGACTATTATGGAGAAGATGGAGTGGTTTCTATCGAAGGAAAAAAATTAGTGTTAGTACCAGAAAACAAATATACAATTTCGGACTATATTGAAACAAGAGAGCCTAAAATGCACACATAACTTTAGTTAGTTTGATAGCATCTTCCACTATTCATGAAAAAATAATTGCAAAAGGAGAAATAGATATGACTAATAAACAAATAACTGATAAGATTACTGGATACAAAGCACTCTATGAAGGGAAATATTGGAATCAAAATCTGCGAGAAAGTTCTCTATCAGAAAATAATTGGGGTGTAACATCAAGCCCCTGTGGCTCTTCTTGCACCTCTAACACATTTATAGATTGCACACAGTGTTACGGTTTTTCTCTTTTCATGGCGTACCTTCTGACTGGAGCAAAGCTTTCTTCGGCTATGATCAATAGTGCCAAAGATGGTGCTGACTTATCTGGGTGGAAACTTCATAAATCCGGTTTTTCCTCTTTGGCATTGGAACCAGGAGATGTTGTAAGGACGACCGGCGGGCATTCGGCTGTAATCTGGACAGTCACAAGTTCCGAGGTTAAAGTAATTGAATGCTGGGGTTCAAACGGATGTAAAATCGCTTTCGGATATTTTAATGGGAGTTCTAAAAATAAAACTCAAGCGAGCATTCTTAGTCAGTGTAAATATGTATTAAAAGCTCCCAAGACTTCTGGTGCAATGATCACGGTTACCTTTAATGCAAACGGCGGTACATGCGGTACGAAAAGTAAATCAGTTTCACCAGGTTCTGCGTATGGCTCACTCCCTACACCAACACGGTCTGGTTATACATTTATTGGATGGTGGGATAATGCAACAACCGAGTTGACTGAATACACCTCCAGCAAAGTTGTTGCTAAGACGGCAAATCACACGTTATATGCGCATTGGGCGAAAACATACCGTATTACAAATTTGGGTGCTAATAAGTGTCTCAATATCAACGGAGATAAACTTACCTCTCTTAGTAATGGAAAAAATGTCACTCTGTGGTCAAATAGTGGATCAAACGAGCAGAAATGGTTAGTTTCTTCTCTTTCTACTTGTAGATGCATTAAGTCAATTATTGATGTGGCTTATGCACTAAATGTTTTTCGTAGTGGAAGTCCATACAACTGTAATGTTCATGTTTTCGCAGAAAATGAAGTAGATGCTTTGGTCAATATTGTACAGTCTGGAAGTTGCTATAAAATCAAACTATACAATTACGATTTGTATTTGACAGTTGGCGCTAGCACTGATGGAACAAATGTATACTGGGCAGAAGAATCTACAAGTAACTATCAAAAGTGGAGTTTTACCCAGTTATGAGGCAACCATAAGATGTGCTCATACTTATCCTGAATACATATTGCACAGTATCCCCAACTTGTGAGAAGATAAAATTGAAGATTCATTAACTACGTGGTTCTAATTTTCCAAATTTCTGAATCTGGTGCTAATTATGCTATTTGTTTAAATTATAAGGTGTTTAACTAATATTTCCAGAAGTATTAGTTATAATTTGTTCGATTTTTAGGGGAGGGCCGTCTGTGTGCCAGTCGTAAACGGAAGGGGTTCCTATGCGATGGACGATCCATCGCATTGAGAATATCCGCCGATATGACGCACTAGGACACACCGCTTACTCAAAAGCATTCAGGCGTCCTTGTCTCGGTTTCTCCCGCAGGAACAAAAGAGAGCCAGTCGCAAAACCGACAGAACCTCCGCCTGCCCGATCAGTCACATCGACAAGATATCTCAATGCGTACCAAGCGGCCGATTTTCCACAGTTTTGTGGAGTCGGTCGCTTCTTTTTTATACATGGTTATCGTGATAAGTCAACAAGGCACAACGGATAGAGAATTACTGCTGATGCTCACCTCAACCTTTTGGGGAGTGTTGATTAAACACGATAACCACATTTTTATATGTGGGCATCAACCCAGGTGCCGTTCCCCTCCAATCAAAATTTCTCGTTTTCCCAACGTAACGATAAATTTTGATTGGAAAGGAATTTAACTATCATGGATATAAATACAAAAGACTATGTGATCGGTTTGCTGGAGAGCTACACGGATCGCAAACGTAAAATTGCTGTTCTGCACTTCGAATTGGACCACGCTGCGCAGACATCCAAAAATGAGATGCTGGAAACTATGGCTCTGGGACACGGAGACGGAAGCGGCCGTATGGATGACCGTATTTCCGATAAGACCCTCTACATCGCCCTCAACTATCAGAACAGAGTTGACAAACTGAATGCTGATACCAAAGAGGAAATTGTGAAGGAAGCCCTGGAATGTTCAGACTGTCAAGAAAATCCTGAGCAGCCGGGTCTACCTGGGCCACCTGGTCCAAGGCCGCCGCCGCTCGGAATTTTATGCCGGGAGACCGGACCGGCTTCTGCCAGCTGAGGAGTGGACCATCGTGGAGAATACCCACGAGGCCATCATCAGCCAAAAGGACTTTGACGCTGTACAGGCCCTCTGTGAAACGAAAAACAGGGAATATCACGCCCGGCTGGGGAAGTACGATCACCTGGGCAAGAGCGAAAATATTCTCAGGGGTCTGGTATACTGCGGCGACTGCGGCCGGCCTATGGTGCGGTACAAGCAGGTCGTCAAAGGGAAAAAGGTGACCTATCACTATATGTGCCCCAATTATGCCGCAATGCTGGATAAAAGCGGCTGTGCCTACAAATTCCTGCGGGAGGATATTCTGCTGGACACCCTGACCCAGTTGATCGGTAAGGAGATCGAGCAGGCCGTGGATGCCATACAGGGAAAAGACCTTTTCCATCAAAAGAAAAAAGGCCCTCTCGCTCATGCCACGCACCTCCGGGACGATGCTCTCCACCGCTCCGCCACGGGTGATAAGGCGGTGGTTCCGCTTCTTCCTCTCGCCCTGGGTGTAGTAGCGGATGCGGTTCTCGTACCGCTGGCCCCGGTGCTGGTACTGCTCCAGCTTGGCGGTGGCCTCGCCATACTCTTTTTCCAGTTCTTCACGCTTCTTGTTCATGGTGATTGCCTCCTTTTTCGCAAAATAAAAGACCGTCTACCTGCTGTGTTGGGTAAACGGTCAAGGGTAACAGTATTCGGTTTTAGCCTCGCTGGAAAGATGCAGACGCGAAGCGGATGCACCTTTCCGGCGAGGGCGCAGGGATAGCCGCGAAGCGGCGCAAGGGGTGCAGCCCCTTGTACGGAGCGCAGCGACGCAAACGGCCCGGACTTTCGGAAGTCCGGGCCGTAGCCTCGCAGAGCGCACGATACATGGTCGCAGACCATGTATAGAAGTGCGCCCTTGCTTTGCGGCGGGATTTTCGACTTCCCGATAAACGGGAATTGTAACTTAATCAGGATACTGCACAATAATCGACATAACATCTTTTAACCATTGTTCCTGATTTTTGACGGAGCAGTTTACCTGTTTCCCGTCAAAAAATAAATCAACATCGCCAAAGAAATTATTTATGTGCAACATATCCCCGTTGCCCATATCTCCATTTGGAAAGAGAACATCTTCAAATTGAAACATCACGAACCATTTAAAGTCACCGTCTTCATATAAGTGAGTTTTTGATCCCTGGGGAAAAATATTTCGCAACCTCGTCTTAAACACGGCAGATTGGAATAGTTTAATCATTTCGTCAAAATGGGGATCATCAGGCGCAATTGTAAAATTTGTGGCTTCAACACTTGTTCCGTCATTAAAATAGCCTCGTATTAGGGTACATTGAGATAAATCAAGGGCAGGATAACGCTGTTCAATTGTCAAGGGGCGTGTATAGGCCAAAACAGCGGCAGCCATGCAAAATATTGCGACTGCAATAAAAATCGCTTTCATTCTTTTTTTCATGTTTGCTGCTCCTTTATATAAGCGCCAATTATCGAATTGTGTCCTTGGCAAGTATAGCATAGCACTGGAATCAAATCAACCCACAGGAGAGGAAACTTTTTCAACTTTCTTTTGTCTCGCTGTGTCTCCCTCACCCGGCACATACGAGCCCCGTTCTCTGAAAAAAGTAGTGGACGTGGTTGCATAGCTGTGGTAAAATGAAGTGAAAGAAGGTGAGAACGGTGGACGGGGAAACGACAATCGCCCAGGGGCTGCACGTCACGGACGACAGCGCGGGCTATGATGCCGCCTGCAAGCGTGTCCTGTCTGAAAAGGCAATCCTGGCGCGGATTATGAAGTCCTGCCTGGAAGAATACAAGGATTGCGATGTCAATGACATTGCCGAGAAGTACATAGAGGGCCAACCCCAGGTGTCCGCCGTCCCGGTGCTGCCGGACGAGGGCGGCACAGTCATCAGCGGTATGGACACCGAGGACAAATCTGTGCATGAGGGGACAGTCACCTATGACATTCGCTTTCGTGCCATCGTCCCCGGCTCCGAGGAACAAATTGCCCTCATCATCAACGTGGAGGCGCAGAACGATTTTTATCCCGGCTATCCGCTGATAAAGCGCGGCATATACTACTGTTGCCGGATGATTTCCTCCCAGTATGGCCGGGAGTTCACCGGTCCCCACTACGAGAAAATCAAGAAGGTCTACTCCATCTGGATTTGCATGAAACCGCCGCAGTATCGGGAGAATACCATCACCCGGTATCGGCTGGTGGAGGAACATTTGGTAGGCGAGGGCAAAGAACCTGTCAGAAATTATGATTTGCTGTCCATCATCATGCTGTGCCTTGGCGGGCCGGACGGGGCAAATTATGACGGCGTACTGCGGATGCTGGATGTGCTTCTCTCCAACGAAACCAGCGAGGCGGAGAAGCGGAAGATTTTGCAGGACGATTACGACATTCAAATGACGCAGACAATGGAAAGGGAGGTGTCGGTCATGTGCAATCT
>VSNT01000327.1 GCA_009774465.1 Lachnospiraceae bacterium
GTGCGGGATGGAGCCAGTAAGGCCAAGGTGGAGCGCCACTTCCGTACCCTTAAGGAGCGTTGGCTCTACACCCTGGAGCTGGATGATATCACTTCCTTGGAACAGTTCAACTCCCTGCTCCTGGACTATATGCGCTCTTACAACACCACCTTCCATACTGGTATTGACACTACCCCCTTTGAGCGCTACCGCGCCACCTGTAACCAGATTCGCCGCCCAGAATCCAGGCAGTGGCTGGAGGACTGCTTCTTCAACCGCGTGACCCGCAAGGTAAACAAGGATTCAACCGTCTCCATTGACAAAATCTCCTACGATGTCCCTATGCAGTTCATCTCCTCCAAGGTGGATATCCGCTTCCTGCCGGACGACATGTCTTCCGCCTATATCCTCTATGGCGGCGCTCACTACCCCATTCGCAGAACGGACAAGGTGGAAAACTGCCGCACCAAACGAAACAATCTTCCCGTCATTGATTATTCCAAAACAGGAGGTTCCAAATGATGACCGCGCTGAGCTATTATGGACTGTCCTTTAATCCCTTTGACAAGCAGCAAGTCAAGGAAAAGGACCGGTTCCTCTCTCAGGATTTGCAGGAGATGCTCAACCGCCTGGATTATCTCAAAGACACCAGGGGCATCGGCGTCTTTACCGCCGGGCCGGGCATGGGTAAATCCTTCGCCCTGCGCTGCTTCTCCAAAACCCTGAACCCCAATCTCTACCACATGGAGTATATCTGCCTGTCCACTGTCAGCGTGATGGAGTTCTACCGGCAGTTCTGCCAGGTCCTCGGCGTGGAGGCCAAGGGCGGTAAGCCGGGCGTGTTTGACGCAATCCAGAACCAGATCTTTCACCTCTACAAAGAAAAACGCCAGCCCCTCCTGCTGGCAGTGGATGAGGCGCAGTATCTCTCCACCGCTATCCTCAACGATATTAAAATGCTTATGAATTACCGCTATGACTCCGTCAACTGCTTTACCCTCATCCTCTGCGGCGAGCCTTATCTCAACAACACCCTGCGCAAACCTGTCCACGAGGCCCTGCGCCAGCGTATTACCGTCCATTACACCTTCTCCGGCCTGTCTGACGCGGAGGTCGCCGACTATGTCCGCCACAAGCTGGTTTGCGCCGGCGGCGCCGAGACCATCATTGACCCCGCCGCTCTTTCCGCTCTCCACAGCCATTCCCAAGGCAACCCCAGGGTCGTGGACAACCTCATGTCTGACGCACTCCTCCTGGGCACTCAGATGGATAAGAAAGCCATTGACCCTGATACCATCCTCGCCGCTGTCAGCGGCCGCAACCTTGTTTGACTTCTTCATATATGCGTGATCCGGGCTGTGAGCGTTCCGCTTGCGGCCCTTCTTTTTTTACCGCTGCCGCAAGGATGGCCAGCAGCTGCGCCGTCCGCGGCTGTTCCTCCAGCCGCCTGCCTGCCAGTTCCTCCAGCAACGGTCGGTTCTCCCGCCACATGATATGACCCGCTGTCCGAATGCTTCGTTCTACCGCTTTCCAGTTTGTCCCATACCTCTTCGCTACCTCTGGATACAGCCACTTCGTCACTAACAATAACCGTTCTTCTTTTTCTATGCTCAACTCTATTACGTAGGAAACATAGAAGAATCCTCGGTAGTTTGCTGTCAGCCCCAGTTGGTACAGCAAGTAGTTTGTATTTTTCCCTAATTCATTCTGAACATTGCCTTTTCCATACCTCATTCTATTTTTTCTCCTGCCTTTCCTTACGAAGCGGTGCTGTCTCTTTTTTGTCTGCGTGAAAGCTGTCTTTTTCATATCCTCTTACGGCCAGCAGTTTTTCTACAGGTATTTCCAATCCTTTACTGATTTTTTCTGTGATATCTATACTCACGGACGGTTTCCCTTCCTCTCTCCTTCCCGCTCTCTCTATCCTTCCCAGATATCTGCTGCTTATATCGCATAACTCCGCCGCCGATTCCAGGGTCAATTTCTTCTTTTTCCTGTAGTATCTCACGTTCTCGCCAAAGGTCTCTTTCAGCACCGTCCTCCCCTCCGATACTTTTTTATCGTACCGAATTTTTCCCCTTGCGTACAGGAACAATAGATTCCTTTCCCTCTTTTTTCGATATTTTTCTTCCCTCCTCCTGCCGTCTTTTCTCCGCTTACCTGCTGTCTCTCCTTTTGGGCACTCTCTTTTCTTCTTCTCCCGCTATTTTATTTCGCTTCCTTTTGCTGTTTTTATTCGCTGGATGACACTCATCCTGCCAGACGCAGGCGGCGGCGCAGGCCATGAACCAGTCCGAGCGCAGCAAGGACAGGAT
>VSNT01000328.1 GCA_009774465.1 Lachnospiraceae bacterium
GGCCAAAGAATTGCAAGAGAATTTTGCCGCCCCTGCGGGGCGGCCCCGGCATAAATCTTATTTTACCTTTGCCGCCTCGCCGGCGGCGGGGCCTTCTTTTCGCGCGAGCGAAAAGAAGCAACGATTCTGCGACGGCCACATCGAGTGGCCGCGCAGAATTGATTGTGCATGACCGCTCGATGCGGTCATTGCACAATCTCAGGTCGCTTAAGGAACTACGTTCCTTAAGAATCCTCCTTCATTACGGAGGTGATTATTTACGCTACGACCTTCGGATTTCCGGTCTATCGTCCGTGCGCTGGGCCGATGCCAACGCTTACTTCTGCGCACGGTCCTATCGAGGAACGTCATTGTCGGCTACGCCGCCAACGACCATCCCGGCAGCCTCGCGGCACGAGGGTCTGGCGTTTTGGGTGTTAACTTGCAAAATGTATCGTTAGACCAAGTGCCCCTTGCAGGAGGCGTTAGGCCACCTTAGGGTTTAAGTGACTTTTGGGGAAAGATTTGTTGAAATAGCAGCGGATTCAGGGTATTTTCGCGCATCAATCCTCCTGCAATGAAGATAAACAGGGCGGTGCCGTAGGGATAGCGGGATGGAAAAAGGCAGCAAAAAGGGCCATAGCAACGATGTGCTACAGCCCTTAAGGTTGTCATTATTCGAGAGACATTGTGCTCGTCTTAGAAAAGACGGTATCATTAGCATCTCACGAAAATTCGCTGCATCTTCAATATAGCATACATCAATAGATTCGTCAAGGAAATTCTGTAATATTCGCATAATTTCCGCCTTAATGCGGCCAATTTCTTCTATGTCTGTAGAGACATCGAACATTTTGCTTGTTTGCGGTAGTTCTTGGGTTTGGGTGGGGCGTTGAAGACGGTAAAAAGAATATATGTCTCTGCGGACAACGAGCAAAGGGAACCTGTATTCACAACCGCCGTCTGGTCGGTCTTTTTCCCGCCATATGGGATTCTACATCGACGCCCGATGCAGGCGCTAAAATCTCAGCGTCCTTTTTCAATTGTCTGTTACGAGGGTTCGACTCCCGTCAGTTGCTTGAAAACCCTCATTTACATCTCTCATTCGACTGTGGTGTCGATGTTCTCTTTCAAGCTGACAAATTCAACTTGCCGCGCTTCGTTCTGTTCGATGGTGGAGCACCGCACGTAACCAACCCGCATGAGCCGCGCCCCCTTTGCTATATCTGCTATTATTCTACCACAAAGGGCAGAATGTGCGATAGGATATCTTAAATTATTGAAATATTTCGAAATTGCAATATAAATCTGTGTGACACAGAAAGCGGCTTGTTTCAATATGTCATCAGGGCATAGCCTATTGACAGAAACGGCGAGGGGCGGGATTGCTCCCGCCCCGGTTTAGTCTATGTAACTCTGTGCTGTTTCGTCTTTCCGTGTCGATGCAGATATGATAAAACATCTACCACCATCACAGCGGCGGCAATCACCACCACAACAATCAATTTGTTTGACTGATATGCCGCTGAAAATTTGCCTTGTAAAAATAGATTGACCGCCGTTCGCAAACCACAAGCAAAGCATTTTTCGTCCGTGAAGTTGCATTTGTATTGAAGCGGTACGACCCATTGGATAATCAGTCCATTGAGTATAAACGCAAAGTAAAGGCTAAACCGGACTTCTTGCCATATGCTTTTTCTCAAGAGAGCATTTGTCAAGGGGGACTTCACCTTAAAAGTGAAATCCCCCACAAATAACAATTTATCAATCAGCATATATCGCTAGAAAAGATGTTATTTTTCCGTGTGTATATTTTCCATCAATCATGCCAAATTCGGGGTCATAATACTTTCCGCCGAACAGCAGTACCCAATGTGTATATCCTGCGTTCATATGGATGGTCAAAATAGAATATGGGTGCGGTGCAGGATTCTTTTTGGAAATGCGTGTATTCTTTTCCGCATGTTTCACACCGTAAAAATCCAGTATTTCAATGAGCTGGCCTATACTTGTAGGGCCTCTCGTCCTCATGTCCTTTATAACTTCCTCAATGCCCTTACCCGTAATCATAGCGATACAAGCCTGGCCGCATGTTTCGGAAGTCGGCTGCATAATGAGTTCCATATGCTTTCTCCTTCAACTCTCAATTTGTCGAATAGAGTATACCACGACTACAAACGACTTTCAACCCTCATCTATAGACCCTGACAGTAGTAGCAAACCTGCAAATACATGTCAAGCCCCAAAATGAAAAAAGTTGGAAAGGTTTTAGCAAGGGCAAAAAGGGCATGACAAACCAAGCCGGTCAGCGAGGAATTTTTGCGAACCGACTGAGCAGGACTATTATTTCCGGTTAAGCGGCGGTGCTTGTCCCTGCATCTAACGCCATCAGATGTGCCTTCACTCTGGCATAGTAGATGCGCAGGAATTTGGCTGCGCCGGCCACAGTGTAAACATAGAAGTGCTTACCCTCGGCTCGCTTTTTGTCCATGAACTGAAATATGGGATTGTCCGGGTCAGAGT
>VSNT01000329.1 GCA_009774465.1 Lachnospiraceae bacterium
ACCCTTTAGAGGAGGCGGGCTTTTTTGACAGGTCAGGGGGGCGGGGAATATAAAAAGACACGACAATACCTCCTCAACGGTTGCCGTATCTTTCAAATGGAAAGAGCCGATAACCGCATTTTAGTCTGCGTGTTATCGGCCCTGCGTCTATGCGTCTGGCTCTTTGATAACGGTTATTTGTAGATTTTTTGCACTAACTAAAGTTTCTTTTTTGCACTTTGGGCAGTAAAGGGGATAGTTTTTCAAAACACTGTCTTTTCTTATTTTATCACGTGTTTTGCTGCCGCAAATAGGACAATACATCCATTCGCTTCTTTTGTTATGTAATAGATTTCCCAAGTTCATAAGCGGCAGATACTTCGGGTTTTCCCTCAATATCTCCTATGTCTCCATTTCCTCCGGCAAGAACATGGCCAAGATTATCCCACTTCAAATGCTCCATCAAGTGATTATAGTAAAGAAGAACATCATCAAAGCCGCAGCCCTCCGCAGCCATCAGCAGTGCAGAAGCCCTGCTGTGTCCCCGCAGAAGATTGCCGTCCCCCTCTTCCAAAGCAAACAGGCGGTCAACGGCAGTTCTGATTTGACCGCTCATGTTCCAGTAATAGAGCGGACTTGCCAGCACGATCACATCGCACTCCCGCACCGCCGGATAAATTTTGTCCATGTCATCCCGCTGAACACAGGGACACTCTCTGCTGCTATGTCCGCCAAAGCAGCCTTTGCAGCCGTGGATGCTCATGCCATCCAGGAAAAATTCTGTTACAGTATGGCCGACGCTCTCCGCGCCATTGGTAAACGCTTTAACCAGCGCGGAGGTGTTTCCGTTTCTGCGGGGACTGCCATTGAGAATGACAATTTTCTTGGGCATGGTGGTTTTCCTCCTTAAAACTTCTCTGCCAGAGCCGCCGCCTGTTTACAGCCGTCTGTCTTAGCAATATCACCGACATTCAGCACGCCCGGAACCAGAACCTCGCCCACCATCTTCCACTTCATCAGTGCGGCAGAGCGTTCTATGGGGACGCGCACACCGTCAAAGACGGACATATCATCTTCTTCACAGCAGGCAATCACAGCACACTCCTTGCCCGCAATATCCTTGCCGCCCACCACAAAAGAGAACAAGCGGTCAATGACGCCCTTAATCTGTGCGGGGACGGAATACCAGTAGACGGGCATGGAGAAAACCACTGCGTCGGCCTCCAGAATAGCGGGGGCAATCGTGTTGAAGTCATCGTCAAAGGAGCAGGCTTTTCCAGTCTTAAAGCAGGTTTCACAAGCCCGACAGCCGCCCACATTTTTCAGCGCGGCATCAAAGCGGGTAACAGTATGGCCTTTCGCCTCTACCGCCTGGATGAACGCCTCCGTCATGGCAAAGCTATTGCCCTTCTTTCGAGGACTGCCAGTAATAACAACAATTTTTTTGCTCATGCAAAATACCTCCTGATTTTGTGGGCTTGACTTTACCCACATCTGATAGTATGATTGTAGCAAGAATTAAACTAAAATCAAGTACGCACATATAAGTGCGATACTTACCTGGAGGAAAGTGTACTATGGGCGAACGCTGCATTTCAAAAGAGTGTCTTAACGATACAGGTTTCAGCTATACCCTGTCTTTAATCAATGGCAAATACAAAATGACAATCCTTTATACCTTGATGGAATTCAAGGTCGTGCGGTTTAACGAAATGAAAAAATATATTGGGGAAATTTCCTATAAGACGCTGAGTTCCACACTGAAAGAGTTGGAAAATGACCAATTGGTACATAGGGAGGAATACCCGCAAATTCCACCTAAAGTTGAGTATAGTTTAACAGAGCGTGGGAAGTCCCTTATGCCCATTTTGGATGGAATGTGCGAATGGGGCGAAAAAAACAGACTTCCGACCGCATGATTAGCAAGCAGGGCAAGTGTATAACACTTGCAATTTTCGCTTTGCGAAAATGCTTGTTGGGGTGCCCCCAAACCCTCGTCGTCGCAAAGTCCGCTCAACTCCGTTTCCGCCTTGCGGCGAAAACTACGCTCGCTCCCTTGCGCCTCCTCTCCCCACGCGAGCCGCTCCGCTGGGCTCGCGCGGGGGCCCCTTTGCTTCTGGACACCGTGTCCAGAGG
>VSNT01000033.1 GCA_009774465.1 Lachnospiraceae bacterium
ATTATGTTAATAATTATTCTAAGGATCTTAAAAATTTCTGGTAAAAAAGGGAATAAAAATATCTCCTTCCGGCAGCCTTTCAAATGTAATTTTTTTCCTGGATATTGGATGAAAAAATTCAAGCTTATATGCACATAGCGCTACATTACGGCACTTAATCTCATAGCTTAAATCCTTCGATTTGTCACTTCCATATTTGTTATCGCCAAGCAGAGGCATGCCCCTGTAAGACATCTGCACTCTGATCTGATGATGCCTTCCCGTAATCAATTTAATTTCTATCAGAGAAATTTCTTCAGGCTCTGCATTTTCTTCAAGCGCCATTAACGATTTTACCAGTTTATATTCCAAAACAGCCTTTTGTGCATTGGGAAAATCTTCCTTTACTATCAAAGACAGATTGGACTTTGCATCTTTATATAGAAAATTCTCCAGGCGGCCTTCCCGTACATCAGGCCTTCCATAGATAACTGCATAATAAAATTTATGCATTTTTCCACTTGTAATCTGTCTGCCAAGTTCAGCCGCTGCCTGTTTTGTTTTGGCAAATACCAGTATTCCGGAAACCGGCTGATCAAGCCTGTGCACTACGCCAAGATAAGGCTCCCTTTTTTCTTTAAATTCTGATTTTTTCGCCAGATAATTTTTAAGTTCACTGACCATGTCCTGCTGACCGAGTCTTGCTGTCTGCGTGGCAATTCCGGCCGGCTTATAAACCACCAAAATGGCTTCATCTTCATAAATGATATTTTTCTGCACCTTAAACACCTATACCTTAAAGCGGTATCCTACTCCCCAGATTGTTTCAATATATTGCGGCTTTGCAGAATCATACTCAATTTTTTCACGAATCTTTTTAATATGCACCGTTACTGTCGCAATATCTCCAATAGAATCCATGTCCCAAATCTCTCTGAACAGTTCTTCCTTGGTATATACATGATTGGGATGTTCCGCTAAAAAAGTAAGCAAATCAAACTCTTTCCCCGTAAATGCCTTTTCTGCTCCGTCTACGATAACCCTTCTGGCAGTTTTATCAATACGAATTCCGCGTATTTCAATTACATCATTGCTCTTTTGGTTAGAGCCCACAAGTCTGTCATATCTTGCCATATGAGCTTTTACCCTGGCTACCAGCTCACTGGGGCTAAACGGTTTGGTCATATAATCGTCAGCGCCAAGCCCTAATCCTCTGATTTTATCGATGTCATCTTTCTTAGCCGATACCATGATAATTGGAATATTTTTTTCTTCACGAATGCGTTTACAAATTTCAAATCCATCTAAACCGGGAAGCATCAGATCAAGTACAATCAGATCAAATTCCTCTGCCAGGGCTGTCTGTAGTCCGTCACTGCCGTCATTTCGAATTACGACTTCAAATCCGCTCAGCTCCAGATAGTCCTTTTCCAGATCTGCAATAGCCTCTTCGTCCTCAATAATTAAAATTCTGCTCATTTCTATTCCTCCAATTTTCATTTATTCCGCTTCCTGATACTTACGTATCACAAAATGCATACAAGTTCCTTCTTCCTCTTTGCTGGTTGCCCATATATATCCGCCATGATCTTCCACTATTTTTTTTACAATGGAAAGCCCTATTCCGCTTCCCCCCTGAGAAGAATTTCTGGAAGCATCACTTCTGTAAAACCGCTCAAATATTTTAGGCAGATCCTTGGCAGCAATGCCCTTCCCATTGTCTTCAATTTCCACACGTATGGAATCTATTTCATCCAGAATACGAATGTCAATTTCTCCCTTTTCCTTATGCAGATATTTGACACTGTTTCCAATAATATTGTTAATAACACGCTTTAGCTGTTCCGGATCGGCAATAATAACTGTATCCGGCGCCACCAGATTTGAATAATTCAGTTCTATATTTTTTGATTCCAGATCCAGGCCTACCTCCTCAATACAGTCCCCAAAATATTCCGAAACATTTATTCTGTGGAAGTGATAAGGAATACGATTGGAATCAATTCCCGAATATACAGTCAATTCATTGATCAGTCTGTCCATATCGTTTGCTTTATTATATATGGTTCTGATGTACTTATCCATCTTTTCCGGTGTATCGGCCACTCCATCCATAATCCCTTCCACATACCCTTTAATTGCAGTGATAGGGGTTTTCAAATCATGAGATATATTACTGACCAGTTCCTTGTTCTGCTTTTCTGCAAATATCTTTTCGTCTGTGGATTCCTTCAGCCGAAGCCGCATATCTTCATAATTCCGGTACAGCTCTCCTATTTCACTGTCGCCCTTATCAGGAAGCATATATTCCAGATTTCCCTCCGCAATATTCTGCATGGCTATGTTTAACTGATTAATAGGTACGAAAACCCCCCGGCTGATCCAGTTTGTCAGAAACAGACTGGTAAAGATTAAAATAACCATAATAGCAATTGCCATATCAACAAATAATTTTCTTGATAATACGAAATTTGCCCGGGTTATAATAAAGAAACTGCCCTCGCTCCCGTCCGGAAAATAGAAATCCATCTGGCTTACCAGCTTTTTCATGTCACTGTAATAAAAACTCTGGTCCGGTTCCTGTCCGATATTTTCCCCCTGAAAATCCGGCAGTTTATCAAAAATCTGACCGGCAGCCAGTTCATTTCCCGTATAATATATTTCATCCTGCTTTCTGACAAGAATATAGGATGACTTATCCTCGATGCTTTCATTGATTTGAGAAAGCCGGTCTATGTTCTCCAGCTCATAAGAATCTCCTTCAAGTATTCCCTTCACTTCAAAAAGAACCCTGTCGGAAATGATTTTTGACGCCAACGTGGGATCAATCAGTAAATTGTAATCACTGTTGCGCAGTCCATATTCCTCCTGGCCTTTCGTAAGGTACCCGCCAATACACAAAAAAGCCGTACATGCAAGCACCAGCGGCAAAAGAATGATTGTTAGAAACGTAACAATCAGTCTGGTTTTAAATTTCATTCCATCCTTATCTCCATATCCGTATTTAAATACTTTCATATCGATTATAGCATATAGAATGAAAAGCTGGTTATTAAAGAATACGTGAAACTATAAAAAATTTATAAATTGTAAGTAATACATATTGACAGTTAAAAAAATTTCTGTATAATTGAAAACAGTAATTATTACTATTATACCAGAAAGGAACTTTTATGAATCTGAAGCACAGTAAACAGCGCGATTCCATTAAAGAATTTCTGGCCGCCAGGAAAGATCATCCTACTGCAGATGTGGTATACATGAATGTCCGCCAGTCTTTCCCAAATATCAGTCTGGGAACCGTATATCGGAATTTGACATTATTGGCCGATATTGGAGAAATAGCCCGCCTTAGGGTAGGTGACGGGGTAGATCACTTCGATTATGATACCTCGCCTCATTACCATTTTGTATGTTCCGAATGCGGGAGCGTTACCGATTTAAATTTACCGGTTGCGGACCAAATAACCAGAGACGTTCAGGAGACCTTTGATGGTGAAATAAAAGGGCAGGTGACCTACTTTTATGGCCGCTGTAGTAATTGTATTCCCAAAAATTAATATAAAGAAAAGGAGATAAGTATTATGAAGTTTGTATGTCAGGTATGTGGCTATGTTTATGAAGGAGATGCAGCACCGGAAAAATGTCCCGTATGTAATGCTCCGGCTGAAAAATTCACAGCTCAGGATGCAGAGAGAACCTGGGCCGCTGAGCATGTTGTAGGTGTTGCTCAGGGTGTAAGCGAAGACATTCTGGAAGATTTAAGAGCCAACTTTAACGGAGAATGCTCAGAAGTAGGTATGTATCTTGCAATGGCAAGAGTTGCCCACAGAGAAGGCTATCCTGAAATTGGTTTATACTGGGAAAAGGCTGCCTGGGAAGAAGCAGAACATGCTGCTAAATTTGCTGAATTATTAGGTGAAGTTGTAACTGATTCCACCAAAAAGAATCTGGAAATGAGAGTAGAAGCTGAAAATGGCGCTACCGCTGGAAAATTTGACCTTGCAAAGCGTGCTAAAGCTGCAAATCTTGATGCAATCCATGATACCGTTCATGAAATGGCAAGAGATGAAGCCCGCCACGGCAAGGCATTTGAAGGACTTCTTAAGAGATACTTTGGCTAAATATAAACGTATCAAAACATTTTAATTAATCTTAATGTATACTAGGAGGAATAACTATGCAGAAATATTTTTGTAACCCTTGTGGATATACTTATGATCCCGAAAAAGGTGATCCGGAACACGGAATCGCTCCAGGAACCGCTTTTGCAGATCTTCCGGATGACTGGTGCTGCCCCTTATGCGGCGTAAGCAAGGATATGTTCCAGCCATGTATTGATAATTACAACTAAAAATTTCATATATCGATCTTTGAAAGTGCGTCCGGGTTTTGGGCGCACTTTTTATATTTTTAAAAATTAAAACAAAATTAATAAATAAACTGTATATTATTACCTCAATTTATGTTATTATAGGAAGCAATCGTTTTATTGAAGGAGGCACTAAATTGGGTGTTAAGCTATCTGAAATTAAAACAGGTCAGACTATTAAGCTTCTTTTAAGCAAAGATGCCAATCATTTGGAAATTGATGCTGTGATCAGGAAGCATCTTCAGGAGCATATTTCACTTATAAAACTTTGTTATGAATCTGATCGAACTCTTAATTTTGAAAATGTAAAAACAGAAGTGGAATATACTACGGAAGAAGGTATTCCCTACGTGTGGCGTCCCGCGCAAATCTCCAGTTTTCAGGTTGGATATATTCTTCAGGTTGCAAATGACGGTATCCGGCATAATCGCAGAGAATGCTTTCGTGTAGGAGTCTCCACCAGCGGAAAGCTGTTTGTAAACGGCAGAGGTGCAAAACCGGTTACCGTTCGTGATATCAGTCTTACAGGATTCTCCATCGCTGATAAAGTCAGGGATTTAAATTTTGAAGAAGGAGATCAGGCCAATCTTTATTTTGAGGATCTGGGATATGTTCTTGACCTTTCAGGAACAGTAGTAAGAATTGAAAAACGCGACCACATGAATATATATGGATTCACCATTGGAAACATATGCAAAGACCTGCCACCGTATATCAATGCAAAGCAAAGACATAACTGGAAGTGACAGGCCTCTTGCCATTATTCAATCTTAGAATATCCAAATGCATTGGCAAATGCATCTATTTTTTCTCCATTTTTGCAAAGAGAGCAGCCTTCCGGATTATATGTTTTATATTCCGGAATATCTGTTGTCGTAAAAAGAGAGTTAATTGGAATTCCCATTACACTATTGGCAGCGCTGAAAATTGCACTGATTCCACTGATCTTTGCGCCATAATAGCGAAGCGCCTGGGCTGCTTTTACGATTGTCTGCCCGGTAGTTGCAGAGGCAAGCAATAAAAGCACATTTTTATCACGAATCATGGGAACCATATTTTCTCTGAACACAAGCTGGCCGGAATTAACGTATTCCGGAGTAACGATATAAATCGTTTTATGAGAATTCATGGAGTACACACCGGCTTTGGTCAAATCTTCTGCCAAAAATGCACCAATAATCTCACAGCCATCAATACAGACAATTGTATCTACAATAGTAGTTGCCAGAATCTGTCCGCTAAGCGCCTTTGCCGCTGCTGAAGCTTCACTGAGCCTGCACTTTAAGGTTGCCATATCAAGGAAATAATTGACATGGGAATTGGGCGTTACAAAATGCCCGGGAATTGCCTTTAATACCACATCATGGTGCTCTTTTGATTTGATTTTTACAGCTTTACTCTGCATAAACGTACCTCCTTTTAGAAACAAATTTATTGCAATTTGAACTTATTTACTTCATCATTTAATTTTATGGAAATATTTTTGTTCAAATCTGCTTCTCCACTGATATCTCTTACCCTCATAGTTAATTCTGATGACATTTCAGCTACATTTGTTATTCCCTGTGCGCTGTCTTCCATTGCATCATTTACCATAGAGACCGCATCCTTAATTCCATCAATGCTTTCCCGAAGCTTCCGGCTCTCTATGGCAAATTCTTCCATAAGACCGCCCATATTCCCCACATCATTCTGATAGCTTTCACTGGTTTCCAAAAGCTTTTGAAAACCTTCTATTGCTGTTTCACCCATAAAAGCAAGCATATTTTCCGCTTCCCTGGCAAGCTCTTCCACAGCTTCCGTCACATTATCGCTTACTTCACGAATCTGTGCTGCCGCCTGTGCGGAATTTGCCGCCAGTTTGCCAATTTCATTTGCAACTACTGCAAATCCCCTTCCGGCTTCTCCCGCCCTGGCAGCTTCTATACTTGCATTTAACGCAAGCAGATTTGTCTGTCCGGTAATGCTTATGATATTTGACGTCAATTCACCGATTTGCTCAACTGTTCTGGACTTTTCTATTTTATCATTGACTGCCGCTGCCATAACCTGTGTCTTTTCATTGGCTTCTTTCTGGTTCTTAACAGCCGCCTGATAAATATCCGCTGCCTTCTTCATAATTTCTTCAGAGGAGCTTTGTCCTTCATCCGCCTTTTGGGAAATATCTTCAATTGCATGGTAGATGTCTCCAATGGAATCATGAACCTGGCTTAAGGAGCAGCTTGTTTCTTCAACTGCCGCACTCATTTCCTCCATAGTTGCAGACACATCTGCAATATTTCCCTCCGCTTCAAAAAGGCTTTTTACTACATTTTTCGAAGAAACGCCCAACTGTTTTGAATTATCCGCAATATGAAGCATAATTGATCTGATATATTCCAGAAGTGCGTTAACATTTCCAGCAATCAGCTCCATTTCATCACCGGTTCGTATTTCCAGCTTTTGTGTCAGATCCCCTTCATTATGTACCAGTTCATATATTTTCTTATCTACCCGCTTAAGGCTCCTTGTAATGCTTCCTATAATCAGATATAGCAAGATAAGCGCTGCTGCCAGACAAATTGCTCCAAGTATAAATATCCATTGTCTTAATTGATTTAACTCATAAACCACATGAGACGCGTCATAATCACAGCCAAGAATTGCCGAAACTTTACCTTCCGAATCTAAAACAGGTTTATAAACCGAAATAAGATCCCCATCCTCTGTGGAATCAATGTAATCCTGTACATAAGCGTTTCCCTGAAAAACACTTTTCAGCTCTTCATACGGCGTATCAAACACATCCCCCGGCTGCATCTGCCCATCGCTTTCATCCGTATCTACTCCATAGTAGACCTGCTTTCCATCCGTATATAAGGTATACATATAAGCAATTCCAAAACTTTTCTGCATATTGCGCATAACTGTCAGGAGCTTTTGGTATTCTTCCGTTTCCATACTGCCAGGCACAATTGCCTTCACCATATCGCCATCCACCATCTTTTGTGCGATTTCAGCCACCATTCCGGCTTCTTCCACCCCTGTTGCAACCATCACGTTTTCCATGCGCTGAAAAGAATTAATTCCCATGACCAGGCAAATTCCAATCACTACTATGGTAATTGGAAGCAGGATTTTAACCTTGATACTCATGATTCTTGATTTTTCCTTCATTTTTTCCTCCATGCGGAGCTGTTTTTGCGAAGGCCGCGAGCCAAATTTCAAATTTGGCTCTGCGATATTGAGTTTGTGGCTCCGGCACAAACTCGTAGTTGAAAAATCAGCACATCAGTGTGATTTTTCAACCTTACTCCCATCTGCTCCTTTTAACAGGCACTTAAATACTCCCTTGTTATATTTTAACAAATTAGTCTGATAAAATCTATAGCTTCTTATTAATTTCCTACAAAAAAGCAGCCTGCCCATATAACTATAAAAAGGACAAGCTGCTGATAACTTTATTCCAAAGTATAACTGTTTAAATATTTTTCCTGCTCAGGCGTAAGCACGTCAATCTCTTTTCCCAAAAATGCAAGTTTTCTCTTTGCCACATCCTGGTCTACTGATCTGGGCACGTCAATTAATTTTTCCGTAAGCTCACTTCCATGTTCAACCAGATACTTTGCAGAAAGCGCCTGAATTGCAAAACTCATATCCATAATTTCCGCCGGATGTCCATCGCCTGCTGCAAGATTCACAAGTCTTCCCTCTGCAAGAACAAAGATCCACTGTCCGGTAGGCAGCTTATATCCCATAATGTTCTTTCTCTGCTCCCTGGTCTCCACCGCAATTTCACGAAGCCTTGCCATATCGATCTCACAGTCAAAATGTCCCGCATTACAAAGAATCGCGCCATCCTTCATTACCTTGAAATCTTCCTCGTCAATTACTTTATCACATCCGGTAACCGTTACAAAGAAATCACCCACTTTGGCCGCTTCATTCATTGGCATAACATCAAATCCATCCATTACAGCTTCAATTGCCTTAATGGGATCGATTTCCGTTACAATTACTCTTGCTCCAAGTCCTTTCGCCCTCATGGCCGTGCCCTTACCACACCAGCCGTAACCTGCTACAACTACAATCTTGCCCGCCACAATCAGATTTGTGGTACGGTTAATTCCATCCCATACAGACTGGCCGGTACCATAACGATTATCAAATAAGTGCTTGCAGTCTGCATTATTTACACGAACCATCGGGAATTTCAATTCTCCAGCCTTATTCATTGCCTCCAGTCTGATAATTCCTGTAGTGGTTTCCTCGCAGCCGCCTATAATATTTGGAATCAGTTCCGGCATATGGGTGTGCACCATATTCACCAGATCTCCCCCGTCATCAATAATAATATTGGGACCTGCCTCCAGCACGTGGCGGATATGAGTTTCATATTCCTCCGGCGTACAGTCATACCAGGCATGAACTTCAAGCCCGGCTTTTACCAGTGCTGCTGCCACATCATCCTGAGTGGAAAGGGGATTGGAGCCTGTCACAAACATCTGCGCTCCGCCTGCCTTAAGCACCAGGCACAGATAGGCTGTTTTTGCCTCCAAATGTACGGAAAGTGCAATCTTTTTTCCCTCAAAGGGTTTCGTCTTTCCAAATTCTTCTTCCAAAGTCCGGAGAAGATCACAGTTTCTTTTTACCCATTCGATCTTACGCTCTCCTGATTCGGCTAAATTAATGTCTCTGATTTCACTGCTCATTTTTCATTTCCTCCAATAAAATTAAGATAGTCAGCCGAATTTTTATTATAGTGATGGTCGTCTGTCCTATCATCACTTTTTATGACAACTGCACAGCAGTTACATACTTGATTAAGCAGATTAATATTCTTTCTTGTCCAGTCCCATACGGACAATAATTTCATTGACTTTTTTATACACTAATTCTTCATCCAGCGTCAAGACTTTCCTCTCTTCCATTGTAACTTTTCCGTCAATGATAACTGTCTCCACCTCTGAGCCATTTGCAGAATAAGATAATCCTGCAATCAGATTGTTTCTGGGTGTCAGGGAAGGCGTATTCAAATTAAGAATTGCCATATCAGCCTTTTTTCCAATTTCCAAAGAGCCTGTCACCTCGGAAAGCCCAAGAGCTTTCGCCCCATTAATGGTTGCAATGCGGAACCCTTCTGCTGCACTGATGCATTGAGGCGTTTTCTTAACCCCCTTGTGAATCAACGTTAGTAAACTTAATTCGTGGAACAGATTCAGACTGTTATTGCTGGCCGCTCCGTCTGTTCCAAGGCAGACATTAATCCCCTTTTCAAGCATGGCAGGTACTGGCGCAAACCCGTTGCCCAGCTTCATATTGCTGGCAGGATTGGTTACCACGCTCACATTTTTCGCCTTTAAAATCTCCATATCCCTTTCCGTAATCTGTACGCAGTGGGCAGCAATGGCAGGCACATCAAACAAACCGTTTTTATCCGCCATTTCAATAGGAGAACACCCATATTTTTCTTTGATCTGCTCTATCTCGCTTTCACTTTCAGATAAATGCACATGAATCCCCATATGATTCTTTTTTGCTTCCTCTGAGACAATGCGCATAAAGGCATCATCACAGGTGTAGGGAGCATGAGGCCCAAGCATAAAGGTTAATCTGTCACAGTCTTTTGCTGCATCCCTCTCCTCATATGCCTGTTTTAATCTGATCTGGCCTGCCTCGTTATCTCCGCTTCCAATCAGCCCCCGGCAGATGACTGCACGCATACCTGATTCCTTCACCGCCCTTGTGGTCTGGTGAATATTCATCTGCATATCGTTAAAGCAGGTGGTACCACTTTTCATCATTTCAATAATTGCAAGACAGGCGCCCCAATAGGTATCCTCATCCGTCATCTGCTGTTCAATGGGATCAATGGTTCCAAACAGCCAGTCCATAAAGCTGAGGTCATCCGCCACATTTCTCATAAAGGACATGTAAGAGTGAGTATGGCAGTTGATCAGTCCAGGAATCACAAGCCTGTCCTTTCCATCAATCACCTTATCCGGCAAAAAGCCTTCCGGCTTCGTTCCAATACCGGCAATCTTATCCCCTTCAATATAAATATCTGTTTCCCTGATTACATCTTTTTCTCCTTCCGGCAGAACCGCCAGAATGTTTTTTAATAAGATTCCCATAGCACTTTCTCCATTCCACTATAATATATTTATGATTTATATCCCTTGCAGCCCATAAGGAATTATCCGTCTTGCTGCTTAAGCCCATTGAAGATGATATTCTCCATAAATTATACTTCATCCAAATAAATTATACAATTGATAATGAAGCTTTTTGCAAATAGCGGCATCAAAAGTAAAAAAGAGGTTCACCAACTGTTCCGGTGAACCCCATACACTCCCGTCAAATAAAATTTCTACCAAAAAGTAATATTGTTTATTCAACAGAAGAAGCCAATTCCACGATCTTATCTACCGCTGTTTTATTTGACACAATGGATACTTCAGGAAACTGCCTATAGTTTGGCAGCATTTCCAATATCACGTAATCATCATATCCTATTTTATTCAAAGACTGTGCAACTTCTTTAAAATCAACGTCTCCTGCAAACAGATCTACAAAAGCACCAAGCCCCGACTGCGAAGTACGATAATCAGATAAATGTATCTTTTTAATATCGGTGTCCAAAATTTCTATCCAGTCGCCGGGATACCCAATATACATAATATTCCCCACATCAAAATAAACCCCTACATTGGGTGAGCCTACTTCTTTGATCAAACGTTTCATTTCCAAAGGGGACAGCAGAAAACGGTTCCATACATTTTCTATCCCAATATTTACATTGGCTTTTTCTGCTTCAGGCGCCAGAATCTCCAATGCACTCCGACATCTGTCATATGCAATATCATACCTGACTCTTTCAGGTTCTGATGCAAAGTCACAGCCCACATAACCTGGTACAATCAGGATGGTATCTGCTCCCAGCAGATGTGCCGCTTCAATCTGTTTTTTTACAATGTCCATAGCTCTTTTTGCTGTTTTGGCATCATTTGATATCAGGTTATTTTCCCACAGTGCCCATACCCCCACACTTGGTATTTCCAATCCAAAGTCATCTGCCAGATTCTTTATTTCCTTTATTTGTGCAACCGTTGAATTAGGATTTAAATACCCGTTTTCACTTAAAACAGGTTCTGCTCCGTCATATCCCGCCGCTTTTATTTTACCAAAAACATTTTTTAAATCCGCATCTGTCGTAAAGGAAAACAAACTTACTCCTGTCTTCATTCCAACCTCCATAACTTTGTTTCAGCACAATTAATAGGAAACCTTAATTTTTTCCCCAGTCTCTAAAGATGTCTGGATTGCTTCTATGGTGCAAAGTACGTTTCTTACATCCTCCATACAAATAACTTCAGATTCCCTATCCTTTTCCACACAATCCAGAAAATGAAGCAGTTCTGTTTGATAGGCATCCGTTTCATCAAGAGGAAGTACAATTACCGCCCCGTCTTCATAGATTTTTGTTTCCCTTTTTGCGCTTGCAACATCTTCTAAATTAGCTCCGGCCTTCATTATATAATCATAGACCTTTTTCTCGCCAACCAGACGAAGCTGCATAGTAAAAGGATATCCTTTTACCATTTCAATGATACCCTCGATTGTTGCACTGATTCCATTGGGAAAGCTCAGGATACTCATAACATGGTTCCAGCAGCCATATGTATTTTTCTGCCCTGCTGCATATACATATTCAGCTTTTCCAAGCAGATAACATATATAATCCACATCATGCAAATGTAAATCAAATAATCCCCCTCCGCTGTTTTCTACCCTTCTATACCATTCACTCCATGCCGGATGCTCTGACAATCTGGCTGCATAAACTGCCTTTAAATCTCCAAAGTCTCCGCTGTCATATCTCTTTTTAGCCTCCACATATTCCGGCCAGAAACGTACTACCTGCCCCACAAACATTCTTTTACCGCTTTGTCTGACTGCCTGCATCATCCCATCTAATTTTTTTACTGAGAAAGTAACCGGTTTTTCACAAAATACATGTTTCTTATATTTTGCTGCAATCATCACATATTCTTCATGTAAAAAGGTAGGCACGCAAATATCTATAACATCTGTTTCGCATTGCTTCAGTAAATCTTCTATCTCTTCAAAATAGGCACATTGAAATTCCTCTGCAAATTTTTCTCCGAGTTCTCTGTTTTTATCACATAGTCCAATTATCTGGGCATTCTCGGCCTTTTTATAAATCTGGGCATGGGTTCTGCCCATAAATCCGGCTCCTATAATTGCTACTTTTATCATATCCTGCCTCCTGTTATTTGTTTTTCTTCATATTATTTAAATTGCTGAGTACTACCGCACATACAATAATTGCTCCCGTAATAATCGTCTGAATGTATGTTTCCACCTGTAAAATGTTCATTGCATTGCTGATGACACCCATTAAAATACATCCCAGAAATGCCCCGGAAATAGTGCCTTTTCCACCATCAAAAGTTACACCGCCTATAATTGCCGCCGTCAATGCATTGGTTTCATAACCGTTTCCGGCATTGGCTGTAATTGAATCTATTCTTGCTGAAAAAATAATTGCTGCTATGGCACAGAAAAATCCGGCAATTCCATAAATAATCACTTTATATTTTACTATATTGATTCCTGATAAAAAGGCGTTTTTTTCATTGCCGCCAAGAGCAACAATACGCCGGCCAAATTTTGTTCTGTTCATAATTACATAAGAAATCAACACCATCGCCATAAGCACAAACAGCATAACCGGAAAAACATCAAAGAGTTTCGTCTTTCCAATGGCATTAAATGCACCCCCAAAGCTCATAATCCTGCCGCTGGAAATCGTAAGCGCAAGCCCATAAAACATCTGGCTCGTTCCCAATGTGATAATAAGCGGAATACATTTACTTTTTGCTATGATAATACCATTCAAAACGCCGCACAAAACTGCTGTTGCCAAGCCTGCCAAAACTGCCAGTACCACATTTCCATTTATACTGATAACCTGCGCCATTACCACGCCCGACAGCACCATCATATTTCCAATTGACAGATCAATTCCGCCGCTGATTAAAAGCATACTCATGGCCATTGTCAAAATGCCAATTACCGATATCTGTTGAAAAATGGTAATCAGGTTTTTAACTGCTATAAATCTGGGATTAATCATCGCCACAATGGCCACGATTGCCACAATCACAAAACTGAGTAAAATTCTCTGGTCCTTTAAAATCTTAATTTTATTTTTCATCTTTTTTCACTCCCAACGCACGTTTTATAATATTTTGTTCCGTAATTGCTTCTCCTTCCAGTTCTCCATCAATTGCCCCGTCTCTTATGACAAGAACCCGGTCACTCATTGAAATCAGTTCCGGCATGTCAGAGCTTATCATAATAATGCATTTTCCCTGTTTTGTAAGCTTTGACATCTGTTTATAAAACTCCGCTTTTGCATTGATGTCAATTCCCCGTGTCGGCTCATCAAAAATATATATTTCCTGCTCAATAAAAAGCCATTTTGCCAAAACTACTTTTTGCTGATTTCCACCGGATAAATATACTGCTTCCGTCCAAACAGAGGGGGTTTTAATACACAAATCAGTCACCAGCTTTTCTACATAAGGCGGAAACTTCTTTATTTGTATAAAAAATCCCTTTATTTTCTCTCTCAATCCAATGACCGTAATATTCTCAAGTACGGAATTATGGAGCATCAAGCCCAGTTTCTGTCGGTCTTCTGTAATGTGGGCAAAGCCTGCCCTGATACTGTCCTGCGGATTTTTTATGGTTACCGCTTTGCCGTGTATTTTAATTTCTCCACCATATTTGCTGTCTGCTCCGGTCAGGGCCCGTACAATCTCCGTTCTTCCCGCACCGACCATTCCTGCAAATCCTACGATTTCACCTTTTCTTACCTGAAAACTGATCTTGGGGCTGTCCTTTGTTAACTGAAAATCTTTTACCTCCAAAAGCACTTCCCCAATGGATTGTTTTTCCTTTTGATAAAATGTTTCTACCGGCCGCCCCACCATGTCTGTGGTGATGGCCGCTATCTGAATATCGCGATTTTTGTTGTGATAAGTGTTGATGACTGCACCGTCTCGTATTACCGTTACTCTGTCTGCTATTTGTTGTATTTCATTCAGGAAATGGGAAATATATACGATACTGATTCCTTTTTCCGATATAGTCTTCGTTAATTTTAATACTTTTGCCGCATCTTCCACATTAAACATGGAGGTTGGCTCATCCATAATCAGAACCTTTGGCTCTACCGACAGGGCCTTTAATATTTTTACATACTGTTGATCGGAAACAGAAAGATTTTCTATCCTGGTCAACGGATTAATTTGTATGTTCAGTTCTTCTATCTGCCTTTGTGTTTCTTTCAACATTTCTTTAAATTTCACAAATCCAAAACGATTTGCCTTTTCATTTCCAACATAAATATTTTCTACTACATTCATACCTGGAACCAAATCGTTTTCCTGGTAAACAATGTTAATTCCCAATTCTTTTGATAAGTTGGGAGTCAATGTCTCATAGGATTTTCCTTCTACCTCTATGCTTCCCGACGTAGGCCGATATGCTCCGCTTAAAACTTTCATAAGCGTAGACTTTCCCGCACCATTTTCACCTACCAGGCAGTGTATCTCTCCCTTATACAAATCAAAAGTAATACCGGACAATGCATATACGCCTGAAAACTCCTTCTTAATTTCATTCATTTTTAAAATAGGTTTGCTGTTGTAATCAATATCCACTATTCTGCCTCCAAAAAACCATCGCCCGAAAACAATGATTTTAAATATTTTGCGCTGTTACAATCTCCTATATAGCAGAAACTGCCTCAAAGCCGACTGGCCCTGAGACAGCTTTACTCTGTAATGATTTATTTTCCTGATACAAATTCATATGCTGCTTCATAATCATCCCAGGCAATAAACTCATCTAATTTATCAGCAGATACCGGAATAATCGGCAGTGAGATAAACTGTTCCGGTGTTTTTCCTTCCACCACTGCATCATATAAGTTCTGGAATGTCTGAACTCCCTGAATGGAAACAGGTGCTGTCATATTTGCTGCCTCAATGCCATCCTGCAGCATTTTGTAATCATCTGGAGATCCCCCTGTAGATACGATCGGAATATTTTCCATTCCTGCATCCTGCAGTGCCTGGTAGCATCCCTGCGCCATCATGCCATTGTTTGCAAAAACATAATCAAACTCTTCTCCTGACGCAATCAGATCAGTGGTCACATTATAAGCTTTATCTGTCAGCCAATCACCATGCAGAGTTGCCGCGATTTCCACTTTATCGCCAAATTCTTCTATTGCACGGTCCACACCCTCCTGATATTTTTCATATACACCTGCCCCCTGCTGTCCTGCACAGAAAAATACTTTTGCACCAGGATGTACTTCTGAAATATACTTAATTGCTTCATATCCAATCTGATCATATTCGCAGGCAACACTGGCAATATAATCTCCCGGATCCGCAACGTCCATCTTAAAGTTCTCTACAGTGACCGGAATTCCTGCTTCATTTGCCATCTTTACCAACTGTGCTCCCTGCTCTGTGGAAATCGGGAAAATAGAAATGCCATCAACGCCCTGCTGAATCAGAGATTCCATTGCTGTCACAGAGTCTTCCAGACTGTTTTTAGAATCTAACACAACAGTTTCTACATTTACATCCGCCTGGGTTGCAGCATATTCAAATGCCTTTGCTGAATACTCATTCCAAATATCTGTCATATCATAAGCGATATACCCAAATGTATAACTGTCTTTCGCCTCTGCATCTGACTCCTGTGCTTCTGTTTCTGCTGCAGGCACCTCCTCTGTCACTGACGGCGCTTCCGGTTCACTTTTACCTCCACATGCCATCAACGAACATGCCATTACTGCACTGAGTAATACTGCTGTCATCCTTTTCATTTTTTGTCCTCCTGTAATTTTCTTTTCCTTTATCAAAAACACTATTGTGTCTTTTGAACTGCTTATACTGCAAAACCTTTTTCTTTTAAGTACTGATAAGAATCCAATACTGCCTGATTTACCTCATCAATATCCCTGGCTCCCTCTTTCGTAAACTCAATCTCTATGCTAAAAGGACAGTCATTATTATCCCTTTCAAGATTTTCAAAAATTTTCTGGAAGTTTACCGTTCCCTTTCCAAGGGCCGGGAAATCCCATTCCTGTTGTCCGCCTCTTTTATCTTTCAAATGCATATATGCAATCTCATTTTTACAGTTTTGCATGTCCTCTTCCGGTTTTACTCCGCCATAAAAAATTGCGTTTGCTGTATCATAATTGATTTGCACATGTTCAGAATCAATTAAATCGACTATTTCTTTCAAAATCTTTCCATTACAATGCTCTCCGTGAATTTCCAATACAAGCATCATCCCTGCATCTTCCAGCAGGGGAATGAGAGATCTGATGTTCTCTGCCAATATCTCATTACCTGTTACTTCTTTATCTTCCAGGTGTGCTTCTCCCACAGAGGAAACGATATACTTGCATCCAAAAAATCTTGCCAGTTCTATGTTTTCCATAAAATCCTGCAGTCTTTCTTTATCCATTAGATTACAATGCCCACTTAACGCAAAAGGTATGATAGAAAGCTCCTGCATTTTCTTCTTTAGGCCGACAAGATAAGCAAATGACTGTGTTGGAAAAACATGCTCAGTCCATCCCTTCGTTGCCGTCAGCTCAATATAGCGAAAGCCCGCTTTATATATTCCCTCCAATGCTTCTTCTATGGAATAACCATGATAGCAATTTGAATTAACGCCTATAATCCGTTTCATGCCTGCATTTCCTCTCTGCCCAATTTGCTTAATATAGGAATAATTTATCTGTCATATCTTCTAAAAATTTATAATGCATATCCATATAATACTTTGCGGCTCCCTGTAAAAGAGCTTCTTCTTTCAGTCTGGTGAATCGAATATCAACCTTGGAAACAAATTGCTGGAAGCCTGTTGCCCTGACATTCTTTTGCAGTTCCTCCAAAAAAATATCTCCCAGTTTTCTGCCCATACCTCCGATTACAACACTTTCCGGATTAAACATGGCAATCAGATTGCTCAGTGCATAACCTAAATCAATTACCAGGGAATCTATAATTCTCAGGGCGCCCTGATTTCCTTCCGCTGCCAGGTTCCCCACATCCTTAAAAAGAATTGGAGCATATTCCTGAAATATTTCTTCCGCATTGCACTCTTTTGCTATTTGGGGAAGTGCAAGTTCTCCAATACGATGTTCCAGACAGCCTCTGTTTCCGCAAACACATTTTTCACCATTCCTGTCCACTGAAAAATGTCCAAACTGGGTTCCCATACCAGTGGCTCCCTTGAGAATATTTCCTTCATAAACCAGTGCCGCACCAACACCTTCATTCATATTCAAATATACATAATTTCTTCCCTTCATATCTCCGAAGGCATTTTCCGCATAAGCAAGACATGCTGTATCATTAAATACGGACAAAGGGTACTCCTGTATCCTGGTTCTCAGTTCCTGAATCACCTTTTGTTTTTCATCCAGCGAAAGAACCATAGAAATAATTTCTTCCGCTTCACTGTCTATCATACCCGGAACTACCAGACAAATCCCCAGCACCTTTTTATTTCCGCACCTTTGTTCAATACATTCCTTGACCTGTTTTTCAATTTGAGCGGCATAGTTTTCCCCTGTCTTAACTTCGGTTTCATTCACATGCTCTACTTCAAAAGAAGAAGTCACAATTGCTGTTTCTAAAATCCTTTTCCTCCAATTGATTACCAGAAAACAGTTTCCTTCGCTGTTTACTACCAGACTATTAGGCTTTCTGCCCTGTCTGTTACTTTCCACACTGCCTTCGTCTGTAATATAGCCTTCCTGAATCAGTTCATCAACCAGAGCAGATACCGTCGTTTTACTCAAATTTGTAATATTGGCCAACTGGATTCTCGAAATACCCGGATCAGCATTAATTAGCATATAGATATTTTTCTTATTTATGGCTTTTATTGTTTGCTGACTATATACTCCCATATCTTGCCTCCAAACAGTCTGAAAAACCATTTTAAACATATAGCTTCCAGACTTTTTTCTCTTTTATTGTATACCCTCGTTATTTAGTTTGTTCAGCGACCTTACTAATTAATTAGAGACTAACATATTTGCATAATAAATGCAATATTTTTTTATATTTTTTTTTATTTTTGAAAGTAAAAAACACCAGCCATTTCTGACTGATGCTTTACAGCTTTTATAAATTTACTATATTTCTATCCCTGCCATTTAAAAAGGCTTCGATATTTTTACAGGTCTCAAGCACACACCTTCTTCTTGCTTCCGTGCTTGCCCAGGCCAGATGAGGGGTGATGATCAGTTTGCTGCTGTCTTTTATTTTACTCAAGGGATTCGATTCCTTCATAGGCTCCGTACCTGTTACATCAAGGCCTGCTCCTGCAATATACCCTTCTGTCAAGGCGGTATAAAGATCTTCGTCATTTACCACGGGACCTCTTGCAACATTCACTAAAACAGCAGTTTTTTTCATTTTTCTCAGTGCTTCCAAATGAATCAGATTTCTGGTTCTTTCACTTAACGGACAGTGAAGTGACAAAAAATCTGATTCCTTAAGCAGGGTATCAAAATCAACTCTCTCATATTCCGTGCAGGTACTTTGCCCGGATGCGGAATAAAAAATAACCCTGCAGCCAAAAGCCCTGGCAATTCCCGCCACTTTTCTTCCAATATTTCCCATGCCAACAATCCCCCAGTTCTTTCCGGAAAGCTCCGTAAAGGGAATATCAAAATTTGAAAAGCGGTCCTGCGACGCATATGCGCCGGATTTTACATATTCATCATAATGGCGGAGCTTTTCCAGTACATAAAAGCACAAGGCAAAGGTATGCTGTGCCACTGCATCTGTGGAATAATTCACCACATTGGCTACCTTAATTCCCCTGCTTTTGCAGTAAGCAAGGTCAACATTATCATAACCCGTTGCAAATTCACAAATCAATCTTACATCAGGTGCATCTTTCAATGTCTCTTCATTTAAAGGCGCCTTGTTGGCAATGATAATTTCCGCGTCTTTTATTTTTTCCTTCACATCAGCTGCCGTCGTATTTGGATAGGAGGTTACATCTCCAAATGCACTTATTTCATCTACAGATGTGTCAAGCCCCACACTGTTTCTTTCCAAAATGACTATTTTCATGTATCTGTCTCCCTGCCTTTTTATTTCCTTTCATTATATAAAAATAATTTTCATTTGAACAGATATTATATTCACAATTTTATAGAGAGGTTGCATCTACTGCCCATGCAAGGGCTTTATTAATGTGTCCGTTCCATATATACCACTCGTGGGTGCCCGGTGTTTCTTCATAGTAAAAAGATGCGTTTTCTTTTTTTAAAAATTTGTTAAGCGCCCTGCTGTGTTCCAGCACAAAGTCCTCTGTTCCGCAGGTCAGATAAATGTCAGGAATTTCTTCTTTGTCTTTTTTCAGCCTTTGATAAAGTATTTCCAGGTTTACCTCTGACTGCAGTAATTCTTTTGGCGAACCAAACATGGTGTTACAATAATCCTTCGTCATGCCATTCTCAAGAAAGAAATTTTTCTGTTCATTGTAACCATAGCATACAATTCCAGGCGCCATAGATAAAATCTTACTGAATGTTTTATGGTTGCGCATTCCCAAATACAGGGCGCCAAAGCCTCCCATTGAAATTCCACCGATAAAGGTATCTTCTCTTTTGTCTGATACTGCCCGAAAGGTATCCCTTGTATAGTTTACGAATTCTTCCGCCACAAATTGTTCATAATAAGCTTCTCGTTTTTTGCTGTCAAGGTAAAAAGAATTTTCACCTGCCGGCATAAATGCAGCTACATTATATTTAAGGCAAAAAGTTACAATCTGTGTGTAATGAAGCCAGTCCGTGTGTCCTCCTGAATAACCTGACAGAAGATAAATTGTCTTCATTGGTCTTTTG
The DNA here is from genome assembly GCA_009774465.1 of Lachnospiraceae bacterium. Taxonomy (GTDB): domain Bacteria; phylum Bacillota; class Clostridia; order Lachnospirales; family Lachnospiraceae; genus Suilimivivens. Next base: position 20,322 of record VSNT01000033.1, read on the forward strand.
TAACATTCGGAAATGCACTCGGGATGAACTGCCGCCCCATCTGTGGGTAAAATTCCTGTTGCAGGCACATAACGCCCTAATTTTTCAGAATAAAAATTAAATTCAAAAACTGCCATTTATTATTTTCCTCCATGCCGGAGCTGTTTTTGCGAAGGCCGCGAGCCAAATTTGAAATTTGGCTCTGCGATATCAAGTTTGTGGCTCCGGCACAAACTCGTGGTTTAAAAATCAGCACATCAGTGTGATTTTTAAACCTTTTCCTCCAATTCTTTTGTATAACTTCTATAAGCCAAACCCAGTCTGCCCTGATTTTAAAAACCACTCTCCTGCCAATTGCCGTCTGCAGCAAGAGAAAAAATATCCGAAAACTTATGTATTGGATAATCTGTTTTCTCATAAGCTGCTGCATCACCAAGTCCGGCACAGGGAAATCCTCCTGCTATAGCCGCATCTATTCCAGATCTGGCATCCTCTACTACCAGACACTGCCCCGGTTTACATCCCAAATATTCTGCTGCCTTTAAGAATACTTCTGGCGCCGGCTTTGAGCGACTAATATTATTTCCGTCAGAAATTGCATCGAATATTTCCAGCAATCCAATTTTCTCTAAAATAAAACGCGCATTTTTGCTGGAAGAGCCGATTGCTATCCCTATGTTTCTTCTTTTCAGCTCATTTAATGTCTCTGCTACCTCCTCTGAAACATCTTTCGGTGACATTTGGCAAAGCAGATTTCTGTAAATATTATTTTTCTTTTCTGAAAGCTTCTGTTTTTCTTCTTCTGTCATATTTCCCTGATATTGTTCCAAAATGATCTCAAGACTTTCCATCCTGCTTACGCCTCTTAATCTGTCATTAATGGCTTCATCAAAATATACTCCAATTTCATCAGCAATCTGCTTCCATGCCATATAATGATATTTGTCCGTATGGCAGATCACTCCGTCCAGATCAAAAATTATTCCTTTATACTGCATATCATTTTCATTCCTCTCTACCCATCTAAATCATTCATCCTTCTGTGTTTTATACAGCCTGATTTCATCCTCCACCAGCACAGGTCTGCCATATAAATGAACTTCTACCGGCTTCCCTTCCAGTCTGTGAATCCGGCAGCCTTCTTTGTCAACCTTGACTTCCAGTCTCGTTCTCTGATACTGAAAGCGGAATTGATAGCTTTTCCACTTATCCGGTATGCGGGGAGATAAATATAATCCTGACTCTTTGATTCTCAAACCTGCAAATCCGTAAACAATGGCCATATAATTACCTGCCATATTTGCTGTGTGGATTCCGTCTTTTGTATTTTTGTGTGTGTTAAATAAATCCAGCTTCGCCGACTCTCCAAAGTAGTCATAAGCCTTCTCAACCATTCCAAGTTTTGCCGCCATAATGCTGAAAATACAGGTAGAAAGAGAAGAATCATGAGTTGTCACGCCCTCATAATATAAAAAGGAGCTGCGTATGGTGGAAAGCTTTTGATAATCCTCTAAAATAAAGTGTGCCAATACGGTATCCGCCTGTTTGCACACCTGTTTCCGGTAAAGCGCAAGGGGATGATAGTGGAGTAAAAGAGGATAATTTTCTTTCGGTGTATTGGCGAAATCCCATTTCTTTTTCTTTAAAAAGGAATCATCCTGGGGATTAATGTCCAACTCCTCGTCATAGGGGAGGTACATGTTCTCTGCCGCCATCTTAAATTCATCTATTTCCTCCGGCTGGAAATTTATTTTTTTGCATAATGCTTTCCATTTTCCTTCCGCCATTAATAATTCTTTACACTTCACCGCCCATTCCAGATTGTATTTGGCAAGCAGATTTGTATAATAATTGTTGTTCACCATACAGGTGTACTCATCCGGTCCGGTTACATCCTGAATGTGAAACTGTCCATCCACATAATTTCCCACATCCGCCCAGAGACGGGCGGTTTCCAGCAAAATTTCTGCTCCCTGCCCGCATAAAAATTCCATATCATTTGTGGCTAAATAGTAGGACGCCACAGCATAGGCAATATCGCCGCTGATATGATAAGCCGCGGTGCCTGATGGAAAGTAGCCGGAACATTCCTCTCCGTTTATGGTTCTCCAGGGGTATAATGCTCCCTTTTTATGCCCCAGCTTTCTGGCATTCTCCCTTGCCTGATTCAATGTCCCGTACCGGAAGGAAAGCAATGCTTTTGCAAGTTCCGGCTGAGTAATGGTAAAGCAGGGGAGCGCATACATTTCCGTATCCCAGAAAAAGTGACCTTCGTACCCTTCTCCGCTTAATCCTTTTGCCGCCATATTGCTGTAACGGTCTTTGCCTGCGGACTGTAAAAGTGCATACTGATTATAGTGAACAGCACTGTTCAGCTCCTCGTCGCCTTCTATTTCCAGATTGCTTTTCTCCCAATAATCCGAAAGGTATTCTTCCTGTTCGCGGTAAAGTTCCTCCACCGGCTGCCGCATTACATTTCTTAAGCCTTTTTCCGTTTCTTCTTCCGGATTTCCACATCTGATGGAATCTGAAAACCAACTGTACTTATTAAATCGCAGAGTTTTTCCTTTTACTGATTTTCCCGTTATTTTATGTATTACTTTTTTGTCTTTTACAACTGTCTGCTTCTCAAAGCCAGCAGGAACCCCATGTCCTACTCCACTGCACAGGCTAAGTCCGGATCGGGACGTTTTCGCCAAAATCAGGGAAATATCATCCTGACAGCGGGGTGTGCCTGCAAACAAATACTGTGTTTTTTCTCCTGCCACCCTCGGATCTGACGGATCACAGAAATTTTCCACTTCTCCAATGTGTGAAGAAATAAGACATACTTCTCCCTCATAATTGTGGCAGGTCAACGTTATTTCCTGCAAAAAAAGAGGAAGTGTTACAAAAGATGTCATCCTGCAAAACTGTAATGAAATTTCTTTTCCTTCCGGTGAAACCCATGCTATTTTCCGCAGAGTTACGCCTTTCTTTAAATCAACAGACCTTTTTACTTCTTTTACAGTTCCGTGAAACAGGGAAAACTGCTCGTCTCCCAGCCAGATTTCCACACTTTGGGTATCTGCAACGTTAAGCATGGTCTGCTTTTTTTCAATCAGACCGCAAAGGGCTTCCGCCTGCTTCATATCCGTAATGTCGTAGAATCCATTGATATATTGTCCTCTGATACTGGTATATTCTGCCGGGTATCCTTCCTCGTAAGCGCCTCTTACTCCAATGTAACCATTTGCATTGTGAAAAATAGTTTCACCCAGCAAAAGCGCTTCCTGGCTTTTAGCATTTCCCTCTATCTCATAAAAAAACTGCTTTTCCATTTTTCCTAATTCCTTTCTTGTACCTGCACAGTGAAATCCCCCGCAGCAAGCTACGGGGCATCATAGCTTGAATGCGCAGCAAGCTGCGGGGTATTTCACCCTCGCGGCAGTCGCCAAGGTCATGCAAGCATGACTTTGGCTCGTTGCTCGCGGAAATTAACCAGAGACACAGGCACGCAGTTAATTATAAATTTTCAATCCGGTAAGCAATGGAAATGCGCCCGTGAAACCACATTTTTCCACTTCCCAGATTGGTATTTATATTTTCTCCTGCCTGGGGCATTTCCAAAATCTGCTTTGCGCATTCTTCGTATTCTTCCAGATAATCCAAATCCAGAGGAAATTTATGATGCCCCGGCCAGATTCTGTCAAAACTGTTTTTTTGCTTCTTTAACAATTGAATGCTTTGTAGAAATTCTTTGACAGATGCCGAGTGGGGAAGGAAGAGCAGTATCCCCTGATCACATACCGTATCTCCGGAAAATAAATTTCTTCTTTCCTGATCAAACACACATATGCTTCCCTTTGTGTGCCCCGGTGTTGCAATCATTTCCAAAGCGCGCTTTCCCAGATCAATAATCTGTCCATTCTTAAGGGGCAAATAAGGAACCCTCTGCCCTGCATGGGACAATTCCTCAATTTCATTTTCCGTAAGTGGAAGAGCAAATTCCTGTAAAAATCCTTTAATCATCTCTTTTCGGAATTCTATATTTGTGTGTTCTTTTAAAACCTCCTGATCCTCTTCCATCAGATACCGGCTTTCAAACTGGCAGTTTCCTCCAACATGATCTAAATGCCCGTGGGTATTAATAACCATAACCGGCTTTTTGGTCAGCTCCTCTACACACTCCCTAAGCCCCGGCATCCCCATCCCGGTATCAATTAAAGCAGCCTTTTCTTCTCCCTCCAGCAGATACATATGACATTTAAAACAGTCTTCAATTCTCCAGGTGCATTCATCTATCTGCATTACTTGATAAAAGCTCATATGATCCCCCATTTCTTTACTTAATTTCCTTTTTTAAATCTGTCATATTAAAATTGATTTCCTGCCCTTTAACAGCTTCATCATAACGCAGCAATTCTACCTTATACTGTTTGCAGAGCATTACATTCTTGTAATCTGTTAAAAAACGGTAATCCAATTCACGTGCTCTGGCCACCCTTTCTCCACTGAATTCCCTGTTTCCCGTTAACTTCATTTCCTTTCCATATTTTGCAGGATGCATGATAAACAGATACTGCCCATCCATTTTTTTAAGTGTCTTTTCAAACAAATATGGTTTTTCTGCATAAAGATCATTTCCTGGCAGAACACGATTATACCATTTATGATCTATCAGACCTTCCTCTTCCATCATCCGGCTCATGGCTTCACTAAGCCCGGGTACATACACTTCCGGCAGCATATGGGAATCCATATATGAAATTTTAAATCCTGCCTTTCTTGCATCCTCCAATTGATATTTATATTCCGTAATGATTTCTTCCAGCTTCGGCATATGTACACGGAATTTTTCAGGCGACTGATAAAAAACCCCTCTTTCATCTATCAGACTTGATACTTTTTCCTTTGGTGCAGCCGGTCCCCAGGTCACCTGATCCCACTCGGAATTAATGCAGCCATGCAGGCCAAAACAAATCTCCTTTTTATCCGACAGCATTTCTGCTGCCTCCTCCAGGTATTCTCCGCAGGCCATTATAGATACATTTTTAATAAATCCTGCTTCTGCCGCCTCATAAATTGCTTCATTTGCCGCATGTGAACTGCCGCAGTCATCTGCTCTTGTTATAATTGCCTTCATATAACCCCTCCATTCTAAATTCATTTGCCTATGGTTTTATCCCTTTACTGCACCGTCCGCCATGCCCTTAATAATCTGCTTTTGAAATAGTAAAAAGAAAATAAGGGCCGGTAAAATTGATAACATCAAAGCTGCCATAATCAAATCCCAGCGGTTTAAATAGGTACCATAAAAGACGCTCATGGATAATTGAATCGTCTTCAGCTTTTCCGAATTAATCATAATAAGGGGCAGCATAAAATCATTAAATACCCCCAGCATATTAATAATTGCAATTGTTGCCGTAATGGGCTTTAAAATGGGAAATACCACATAAAAGAAAGCCTGGAACTGGCCGCATCCGTCAATTAAAGCAGCTTCTTCAAGTTCTCTGGAGACACCTTTTATAAAACCGCAATACAAAAACATTGCCATTGGCATCAAAAACCCCCAGTACATAACAACCATTCCGTATAAAGTATTTACGATATGCAGATTTCTTGCCACAATCACGACAGGTACCATTAACACCTGAAAAGGAATTGCCATTGTAAATAAAATTCCATAGTAAATTACATTACTTATTTTATTTTTTACTCTTGTCACCTTATAAGCCGCCATAGAGCCAAACAAAATAATTCCCATCACAGCGGAAGCAGATACAAAAATGGTATTGGCAAACTTCCGGAAAAAGTTCATTTTGGAAACAGCTTCCCTGTAATTTCCAAAACTCCATTTTTCAGGCAGTGCAAGCATATCAAGCAAAATTTCTCCATTTCCTTTAAAACTGTTTACAAAAATTAAAACCATAGGAAACATCATAAAACAGGCTAATACCACAAGTACTGCTTCCACACAAAAAAGTCCCATGCCATACTTCCTTCTTTTTCCACCTTTTCCCTGTTTCATCACATCTCTACCTCCTTCCTCCTAGTTGTCTTTACCTGAATAATTGCCACAATTCCAATTACTACGGAAAAGATAACAGCTTTTGCAGAGGCATAAGATAATTGATCTGCATTAAAAGCATCAAGAAAAATCTGATATGCAATGGTTTTGGTGGTTCCATATGGTCCGCCTCCTGTCAGTGCATAATTTAAGTCAAACGCCTTTAAACTGTTCACAATACTTAAAAACAGGCAGATGGTAATGGAGGGACGAATCAGCGGCAATATGATTTTCGTAAAGCGGTCTTTAAACCCTGCCCCGTCAATCTCCGCCGCCTCCAAAATATCAGATGGCACCCCCTGCAGTCCGGCCAGATAAATAATCATATAGTAGCCTGTTCCCTGCCAAAGACTGACGATCACCAGGGAAAGAAAAGCTGTACCGGGGTATGCCAGCCAGTTTTTTTCAAACATTCCAATTCCAAAGGTCTTTCCCAAAAAGGGAAGAAATGAACCAATAATAAAATTCCATAAATAGCCCACTGTCGCAGTACCAATCACAATCGGCATAAAGTAAACAGCCCGAAGAATTCCCTTTAATTTCAGCTTCATATTTAAAAGCATTGCCAGCGCCAGTCCCAAAACGTTATAACCGGCCACCATCACCAATGCAAATTTTAATGTAAAACCAATGGTTCCCAAAAAACCTTTATCCGACAATGCATTTACATAGTTTCTTAATCCCACAAAATTTGAGCTGATGCTGATTCCGTTCCAGTCCCGGCAGGAATAATAAAGCCCTATGAACAGTGGTACGAAAATAAAAAGAATGCTGAGCAAAACCGCTGGTGCCACAAACACCGCATATATTAAATTATTTTTTGTTTTTAAGGTTGTTTTTTTTGACCTCATACTTTTTCTCCTTAAAGGGAAAGCTGCCGCAATATTTCCTGCAGCAGCCCGCCGATATTTCTTCTTATTCTGTTGCGGAAGAAGAGGCTACTCTGCCATCCCACAGTTCCTGCAATGCCCTGCAGGTTGCTTCCCGATCCGCTGCTCCTGCTGCATATGCCTGTAAGGGTTCCGCCTGATCCGTATTAAATCCGGAAGGCCATTCTTCTGCGCCCAGTCCGTCATAAGACATTCCATCAGCCATATACTGATTCATATCCATATACAAAGGTCCTATATCTGATAAATCCAATGTGTCATAGGGAGCTGCAATACACACCTTTTCAACCAGATATTTCTGTGCATTGTCCACAAACCACTGTAGAAAGGCCTTTGCTTCCTCTTCATGTTTGGAAGTATTTGAAATACTTAAAAATCTGGTAGTGGAAACCTGCAGTTTTGTCTGGGAAGGATCATCTGTAAGAGGAACCGCAAACAAACCGATATTCATATCAGGATTGATATTTAAAAGCGTATCCGTATACCAGGTTCCCTGTTTTACCATAGCAATTTCTCCGTTGACAAAGGAGTTGATCTGGTCATCAAAATGGTGCCCTATGGACTCTGCTCCCCAGCCATATTCCAGCGTCAGATCATAAAAATCAAAAAAGCTGTCCATGTATTTCATGTTGGAAAATGTTTCTTCTTTTGCAGAAAGTCTCTCCGAAGTTTCCAATGCACCTTCATAAGTAAAAGGAATTCCTAAAATATGCATCAAAAATCCCCAGTCTCCCCACGCTTCACCAAAAGCCTGAATGCCTGCCGCCTGCAGTTTTTCACAGGTTTCCTTTAATTCGCTGATTGTTTCAGGTACTTTTTCAATTCCGGCCGATTCAAATAAATCTTTGTTATATATGATACCGCTGCCCTCCATTGCATAAGGAAGACCATATATTTTACCTTCATAGCTTCCTCCATTTAAAGAAGCCTCATAAGCATGCTCTGTCCATGCTTCTCCTGAAAGGTCCATGCATCTTTCGTACCAGGTATCGTAATCGCCGCCTCCCAAGTCAAAAATATCCGGTGCTTCTCCGGAAGCAAAACGGGCTTTTAACACGGTGTAAGGCTCATCTCCCGGAATTTCCCACTCCAGAGTTACACCTGTTTCTTCCTTATAATCTTTACAAATCTGCTCTACCATTTCTGTATATCCTGCAGTTCCCTGATATACCGTAAGTACAACGTCCTCACTTTGCGCCTGACTTGTGCTGCTTTCGGATGTGTTTGAACTCCCTTCTGCATTTGATAAATTTTCCTTTGCAGTATCAGCACTGCATCCTGCCAAAACAGAAAATGTTAAGGCTGCTGCTGCCAGACAGCTAATCACTTTTTTTACTTTCATAATTTTATCCCTCCATCTCCGGATACTTTTTACTCCTGTAAGCTGCAAGTCATTGCTGCCTGGAAATTTTCCGTATCCTGTTTGATGTTTTTATTATAAAATTCATCCCTCAAGTGCTCTACAGAACATCCGAACCTCTTTCCAGCACAATTTGAAACCATATTTATTCAGATTGTCCTCTTCTGTACCGGGCAGGTGTCTGCCCTGTATATTTTTTAAAAACTCTTCCAAAATAATTTTCATCTTCATAACCAACCATTTCCGCCACCTGTACCACACTTCTTTTTCCTGTTTTCAGTAATTCACAGGCTTTTTCCATCCGCATCTTTGTAATGGCGGTTACAATGGTCATATGATATTTGTTTTTAAAAATTCTTGCCACATATTGTGGCGTCTGAAAAAGATCCGCCGCAATAGTTGAAAGCGTTATATCTTCTGAATAATGCTCCTTGATGTAAGCATATATTATCTCCGCAGGTTCTTCCTTTATCCGGAAGTAATCCATAAGCAGGTCAAGACGTTTTAGCACTTCTTTTTCCCATAAATCAATGTCATTAATCCACAGAGAAAGAAGTTCCGTAGGAACCTCCCTCTCCTGTCTGGCGGCAAGCCGTCCAAGCAGAAGATTCATGTCGGCAGTACATCTTTGCAGTTCCTGTAATTTCAACGCCCCTCCCCTCTTTAAGCCGCTACAGTAATCTCTAATAATTTTTTTAAGCATTTCTCTGTCCTTGCTTTCCAAAACGCTTATCATTCGCAATTCCAGACTCAATGCCCCGTCACTCTGCACAGGATTTTTTTCTGCCAGAGAAGCTATCGTGCCGCATCCCCAAACATTTCTTTGACGTAAAATTCCATTTTGTTCCCCTAATATATTCTTTAAGTCTTTCAGCTCCACAGGTTCCAGACTCACTACCCAGGTAATCTTTAGTCCAACAGCTTCTTCTATCTTCTTTTCAAAAATCTTCATTTTATCTGAAACCTTAAAGGAATTCAATTCTTCTTTCTGTAAAAAAAACTGCCAGTTAAATTCATCTACATAAATATCCTGTTTGAAAAAATAAAGTTTAAAAATGTCACGCATAACATTTCCTACAGTAAAAAAACAAAGTTCTCTGTCACCCTCATATTTATTCTCTATGACTTCTGAGGCATTCCGGCTCAAAACAGATACCAGTAAAAATTTTCCATTTCCGGCACCCAGCTTTAC
>VSNT01000330.1 GCA_009774465.1 Lachnospiraceae bacterium
AAGATTGAGAGTTCAAATATTACCATCGAAGTATATGGCGGGACTCTATCCATCCAAAGCGGGACCGTTTCAGGATTACGCGGTATGAATATTATCAGTGGAACGGTCAACATTTCCGGTGGAACTATCTCAGGGAGTGATACAGGATTGTGGGTGTCCGGGGGTAGAAGCATAACCATTTCCGGCGGAACATTCAGTGGAGTCGTAGCGGTACAGGTAAACAACAATGCGTCTGTCACGCTGAAGGATATGCTTGCAGCCGGGTGCGCTTATCACCAAAATGATATACCCGTTGCAAAAGCAGAGGGACTTGTGGGCGACTACGAGGCAGGCGAAGTACCGCTTGATGCAAAGCCCGCATGGCTGACCGGCACCGTGACGGTGCAGAAGTGCGAACATAACGGCAAGGATGTTTGCACATACACCCATACCTCCGGTGCCACGACCCATCAGAAAACCTGCCTTGCCTGTGGCAATAAGTGGGATGAAGAAAATTGCAGCTTTGGTGAAAACGGAAAATGCGCCTGTGAAGCTGTGCTGGCGGTGGCGCTGAAAGATAATGCGGAGTTGACCTACACCGGCGAGGCGCAGACACCGGAAGTCAATGTCACAGTGGACGGAATAGCGTTGGCGGCGGAAAAGTATCAGCTCAGTTACGACAACAACATCAACGCCGGAAATACGGCAAAAGTGACCGTTACGGCGGTAGGCGGCAGCTTTTCCGGCTCCGTCAGCACGACCTTCACCATCGGCAAGGCTGCGCTGACCATCAAGGCCAACGACCAGACCATAACCTACGGCGAGAGCATCACCGAGGGGACAGATCAGGTAACTGCCGCCGCTCTTTGCACCGGCGATACCCTGAAAGGTATCACCCTCGATGCCAGCACCAAAAATGTCCCCGGCGGCACCATCACACCCTCCGCCGCTCAAATCCAGAACAGCAGCGGCGCGGACGTGACCGCCAATTACAGTATTACCTATGAAACGGGAACGCTGACTATCAACAAATCCCGGCCCACAATCGCCTTTGCCAGCGGCTATGACCCCAGCAAGACCTATGACGGTCAGACAATCCCCAATCCAACAGCGGGCAATCTGGCAATCACCGGTGCGAATTATGCTGATGTGACCTTTGAATGGAGTGCCGAGCCGAAGAAGGCGGGGACCTACACCCTCACCGCCAGCATTAAGGAAACACCTAATACGGAGGAAGCAAGCACCGATCCGCTGACAGTAACCATCAGCAAGGCCCCCCTGCCCGTCACCGGCGCGACAGTGGCCTCCAAGACCTACAATGGCAATGCTGACGCTTCTGTCCGGCGTGACCTTTGACGGCTTGGTGAGCGGAGAAACGCTGGCCCTCGGTACAGATTACACTGCTACCGGCACCTTTGCAGACGCGAATGCCGGGACAGGCAAGAGCGTCACCGTTGCTGTGACCCTCAAGGACAGCGCCAAGGCGAAAAATTACAATCTCACCAACAGCTCGGTGAATGCCACCGGCGACATCACCAAGGCCAGCCAGACCGCGCCCAGCATCACCGGCCTGCCCACAGGGGCCATCACCTACGGCGATGCCTTCACCCTGCACACCGATAGCGGCGTGAACTGGTCCGCCAGCGGCGCCGCCGCTGTGGACAGTTCTGGCAAGGTCACTGTCACTGGCACAGGTAAAGTGACCATTACCGCAACAAAGCCCGGAGATAACAACCATTATGTGGTGGAAGATCAAATCACCTTTACCGCCGTTCCCAAGGCGCTGACTGTCACCGGCCTGACCGCAGAGGACAGGGCTTATGACAGCACTAACGCAGTGCAGATCACAGACGTGACCCTGAACGGAATTGTGAGCGGCGATAATGTGTCCGTCAATCTGGCCAACCTGACCGGAACACTGAACGGCTCCGACGTAGGGACCTATACCGCCGTCACCCTGCCCCGGCTGACCCTCACCGGCGGGGCGGCGTCCAACTACACCCTGACCCAGCCTGCGGGTGCGATCACCAGCAGCGTGACCATCCGCAAGGCCCCGGCGCTCACCCCCAAGACCGGCGATCTGGCGGTTGTCAATAAGCAGGCGCATACCTACACCTACGGCCTGGGCGCTCTGCGGCCCGATGTGCCGGAGGGCATGAGCCTGGGCAGCACCGCCGTCACCTACGAGCTGGGTCCGGTCAATCTGGGCAGCTACTACGACAGCGGCGCAATGATTGACGGCCAGACCCTCACCCTGCCCATTAAGGCGGTGGAGAGCGACAGCGAAACTAAAATCGGAACCATCACCGTCACCATCCATACCCAAAACTTCGAGGATATGACCGCCACCATCGACGTGCGGAGCGTCAACAAG
>VSNT01000331.1 GCA_009774465.1 Lachnospiraceae bacterium
GCTTCATGGGCCGCAGGCTGGACCCGGACAGGGAGATCGTGGTCACCATCGGCTCCACCGAGGCCATGGTGGACACCATCTTCGCCCTGACCAACCCGGGGGATAAGATCATCCTGTTCTCCCCCTACTTCGAGAACTACCATGCCCAGGCCATCCTGGCGGACTGCGAGCCCATCTACGTGCCCCTGGTACCCCCGGCCTTCGGGTTCGATGCCAACGTTCTGGAGGACGCCTTCAAGCAGGGGGCCAAGGCCATTCTGATCTGCAATCCCTCCAACCCCAGCGGCAAGGTGTTCACCTACGACGAGCTGAAGCTCATTGCGGACCTGTGCGTCAAGTACGACGTGTACGCCATCATGGACGAGGTGTACGAGCATATCATCTATGACGGCCACAAGCACACCTATATGAACTCCCTCCCGGGCATGTGGGAGCGCACCGTCAGCTGCTCCAGCCTCTCCAAGACCTACTCCGTCACCGGCTGGCGTCTTGGCTACGCCATCGCTCCCAAGGAGATCATGGACCGCATCAAGCAGTACCACGATTTCAATACCGTAGGCGCGCCCTCTCCCCTGATGGAGGCCGCCGTAGTGGGCCTGGATATGCCGGACAGCTACTACGAGGAGTTCGGGGCCCACTACGCCCACATGAAGAAGCTGTTCACCGATGGCCTCAAGAACATCGGCATTCCCTTCACCGATCCCCAGGGCGCGTATTTCGTCCTGGCGAACATCGGCCCCTACTTGAAGAAGGGCCAGACCGACGTGGAGTTCTGCGAGGAGATGGCCCGGAAGGTAGGCGTAGCCTGCGTCCCCGGCACGTCCTTCTTCAAGGAGAACGTCCAGGACATCGTCCGCGTCCACTTTGCCAAGAAGGACGAGACCCTTAACGAGGCTCTGGACCGTCTTAGCCACATCAAGGAGAAGATGGCGTAAGCTCCAAATCAAGAAGCTTAAAACTCGTTCAAGGAAATCACCGCAAAAAGGAACCCCCGGAGAGGTGTTGGCTCTCCGGGGGTTCTTGCTGGGTTTACCGGTCCTCACAGCATCTGCCGAGTAATTTGCAGACATAGAAGCTGACTATGCCTGCTGCGACAGAAATCAAGAAGCTTTTGACCTTATTCATAGGAAATCACCTATCTCAAAATTTGAAAAATGTCAATAGATCTCCCAAAATAAATTTACAAGAAGCTTACCGCAGGCAGGAAATCCAAATGCTGACCCTATCAGCATTCACAGGATCAAAGTCCTCACATTCCTTCATTCAGCATATATGGATAAAGGCACAGGACGGGATTATGCTCGTATGCAGCCTCAGTGGGCAAATGGAGGTTTTCTCCCTGGCCCTGTGCCTTTACCTACGGTAGTGGTGCGGCAAAACTTCACGCCGCCGTAAGCTGGGATTTGCGAACCTCGCCGAATACCTTCCCTGCATCATAAAACTGCTTTTTCTTCGCCAGTGCGTAGATCAAGGCCAGCAGTTTTTTGCTGATGACGACCAGTGCCTGCATTTTCTTCAGCGGATTTACCGCACGGGTCTTGAGGTAATGGTACAGTTCCTTCATCTCCGGATTCACCGCCACAGCGGTCAGCGCCATCTGGTAAAGCACCCGGCGCAGGCCCTTCCTGCCCCGTTTGGAGATACAGGTGCCGCTCTTGTCTTTGCCGGAGCTGTCCTCTACCAGATTATAGCCAGCCAGCCGGTTCAGCTGCCGGGGATCGTCGAATCGTAGCGGGTCGCCCAGTTCACCCAAGCATACCGCCAGGGAGACAACACCAACCCCCTTAATGCTCAGCAGATAGTCTGAAATACCAGTTTCCCGCAAGGCACTCGCCATTGCCTCCTCAATACTGGATAACTGACGGTTGACAAGTTCCAACGACTCCAGGAGCAACCGCAGCTTGCAGCGGGCAGCATCCACGCCGTAGTCCACGCCAATGGAGGATTGGGCGGTCTCCACCAGCAGCTGTGCCCGTTTCCGCCCTACGCTCCGCTTGGCCGCCTTTTTGATTTCCACCAGAACACCCTCCACCCCAAGCTCCAGGATGTACTTGGGAAACGGGCAGGCATTCAACATCTGCATGG
>VSNT01000332.1 GCA_009774465.1 Lachnospiraceae bacterium
TATATATACATTGTTTCATCAATTCTCGATGGTTCCCCAAAATCTTCTTTTAATTGTGCTACACTTTCACCTATAACAATTTCCTTATCCCCTGTACTAACTTTTACTTCTTTAACAGGAACTGGTGTATTTTCTGGTTCCAATGTTGGTTCTGGTACAGGAGCAGGTGTAACGGGAACTGGTGTTTCTGGCACTGGATTAACTGTAGCTGCTGGTTCTGGTGTATTTGTTGGTTCTGGTATATTTGTTGGCATTGGTGTAATTACTGGTTCTGGTGTATTTGTTGTAATATCTCCACCTGTCACTGGTGCTGTAGTAGCTGGTGTTTTTGTTGGTTCTGGTGTTTTAGCTGGCGCCGGTGTTCCAGTTGGTACTGGCGTTTTTGTTGGCACTGGTGTTTTTGCTGGTTCTGGCGTCTTCCTTGGCACTGGTGTTCTCGTTGGCACTGGTGTCCTCGTTGGCACTGGTGTCTTCGTTGGCACTGGTGTTACAGTTGGTACTGGCATCTTTGTTGGTACTGGGCCATTTGTCACCATAGGAGTTACTGTTACAGACGGAACATCTGTAATTACTGGTACTACTATTTCTGGAGTTCTTTGTGGTGATACTGATGGTGCTGGTGTTACAGAAGGTATTTTACGTTGTACTACCTTCACCTTACATACAACTTTTTTTCCAGATGATTTTGCTGTAATAATAGCTTGTCCAGTCTTTTTAGCCTTTACTTTTCCAGATTTAGATACACTTGCAACTTTAGGTTTACTAGAAGACCACTTTACCTTTTTAGACGCTCCCTTTACTGTAAGCTTCTTAGACTGCCCTATATAAAGAACAATTTTGTTTGCACTAATTTTCAGCTTCTTCTGTTTTGCTGCATTTATATGTGACACATTATATGGTACAATCCCTTGTAAAACCAGCACTGCAACAAGAATAAAAGCAATCTTTTTAAATATCTTTTTCATTATATTTCTCCCATATTATTGGTATATACATTATTTACAAAACTAAACTGTCAAAACCACACAACTTACAACTTACTTTTCCATAAGCCACAATGCTGCGAAATATGGTGGACGATCACTTCCTCCCCCAAAAACATATGGGTATCCAGTAATCAAATCCTCTGCCATACCACAGCCTGCATCAAAGTGTGCAACATATGGTTCATCAGATGCGTTAATTGCTACAAGTACCCTCTCACCTTCACAAGCACGTTCAAATATGCACTGGTGGTTTGTAAGCACAATGTTGCGGTAATTACCATAATTCAAAGCCTTACTGCCTTTCTTAGCTTTAGCAAGCTTAGCAATCCACTCTGCCAGCTCTCCAAACACAGGTTCTTCAAAGCATGCACGGAGTGCAGGGTCTCCCTCACTCTTATTTGCCTTTGTGCCCCACTCACTTCCATAATATACACAAGGAATACCTGGCATACCGAAATTCAATGCATAAATTAATGGCAAATGCTTTTCATTTGACAGGTTGCTTGCAATACGGGTTACGTCATGGTTATCTACAAAACTCAACAGGTGCATGCCTTTATAGAGAGTCCATTCCTCTGGTCCATACTGCCTTGCAAGTGAATGGCATATCTCAAACATATTCATGCTGTTAAAGCTTGAATAAAGCCCTTTATAACACTCATAATTAGTAACAGAATGACACATATCATTATTTGCCCACTGCTTATAATCACCATGAAGAGTTTCACCTACAATAAAGAATTCTTCTTTTAGTGAATCTGTAAACTGTCGAAGCATTTTTAAGAAATCCTTGTCCAGGCAGTATGCTACATCCAGGCGCAGCCCGTCAATATCAAATGTTTCAATCCAGTACTTCACTGCATCAAAAATATGCTGTATAACCTCCTCATTGCGCAAATTCAGCTTTACAAGGTCATAATTGCCTTCCCAGCCCTCATACCATAAACCATCATTATAATTAGAGTTGCCTCCAAAATTAATATTAAACCAGTCACGGTACCTGGAATTCTCCCTGTTAGCAAGAACATCCTGGAATGCCCAGAACCCACGTCCTACATGGTTAAATACACCATCAAGCACAACCTTTATACCTTCTTTGTGCAGTTCCTCACAAACTTTTGTAAAATCATTATTGCTGCCAAGCCTGCAGTCAATCTTTTTAAAATTCCTTGTGTTATAGCCATGTGTATCAGACTCAAACACAGGTGAAAAATATATAGCATCAGCTCCCAGCTTTACAATATGCGGAATCCAGCCAATCACTTTTAAAATACGGTGCTCTTCCACCCCGTCATTCTCAAATGGCGCTCCACAGAATCCTAATGGGTAAATCTGATAAAATACACTTTCGTATGCCCACATAATATTGCCCTCCTTTTTTTTGCATATTTATCTGTACCATATGCATATACA